>NZ_JBDGLI010000006.1:0-71695 GCF_057655955.1 Pseudomonas sp. Soil_N_39
ACTACGCCTTCTTCCTGAATCCATTGGTTCCTCCTGAGGATAGGTCAGAAGGTGTAAACCTTATTCAGGACGAGACACTCGCCACAAAAAAGCCCTATGAGCCGAGCATCAGAGCCCGCGCAGGTTGCGCTCTTCGATCGGTCGGCTCTGGCGCAGGCGCTTGCCGCCCAGCACCACCCAGTCGATCAGGCGGAACAGGCATTCCAGGCCAAACGACAGCAACATCGCGCCGCTGATGCCCCAGACCATGGCCTCGGGGGTCAGCAGGATCTGGTAACTGTAGCCGTTCCAGGTTTCCTTGCGGATGTCCGGATCGGCGGCCAGCGCCACTTGCAGCAGGCGGATGTACCATGGGCCCTGCATCGCCTGGAATTGCTTGTCCAGGGCCTGCTGGCGCACGAGCAAAGTGTTCAGGCTGTCGGCATCGCTGCGAAAGATCGGGTCCTCGCTGGCACGGTAATGGGCCACCAGGGCCTGCATGTCACCTTTGAAGAACTGGTTGGCGGTGCCCTGGAAACCTTGCAGGCCGGTCTGCGCCTCGATCAGGTGAGCCTCGACCCGCTTGGCGTAATCATTGATGAAGCCCGGCACCTGGACCCCAACCAACAGGCCCACCGCGAACAACACCAGCCGTAGATAACTGAGCAACATAACGTGACGTCCTTATTCGGTCCGGCCGTGGCTGACGCATTCGCCGCGTCGCCACAGGCTCCATTGGCCCGGTTCGTAGCGGGTCCAGGTTTCGTTTTCGGTCAAGGGTTCGGTGGCGATCACCGTGACCACGTCATTGGGCGTGGTTTCGGCCTGGAAATCGACAATCACATCCACGTCCTTGAGACGCGCCGGGCCGAACGGCGCGCGACGGGTGATCTGGGCCAGTTTGGTCGAGCAATAGCAGAACAGCCAGTCGCCATCGCTAAGCAGGCAGTTGAACACGCCTTTGCTGCGGTATTCGGTGCAAGCCTCGATCAACGACGGTAGCAGCTGTTCCACCTCTACCGGTTCCGGGAAGGCCTGGCGCACGCGGTTGAGCAGATCGCAGAAAGCCGCTTCGCTGTCGGTGTCGCCCACCGGACGGTAGAAGCTCACGCCCGGTTGGAAATCGGCGAGCTGGCCGTTGTGGGCAAAACACCAATTGCGGCCCCACAACTCACGCACGAACGGGTGGGTGTTGGACAGGCAGACCTTGCCGACGTTGGCCTGGCGAATATGCCCGATCACCACTTCGCTCTTGATCGGATAACGCTGTACCAGGTTCGCCACTTCCGATTCGCTGCTGGCAGCCGGATCCTGGAACAGGCGCAGGCCACGGCCTTCATAGAAGGCGATGCCCCAACCGTCCCGGTGCGGCCCGGTCTTGCCGCCGCGCTGCATCAGCCCGGTGAAGCTGAACACGATGTCGGTCGGCACATTGGCGCTCATGCCCAGTAACTCACACATGCTCGAACTCTCGCTTCAAGGGGCAGGCCTGCTTACAGGCGCGGTTCGATACGCGAACGCTGGGGGTTGCTCGGCACGGGCGGGCGACCGTAGCGGTCATCACCGGCCACGCCGAACGGTGGCTCATCCTCGGGCTCTTCGGTCGCGGCGGCGGCTTTTGCGGCGGCAGCCCGCTCCTTGCGCGCATTGGCGGCCCGCTCGATGGGGAAGCGGATCAGCACGATCACCAAGTAAAGGCCGAAGGCGATCATGCCATACATGAGCAGATCGGACGCCGCCCGCCAGACGTTGTTGCCAACCTTGAACAAGATGTCCAGGGCGACAATGGCCAAGGCTGGGGCAACTTTGTCCTTCACCGGGTCGACGACGGTGGGGCTGAACAGCAACACCGCCATCAACAAGCGCAGCGGCTCGCGCAACCAGCGCCACATCCAGCGGGTCATACGCATCCACACCAGTAGGCAGCCCAGGGCGGCGAAGGCGTAGAGGCCCCAGGCGATCAGATAGTCATTCTCGGTCATGGTGTCCATGGCAAGGCAGGCAAAGAGACGCTTATAGTAACGGCTTTTCACGCGTCAGGCTGCCCCGGCGTCTGGCGAATGGCCTGTGTGGTGGCTTCTGTCCAGGCCGCGTGTCCCTTTTTGTACAACGTTCGAGAGCCTTTCATGTCCCTATCTGCCCACGTTTCCAACGCCCCGATTGCCCGCAAGGACGCCGGCGTTGACCCGTACGCCTGGCTGCAGGAACGCGACACCGACGACGTGCTCGACTACCTCAAGGCGGAAAACAGCTATCAGGAGGCGCAACTCGCCGATCAGGCGGAACTGCGCGAAACCCTGTTCCAGGAAATCAAGGGGCGTATCCTCGAGACCGACCTGTCCCTGCCCTCGCCCTGGGGTCCGTACCTGTACTACACCCGCACCACGGCCGGCGACGAATACCCGCGCCATTACCGTTGCCCGCGCCCGACCGATGACAGCCTGACCGTGGACGAAAGCCGCGAACAACTGCTGCTGGACCCGAACGCGTTGGCCGGCGGCGGTTTCTTTGCCCTGGGCGCCTTCAGCATCAGCCCCGACCACCAGCGCCTGGCCTACAGCCTGGACACCACGGGCGATGAGATCTACACCCTGTTCGTGAAGGAATTGTCCAACGACAAGGTCAGTGAACTGTCCTTCGACGATTGCGACGGCAGCATGACCTGGGCCAACGACAGCCTGACGCTGTTTTTTGGTGAGCTGGACGAGACCCATCGTCCTCACAAACTCTGGCGCTATCGCCTGGACGGTACGGCCGCCGAGCAAGTGTTCCATGAGCCGGACGGGCGCTTCTTCCTGCATTGCTATCGTTCGAGCTCGGAAAAGCAGTTGATCCTGTCCCTGGGCAGCAAGACCACCAGCGAAGTCTGGGTGCTGGACGCCGCGCAACCGCAACAGCCCTTCACTTGCCTGGCGCCACGCCTGGAAAACCACGAATACGACGTCGACCACGGCCGGCTCGATGGCCAATGGACCTGGTTGATCCGCAGCAACCGCGACGGGATCAACTTCGCCCTGTACCAGGCTGCCGACACCGGCGTGACGCCGACCGAGGCCGACTGGCAAAACCTGATCCCCCACAGCGACACGGTGATGATCGACGGCCTGAGCCTGAACGCCGGGGCCATGACCCTGAGCCTGCGCGAGGGCGGCCTGCCGATCATCGAGGTGCATCCCCAGGGCTTGCCGGCGTATCGGGTGCAGTTGCCGGACGCGGCCTACAGCCTGCATGTGCAGAACAGCCTGGAATTTTCCAGCGAGCGCATCCGCCTGCGCTACGAGGCCCTGAACCGCCCGGCGCAGATCCGTCAGTTGGACCTGGCTAGCGGCGCGCAGGTCGTGCTCAAGCAAACCCCGGTGCTGGGGCCGTTCGACGCCGATGCCTACGTCAGCCAGCGGCTCTGGGCGACGGCAGCGGACGGCACCCAGGTGCCCATCAGCCTGGTGGTCAAGCGCGAAGCCCTTGGCCAGCCGGTGCCGCTGTACTTGTACGGATATGGCGCCTATGGCGAAAGCCTCGACCCGTGGTTTTCCCATGCGCGGCTGAGCCTGCTCGACCGTGGTGTGGCGTTTGCCATTGCCCACGTGCGCGGCGGCGGTGAGTTGGGGGAAGCCTGGTATCGCGCCGGCAAACAGGAGCACAAGCACAACACCTTCAGCGACTTCATCGCCTGCGCCGAACATTTGATCGCCAACGGTTTCACCACCGCTGACCAACTGGCGATCAGTGGCGGCAGCGCCGGCGGCCTGCTGATCGGCGCGGTGCTCAATCAACGTCCGGAGCTGTTCAAGGTGGCGATTGCCGAAGTGCCGTTCGTCGATGTGCTCAACACCATGCTCGACCCCGACCTGCCGCTGACCGTCACCGAATACGACGAATGGGGCAATCCAGAGGAGCCGGACGTTTATGATCGGATCCGGGCCTACGCCCCGTACGAAAACGTCCGCGCCCAGGCGTACCCGGCGCTGTTGGTGATCGCCGGTTACAACGACAGCCGCGTGCAGTACTGGGAAGCGGCCAAGTGGGTGGCGAAATTGCGCGCCACCAAGACCGACGACAACCCCCTGCTGCTCAAGACCGAACTGGGCGCCGGCCACGGTGGAATGAGCGGGCGTTACCAGGGATTGCGTGACGTAGCGCTCGAATATGCATTTGTCTTGAAGGTTTTGGGGTTGGTCTGAGGAACTCCATCGGATCGCTGGGTCTTAGCTCCATGCGCAAGGCTCTGAGACAACTAAAATCCAATGTGGGAGCGAGCCTTTGTGGGAGCAAGGCTTGCCCGCGATACAGGCGACTCAGTTCTGTCTGTCAGATCAAGCTGATGCCATCGCGGGCAAGCCTTGCTCCCACAAGAGTCTGTCCCAAAGATCTGCTTACACCCGGGCCAACCTGAACCCGTAACAAACACAAGAAAAAGACCGTGACGACATGTCAGAACCGACCTTACTGAACAAAGAAATCCGCGACTGGCTGATGGACTGCGGTCTGTTCGACCAGTTGCTGCCCGTCGACTTCGCCGCGGCGTCGGGCTATTTCAGCATCAGCGCCATCGCCGAGGGCGAAGCGATTTTCCGCGAGGGCGATGCCGGCAGCTTCATGTGCATCATCCACACCGGCCAGGTGGCCGTGCAGAAAACCGGCCCCGACGGCCAACCCGTGACCATCGCTACCCTGCGCAGCGGTCGGGCCTTCGGCGAAATGGCCGTGCTCGACGGCGAACGGCGCTCGGCCAGTTGCATCGCCGCCAGTGATTGCCAGTTGCTGAACCTGGGCAAGGACTCCCTGGAAAAAATGCTCAACGACGCCCCCAAGATCGCCGCCAAGATCATCCGCGCCCTCGCCGTCTCCCTGTCCAAGCGCCTGCGCATGGCCGATGGGCAGTTGTTGTCGCAGCAGGTCTGACAGCAACCATTAAACCTGCAGGAGCTCGCTCCCACAGGTTATTGCGTCGTGTCGAGGATTTACCCCCCCGGCGACTTGGCCTTCACCGGCTTCGGCTCCATGCCCGGTATCGGCTGGTCCTTGGGCGGCTTGGGCATTTCAATGGGCGGCAGCAAGGGCGGTCCACCGCTTCCCGGGCCAGCCTTGGGCACACCGTTGGGTGTGACCGGCGGATACGGCATCGGGGTAGCAGTGCCCGGCGACCCTGGGATGCTGGGCGGGTTGACCGGAATCGTCGGTTGTTGAGCCTGGGCGCAACTTATTGAGAGCGCCGCCAGGGCAATGGCCGTTAGAATGATGCACTTCATCAATGGCTCCGTGGCTATTGTCTGCTTTAAGGCTAGTCGTTACCGCGCGGTTTGCCCTCCTATGAGATTTCCATGAAACGTTTCGTTCTGCTCGACACCACGCCCATCCCTGATAACGGCGGTGCCCTGTGCCTGTTCGAGTACGGCGAAGACTTCGTCATCAAGATCCAGGGCGGTGACGGCGGGCAGTTGATGAACACCCGCATGCACGGGTCCGAAGACGCCCTGGCGGAGATTCCTTGCCGCAAGGTCGCCGGTCGTCCTGGCTCACGCGTGCTGATCGGCGGCCTCGGCATGGGCTTCACCCTCGCTTCGGCCCTCAAGCACCTGGGCAAGACTGCCGAAGTGGTGGTGGCTGAGCTGGTGCCCGGCGTGGTGGAGTGGAACCGTGGCCCCTTGGGTGAAAAAGCCGGGCGGCCGCTGGCGGACCCGCGCACGGTGATCCGCCTGGAAGACGTGGCCAAGGTGCTGCAAGCCGAACCCCAGGGGTTCGACGCGATCATGCTCGATGTCGACAACGGCCCGGAAGGCCTGACCCAGAAAGCCAACAGTTGGCTGTACTCGGCCGGAGGCCTGGCCGCCTGCGCCAAGGCCCTGCGGCCCAAGGGCGTGCTGGCGGTATGGTCGGCCAGCGCCGACCGGCAGTTTTCCGACAAACTGAAGAAAGCCGGCTTCAAGGCCGAAGAGGTGCAAGTGTTCGCCCATGGCAACAAAGGCACCCGCCACACCATCTGGATTGCCGAGAAACTCAAGGGCTGAGCTAAACTGTGCCCAACCGTCATCAGTCTTTTTTACAAAGGTGAACCCATGAGTTCGTCAACGCCACCGTCCAACACCGCCAAGCTGGACCGTATCCTCGCCGATGCCCAGCGCGATCGGGAGATGGGCTACCGCGACAAAGCCCTGAAAATGTACCCCCATGTCTGTGGCCGCTGCGCCCGTGAGTTTTCCGGCAAGCGCTTGAGCGAACTGACCGTTCACCATCGCGACCACAACCACGACAACAACCCCCAGGACGGTTCCAACTGGGAATTGTTGTGCCTGTACTGCCACGATAACGAGCACTCGCGCTACACCGACCAGCAATACTTCGGCGACGGCTCCCTGAGCACCCCGAAAATCGCCAAGGCGACCCACAACCCCTTTGCCGCTTTGGCTGGGTTGATGAAGAAAGACGAGTAACTGGTACCACCAAAGAAATTACAGTCTGTCAGGCCGCCATCGCGAGCAAGCTCGCTCCCACAGTGGATCTCCAGCGTTCACGCCCCCTGTGGGAGCGAGCTTGCTCGCGATGGCGATCAAACAAACACCACACATCTCGAACCTGACCACCCTCCCCCATTCCCCGTATAATCGCGCCTTTTCCCCAAAGGCACCCCGCCCGTGGCCAACAAACGCTATAGCTGCATCGGTCTGTTCAACCCCAAGTCACCGGAAAATGTCGGTTCGGTCATGCGTGCCGCCGGTTGCTACGGCGTGGCGTCGGTGTTCTACACCGGCAAGCGCTATGAGCGCGCCGCCGACTTCGTCACCGACACCAAGAAAGTCCATTACGACATCCCGCTGATCGGCATCGACGACCTGAAGAAAATCCTGCCCCTGGGCTGTGTGCCAGTGGCCGTGGAGCTGGTGGAAGGCGCACGTCCGCTGCCCGAATACACCCACCCGGACCGGGCGCTGTACATCTTCGGCCCGGAGGACGGTTCGCTGGACAAGGACATCCGCGACTGGTGCGAGGACGTGGTGTACATCCCCACCACCGGCTGCATGAACCTGGCCGCCACGGTCAACGTCGTGCTGTATGACCGCATGGCCAAAGGCAACAACACCCGCTCAGGGCCGCAATTCCGCTGATCGGTGCGATATTCGATTGAACGAGGCAATCGCTCAGGCAGTCAGTTTTATACCAATCCCCACACTGGAGACAGATCATGAGCGATAACAATCCGTTCGAGCCGATTGAGAGCACCCCTTTCCAATCCCATCCGCCACAAAACGTGCACGGCTGGGAACGCGTTGGCTCACTGGCCGGCGGTGTGCTGATGATGGGCAAGGGCTTGCGTCGTGGCGGGGTGATCGGCCTGGCTCAACTGGCGATCGGCGGCCTGGCCCTGGCGCGGGGGATCACCGGACATTGCTCGGCCAAGAGCCTGCTGGAAAAGAATCGCCAGAATCTGCACAGCGCGCGCACCCGGATCGAGCAGGCCGGTGAGGAGCTGAGTCGCCTGAAGGCCAATGCCGAGGCGGCGACGAGCACGGCTACGGTGACGGGGAATGATTCGTTGAATTCGCCCAAAGTTGGGCTCTGATTTTTTGCGGTGGAGCTGATGGCCTCATCGCGGGCAAGCCTTGCTCCCACAGGATCGAGTCGTACCCTATAGTTCATCCGGCGAAGATTCAGTGTGGGAGCAAGGCTTGCCCGCGATAGCGATATTACTGAAGTAACTGGGTATCCAGCACTGCAGAGTTCCCACCCAGGACACTTTCACTGAGCTGCACAAACTCCTGGGTATCGACAGTTTCCAAGCGCATCGCCCCCTGCAACACATCATCCAGCGAACGCTTGTTGCGGGTCTTCAGGCGAATCTCGCGGTCCAGTTCCTGCAACAGCAACACCGCCTTGGCCACCGCCGCCGGGCTGATCTGCTCGCCGCGCAAGGTGGTGACACCCTTGCTCTCGCGGGCGAGTCGTTCGTTCAAGGTCTGGTAGCGCTCATCACTCAGGCCGCCGGCGCGGCGGAGCAGTTCGATGGCGTAGTACTCGGTCAGCCCCTCACTGATCCAGTCGCTACGGTCCTGATCATTGACCCGGGCCAGCGCCTGCACCAACTCCCGCAACAACGGGCTGCTGCCCCGCTCGCTGACCAGCGGCGGTCGGCTGTGCAGGTAAATCGAGTCGTGGCCGGCCTGAGCGCCACGCCACAGCGGATCGCCAGCGCCGACAATCAGCAGCTTGCCCGGATAGCGCGGTACCAGCGCTTGCACCTGCGGCCAGACGAACGTCAGCAGCGTCAGCACATCCATCCGGCGCGTGCCCTGGCCCTGGGGCGAGGCCACCGTCACCTCGGTTTCGCCCAGGCGTGTGCGGCGGCTGCCGAGTTTGCCGGCGAGCATCCAGCCAGTGGGACGGTCGAACAACCGCGAGGGATTGTCGATGCGAAAACGTTGCTTGCCGATGCGCGGCCAGGGAGTCTCGATGCTTTTCCAGCCGTCGGGCAATTCCACCTCAAGACGGGCCACCAGTTCGACGCCATCCTGCTGGTCGAGCTTGGCCGACGGCACCAGATCGTCGCCACGCAGCAACGCCCACGTCGGGGTCATGCGGGTTTCGAAGGTGGCGTTCTTGCGGACATGGCTGATGCGCACACGGTAGCTCAGGCTGGCCTTGTCGGCGGCCGGACGCCAGACGCCACGCGCCTCCTTGCCGGGAGTGAGCTGCCATTGACCGTCGGCTTTGAAATCGCTGTAGCGGCTGCCGTCGCCGAGGTCGAAATCCAGGCTGCGCACCGCAGAACCCCGGGCCAGGGTCAGGCGTACCTCGGCCTGATCGCTCTGTGGCAATAAATGTACGTGATAATCCAGGTCGACTTTCTGCGCCGCCCACAACGGCCCGCACACCGCCAGCAGCCCGGCCGCCAGCATCCGTTTCAATCCTGCAGCCATGGGTTCTCCCTGGTGGTGCGCCGCCGGTGGTTCAGCCAGCGCGGAAAATCAGATGATCTTCCCAATCGTCTTCCGGCACGCTGCCTTCGGCCAGCATGCGCCCGGACTGGGAAATGCGTTCGTGGTGCACGGCATCGCGATCGCCGCAGACCAGGTGGTGCCACAACGGCAAGTCCTTGCCCTCGCTGACCAGCCGATAACCGCAGGTCGGCGGCAACCATTTGAATTCATCGGCCTTGCCCGGCGTGAGCTGGATGCAATCGGGCACGAAATCACGGCGGTTGGGGTAGTCGGTGCACTGGCAGGTTTTCAGGTCCAGCAGTTTGCAGGCGATACGTGTGTAGTAGACGCTGTTGTCGTCTTCGTCTTCGAGCTTTTGCAGGCAGCACAGGCCACAGCCGTCGCACAGCGATTCCCACTCCTGCGGATCGAGCTGATCGAGGGTTTTGCGTATCCAGAACGGTTCGACTTTGGCGGCCATGGCTCGAGCATCAACATCAGGTGGTGAAAAGGCCGACAGTCTAGTGCCGGGACCTCGTCAGGCCAAGCATTGGCGACTGTCGGTAGGCAGGGGCTTGTCAGGCCGGGCGGCGGGACGTAGGTTTCTGATTGTCTTTCCAAACTCGAGCCAGGTAAGCCCATGAGCGCCAATTCCCGCATTGCCGATTACGCGATTCACCCTCAGTTCATCGAACGCTGGTCGCCCCGTGCGTTTACCGGCGAAAGCATTGCCGAAGAAACCTTGCTGAGCTTCTTCGAAGCCGCGCGCTGGGCCCCTTCGGCCTACAACTCACAACCATGGCGCTTCCTGTACGCACGGCGCGACACGCCGAATTGGGAGCGCTTCCTGGGTTTGCTCAACGAGTTCAACCGCGGCTGGGCCCAACACGCTTCGGCGTTGGTGATCATCGTCTCGAAAACCACCTTCGCGGTGCCCGGTGCCACCGAGGAAACCCCGGCGCAGTCCCACACCTTCGACACCGGCGCGGCCTGGGGCCACCTGGCACTGCAAGCCAGCCTCAGCGGCTGGCATACCCATGGCATGGCCGGTTTCGACCAGGAACTGACCCGCAAGGAACTGAAGATCCCGGAAGGCTACGCCCTGCACGCCGCCGTGGCGATTGGCAAGCTGGGAGACAAATCGACCCTGGCCGAGTACCTCCAGGCCCGCGAAGTCCCAAGCCCGCGCCGGCCGTTGAGCGAACTGGTGGCGGAAGGCGACTTCAGCCTGTAACCCCATTTTGTGACCGCTGAAGACTCCCCTGTGGGAGCGAGCTTGCTCGCGATGGCGTCAGATCAGCCACTTTGATGTCGACTGACCCACCGCTATCGCGAGCAAGCTCGCTCCCACACTGGATCATGCTGAATCCGGGGGTCAGTAACCCCGGCTGAAATCCACTTCCCCGCGCAGTGCTTCGCCCGCCTGGTAGGCCCGCAGGTTTTCCAGGAACAATTGCACCATCATCGGTGGCGAGGTCGGTGCCGAGCTGTGGCCGGTCAGCAGCAAGCCCCAGGCGGTCCAGAACGGATGGCGCTGTGGCAATGGCTCCTGGCGGCAGACGTCGATCACCGCACCGGCCAGGTGCCCGTCCTTCAGGGCTTGCACCAGGTCCGCATCCACCACCGCCACGCCGCGGCCGACGTTGATGAACAACCCGCTCGGCTTGAATTGCTTGAACAGCGCCGCGTCGTAGATGTCATGGGTATCCGGCGTATTGGGCAGCAAATTGATCACGTAATCCATTTCGCCCACCAGACGGGGCAAGTCCTTCAACGCCCCGACTTCGATAAACGGTGCCAACGCCCTGGCTTCGCTGGCGATGCCATACAGCTGCACACCGAACGGCATCAGGAACTGCGCCACACGCTGGCCGATGTCCCCCGTCCCGACGATCAACACCTTGCGCCCAGCCAGGCCTTGGCCCTGGCGATTGTCCCACTTGCGCTCGACCTGGCTGACCAACCGGGCCAGCACCTCACGCTCATGGCCGAGCATGTAGGTGAGCACGTACTCAGCCATCACCTGGCCAAAAATGCCCACCGCACGGGTCAGGCGGTAATCGCGGCTCAAGCCATCGGCCAGCAGCGGCGTGATGCCCGCCCAGGTCGATTGCAGCCAACGGGGCTGGTGGCCTTGACGCAACAGGGTGGCCAGCAGATCAGGCTGGCCGAGCCAGACCGGACAATCGGTGGCCAGCCGCGACAGTTCGGCGGAATCGCCGCTGGTCAGGACTTCAATATCGGGTGCAGCCTGACGCAGAAGCTGGGCGTACACCGCGTGATCGTGTTCGGCAATCAGAACGCGCATGAATCAAACCTTTCAAAAACAGTGCAGACGACCGCCGGCAGAGTGTCGCTCCATCCCTGCGATCGTCGTCAATAAATCATTCCAGTGTTACAAAAGGCACCCAGGACAGGTGCCCCCATTACCGTCAGACCGGGTCGTTGCGGCGCAGCAACTCTTCGGGCAAATGCTCGATGTACTCGTCTTCGGCCGGCGGCATCTGCAAGTGATAACCCTGGGTGTCGAGGTTTTCCAGCACTTTGTTGATGTCTTCCCGGGACAGCTCCCGCTCGGGGCTCAGCACCAGGTCGAAGGCATGGATCGCCTTGCCAAAGGCGGTCATCAAGGGCTCGGGCACACGCTTCAAGGCATCGCTCTTGAGCACATACAGGTACATCTCGTTTTTCTTCGAGCTGCGGTAGATGGAGCAGATACGTTTCAAGGCTGTTCTCCGGCAGTGGCCAGGCTGTCGAGCAGCGCCTGGCCCATCAATTCGCGGCGCCAGCCACGCAACGAATCGGGCAATTGGTAAGGCCCCTCGGGGAAGCCGCTCTTGATCAGCGCTTCGAGGGTTTTCTTGCGCAGCATCAGCTCCGGGGCGATCTCCAGGCGCTCGGCTTCAGCCTGCCCCAGCGCCCGCAGGCGCTTGACCAGGGCCGCAGCCTCGATGGGCAATGGCTCGGCCACGGCCGGCGGCCATTGCTCGGGCGCAATGCTGGCGGCGCGCTGGATCAGGTCCAGCAGAAACTGGCCGTCCTGGCGCACGGTACGCGGGTGCATGTCTTCAATCTTCGCCAGTGCGCCGAGATTATCCGGCTGGGTGCGGGCCAGGGGCCACAGCGAGTGCTCGCGGATGATGCGGTTGCGCGGCAGGTCACGGGCCCGCGCCTCGCGTTCGCGCCAGGCGCACAACTCGCGCAGCACGGCCAATTGGGCGCGGGACAGTTTCCAGGCCAGCTTGGCCTCGCGGTAAACCTCGTACGGGTCGACTTCGCGACGCAGGTTGGCCACCAGTTCGGCGCCATCCTCCAGGACCCAGCGGTATTTTTCGTCGGAAAGCTTCGGGCGCAGTTCTACGAAAACTTCCGCCAGATGCACGGCATCTTCTGCCGCGTAGCTGATCTGCGTCTCGGACAGAGGTCGTTGCAACCAATCGGAACGGGTCTCGCCCTTGGGCAGCTCGATGCCCAGCACTTCCTGCACCAGCCGCGAATAGCCCATGGAGAAACCCAGGTTCAGGTAGGCAGCGGCCAATTGGGTATCGAACAGCGGCGCGGGCAGGCTACCGGTCAGGCGCAGCAGCACTTCAAGGTCTTCGCTGCAGGCGTGCAACACCTTGAGCACTGCCGGGTTTTCCAGCAGGGCGGCCAAGGGTTGCCAATTGTCGATGGTCAAGGGGTCGATCAGGTAGGCACGCTTGCCGTCGCCGATCTGCAATAAACCGGCAATGGGATAAAAAGTGTCGACCCGCATGAATTCGGTGTCGAGGGCGACGAATGGCAGCTGTTGCCACTCGGCGCAAAACTGACCGAGGCTATCGTTGTCGCGAATCCAGTGAATATCGATGGCCACACGGCTCTCCCTTGAAGAATGGCGCGCAGTATATATCGCCGCTGGCGATTGCGAGCATCCATAGAGCAGCCCCTTAAGAGAAATCGCCTGCGAAAAAGCAAGAATAGTCCTACATCAAGACTTAACCGGTCTTACGCAACACATAAACACGCGTCAGCGCAAAACCGGGCAGGAAATCCTGGTACCACAGCACGCTGAAACCGGCCTGGCAGAACTCGGCTTCTACACCGGCCTTGTCGGCCAGGTTCCGTTGCGGCGCCTGGCCGATCTTGAGGCGTCCTTCGATTTGCACCGAAACGATCACCGTGTCGCGACTGACCCGATGAAACTCGCGCAACAGCGCCAGGCGATGCTCGCTGGCACTGACGTGGCGAAACAGTTGCAAACAGAAAATACAATCCACCGCGTTGGCCGACAGCCCGATGGTGAACGCCGAACTCGGAAAGGTCTTGACCCGCTGGAGCAACGCGCCGCCATGGTGGGTGAGCGCGTGCTCGAGCATGTCCGGCGACGGGTCCGTCGCCAGGATCACCCGGTTGGCATGCTCGGCCAATACCGGCCAGAACCGCCCCGCCCCACAGGCCACATCCAGCACCAGCCCCGGCTCACCCGCCATCTTCAGAGCGTTGCGCACCATGTGCTCGTCGCGCCAGAACGCCAGGCGCAAGCGGCGCGGTGCCAGCCGATGGCAGACCTGCGCATGTTCCTGGTCATGCTGCCGGGCGAACTCAAGTTCGACGGTGGATGGGGGTAACCCGGACATACAAACGACTCTTGGAATAGATTGGATGACAGGTTAACCAACCTTGCGTGAAAAAAAGGTCCAGGCGCTCACTCCCGCGCCAGGACACCGTCAATCACCGCACCGCGACAGTTGGCGAACAGGTCCAGGTCGCGGTTGTAGACCTGGCTGTTGACTTCCAGCAGCCCGAGCATCGAGTGGAACAGGTTGTCCTGGCTCAAGGGTTTTTCCCGGCTCAGTTGCAAGCAATGGGTGTCGACCGAAAAGGATTTCTGATAGCTGTCGGAAAACCAGGCCAGCATCGCCACGTGTTTCTGTTGCTCCGGGGCGAGCATGTAGGGCGTGCCATGGAGAAACAGGTTGTATTCACCCAGGGACTCGCCATGGTCCGACAGGTACAGCATGGCCGTGTCGACCTTGTCCTGGTTGGCCCGCAGCAGATCGATCAAGGTCGACAGCACGTGATCGGTGTACACCAGCGTGTTGTCGTAGCCATTGACGATGCTCTCGCGGCTGCAATTGTTCAGCGCGTTGCTTTCGCACACCGGGGTGAAATGCTCGTACTCCTTGGGGTAGCGCTTGAAGTACTCAGGCCCGTGACTGCCCATCTGGTGCAGCACCAGCACCGTGTCCTTATCAAGCGTGTCGATGAAATGCTGCAGGCCCTGGAGCAGGATCTCGTCGCGGCACTCACTGTTGGCGCACAGGGCCGGGTCCTTGAGATTGCTGACATCCTGCAGCGTGACCCGGTCGCAGGTGCCCTTGCAGCCGGACTGGTTGTCCCGCCAGATCACCTCCAGCCCAGCGCGCTTGAGTACATCCAGCAAGCCCTCTTCATTCTTGGCGACGCTGGCGTCGTAGTTCTTGCGCCCCATGTTGGAAAACATGCAAGGCACCGACACGGCGGTTTCGGTGCCGCAGGAATGCACGTCGGTGAAGGCGATCAGGCCGGCCTCTTTGTCCAGTGTCGGCGTGGTGTCGCGGTTATAACCGAGGATGCCGAAGTTCTCGGCCCGGGCACTCTCGCCCACCACCAGGACGGTCAGGGATTTGCGGCCGTGGGTTTGCCAGGCCGGGTTGCGGCTCGCGTCTTCGCCCAAGGTGATGAACGGCTGCTTGGCCGATGCGACCTGTTCACGCAAGTACCCGAGCGAAGCACCGATGTAGTTGCTCGGCACGACCATCAAGCGCAATTCGTGGTGGTTACGAAACAATGAAGACAGGCCTTGGTAGTTGGCCAAGGCGACCAGGCCGATCACCGCGGCCGAGACCACGCCGACCAGCAACTTACTTAATAATGCTTTGGGCCAACTGCGGTAGTTGATCGGAGTCTTTAACAACAACCAGCACGGCAAGACACCCAATAAGCCGATATAGACAAACAACTTCAGCGACAACAGATCACGGACTTCCGTGGCATTGGTTTCAGCGAAGTTGCGCAACATGCCGGCATCGATCAGTACGCCATATTGGGCCATGAAATACGCCACGCCAGCACTGATCAGGAACAGCAACATCAGCACGGGCTTGAGCAGCGGACGGAAGGCCACGAGCGTCAACACCAGGTTGAACGCGCAGAAGATCATCAGCCCAAACGCCACGCACATCAGCAGGCCCCGGGCGTCAGCCGTGGTGATCGCCAGCAAGTGTTGCCAGAGCACGATATTGAAGCCCACTAACAAAAAGGCACTGGCGGCCAGCGTCACCCACTCGGGGCGCACGGCTTTAATAGTCAGCATGATGGTTGACGGTTTCCTGAAGTTGCTCTTTTAAAAAGAATTTGCCGCAGGAAATGTGAAAAATTCATTTCCTACGGCAACACAAACTTTAGGTAGCGCACCATCAATTTTTCGTGAAAAAGTTGCTATTAAATAATTATTTAAGCAGCAAGCCATAAGCGGCAAGCCTGATCTGCTTGAAGCTTGAAGCTGCCCTCAAGCCTGATTCATATACCAACGCCAATCCTGCTCCCCGACTTCCCCCATGAACTGACGGTACTCGGCGCGCTTGACCGCCAGATAGACACCGAGGAATTCATCACCAAACGCTTCTCGCGCCCAAGTCGAAGCCTCGAGGGCGCGCAGCGTGGTGAGCCAGTCGGTGGGCAGCAATTCGGTCGCCTGGGCGTAGCCGTTGCCTTCGACAGGTTTACCGGGATCACACTGTTCACGTATACCGCGATGAATGCCGGCCAATATCGCCGCCGCTGCCAGATAAGGGTTGGCATCGGCGCCACAGATACGATGCTCGATGTGCCGTGAGAACGCCGGGCCGCCCGGCACCCTCAGGCTCACGGTGCGATTGTCCACGCCCCAAGTGGCGGCCAGAGGTGCGTAGCTGTTGCTTTGGAAACGTCGGTAGGAATTGGCGTTCGGACAAAACATCAACAACGAGTCGAGCAAGGTGTCGAGCATCCCGCCCACGGCATGGCGCAGCAGCGGCGTGCCGTCAGCGGCTTCGCTGGCAAACAGGTTGTGGCCGTCACGGTCCGCCAGGCTGACATGCAGGTGCATGCCCGAGCCCGCCAAGTGCTCGAACGGCTTGGCCATGAAACACGCCTGCATGCCGTGCTTGTGGGCCACGCCCTTGACCAGCCGTTTGTAGCGCACCGCTTCATCCATGGCTTGCAAGGCATCGCTGCGGTGTTCGAGGGTGATCTCCACTTGCCCCGGAGCGTATTCGGAAATCGCGGTCCGGGCCGGAATGCCTTGCAGCTTGCACGCGGCGTACAGGTCGGCCAGGAACGGCTCGATCTGCTCCAGCTCACGCAAACCATAGACCTGGGTGGCCCGCGGTCGACCACCGTCAGCGTCCCGCGCCGGCTGCGGCCGACCTTGGCTGTCGCGTTGGGCGTCCAGCAGATAAAACTCCAGCTCCGCCGCCATCACCGGGTAATAACCGTCGGCCTGCAAGCGCTCGATCACCTGGCTGAGCAGATGACGCGGATCGGCGATGGTCGCCGGCAGGCCTTCCTGGGGATGCATGCTGACCTGCACCGCGGCCGTAGGCATCAACCGCCACGGCATGCGCTGCAGGCTGCCGCTGATGGGATAGGCGCGGCAATCGATGTCACCGACGTCCCACACCAACCCGGAGTTTTCCACATCATCGCCATTAAGGGTCAGCCCGAGAATCGTACTGGGCAATGGCCGGCCACTTTCGTAGACCGCCAACAGCTCGTCCCTATGCAACAACTTGCCCCGGGGCACGCCGTTGCTATCGAGAATGAACAACTCGAACAGCTCGATATCCGGGTTTTGCGCAAGGAACGCCTGGGCGTGTTGCACGGGTGCGAAAGAAAGCTTGGAAAGGCTCATGAGAAGGCTCGTATTTCCATGTCGGACGGGCGACAAGGCACCGTCAGTCTGTGCTCGCCATTGAGCGAACACGGTGAATGATCAACAGGCAATACGAGTATCTGGAGGACGCGCATGACGGCAATGCCAGAGCGCCCAAAAGGCCAATTCGGAGGGGAGCGCGCTGAGGGCTGGGGCCATGGCAGGCAGGAACCTGCCGACCGGATCGACGGCGGTGGGTGAAGGAGATCTGAATGCCAGGGGCCAACCGTCCATGAGCGCATCACAGGAGACACATCGGGCAAGCGTCCCACGGCACCTTGGGCGGTTAAACCTGGATTTGATGGAGCTTGGATTGCCGCTAACTAAACATAAGCAAACGCATCAGTCGTTGATCAAGACGTCGTGCTCCCTACACTATCTGTCCCGTTCCCGACCATGAAAACGCCTGCCTGGCATTCTCTTGGTACCATCGTTCCGTTAGGATCATCAGCCTGGTTTGCGCAAGATCCGCGCAAGGAGCACAGCGAGAGACAGAACGGATGCTGAACAGTAACGCCCTCAGAAAGCTCGACATGCAGGACCTCATGGTGTTTAGCGCCGTGTACGAGCAAAGCAGTGTCACCGGCGTGTCCGAGGCATTGTGCGTCAGCCAGTCAACCGTCAGTTATTGCCTCAAGAAACTGCGAACCTGTTTCGAGGACGAGTTGTTTATCAACACCCGCACCGGCATGCGCCCCACTTGTAAGGCCGAGGGCATGTACGATCATGTGCGCGGCATTTTGCAGAGCATCAACCTGTGCCATGCCGGTCCGCCAACCTTTGATCCGACACGGCAAGCCATTACCTTCAATATTGGCGCACCGGAATATTTCGAACACCTGATCCTGCCGCAGCTGCTGCATGGCTTCGATTACGCCAAGCTGCCGGTGGTGGTGAACGTGCACAAGCTTGAAGCCGACAATCCCGCAGAGGAGTTGCGCGACGGCAGCCTGGACCTGGCGATCTGCTTCGGCCCGAACGTGCACCGCAACCATGCCGACTTCAAATTCCGGCAGTTGTTGGAGGAGGACCTGGTTTGCGTCGTGGACAAACGGGCGACGCCACTTGAACCACAGCTGAGCCTTCAATCTTTCGTACAGCGCCGACACGTGTTTCCGACGCCCTGGGCGTCAGCGACCAACAGGGTGGATGGTTGGCTGTCGCAGCAGGCGCATCAACGGCAAATCGCCGCGCGCGCCAACAGCTACAGTGCCGCACTGAAAATGATCACCGGCACCGACTTTATCCTGACCCTGCCCCGCCGCATCCAGAAGCTGCTGGCCAACGAGGCGATTTTCAATCACCACGAAGCGCCCAAGGGCCTACCGGGGTTTACCTTGAACATGCAGTGGAGCCCGGCCCTCGATCAGGACAGTGCCAACGCCTGGCTACGCGAACAGATCATCAAAGCCTGCGCCCACGTAGCACCTGATCGTCATTGACCGATCAAGGCCTTGGCATAAGGCTCTCGGTCGATGTCGAGAATCTCCACGCACAGCTGCACGCTGACCTCGGCCGGCCATGGCCCCAGGTCCTGGATCACCGCCAGTAGGCTAGCGGACAGTTGTTTCTTGATTTCCACCGAGCGGCCGCTGAGCAAGGCCAGCTTCACGTGCACGAAACCCCGTTCGCCTATCCCTGTACCCACTCGAAAAGTCTCGAGCTTCACGGCCCGGCTCTTGACGTCCAACTCGGCGCCGAATTGACCGGAGAGCACCAGTGCATTGTTCAGGCGCATCAGTGCGACCTCGGCATTCAGCTGGGGCAGGTTGGCGGTGTATTCCATGTGCAGGTGAGGCATGTGTTCGACTCCGATTCGAAAAGATGACGAGGGGGTTTCAGCCGGCACAACCTTACCTCGACTTGATTCGTTCAGGCAGGTTTTGTTTCGGTGCGGGCCGGGGTCAGGACTGTTCCAGCGGCACGCGTTCGCCCATGAACGCCTCCAGCCGCGACCGCAACCAGCGCTCGGCCGGGTCACTGTCGACATGGCTCAGCCAGACCATGGACAAATCCAGGGTCGGGGTCTTGAAGGGAAAAGGTTCGTTGAACAGGTGCCCCGAAGCGGCCATGGCAGCAGCGGTATAGTCCGGCAGGCTGGCGATCAGGTCGGTGCCGGCCAGCAACGCCGGCAATGCGCTGTATTGCGGCACCGACAGCACGACCTGGCGCGTGCGTCCGATCTCGGCCAGCCATTCGTCAGCGAACCCGGCAACGTTCGCGGTATGGGAGACCAGCACATGAGGCCGCGAGCAGTACTCGTCCAGGGTCAGCGGCGTGTCCGACGCATCGGCGCGCAACACGCGAGGCTGGATGTGGCGCAACAGCTTGCGCTTGGCGTTGGCCGGCAAGCCGCGCGTCTGGCTGATACCCACAGTGATATCGCCCGATGCCAGCAAATCGGGAATGCGCCAGTAATCGACATGCTGGACCACGAACACGATTTGCGGCGCCTCTTGCCGCAAGCTGCTCAACAGCGGCGGCAACAAGCCGAACTCGACGTCGTCCGACAGGCCGATGCGAAACGTCATGGTGCTGTTGGCGGGATCGAAATCGTGGGTCAGGCTCAAAGCCACCGACAGCGAATCGAGCGCCGGCGAGAGATGCCGGATGATTTCCTCGGCCCGGGCCGTCGGCTCCATGCGGTGGCCGACGCGAATGAACAGCGGGTCATTGAACATTTTGCGCAAACGATTGAGGGCCGAGCTGATGGTCGGCTGGCCCAGGAACAGTTTTTCCGCCACTCGCGTCACGTTGCGCTCAAGCATCAGCGTTTCGAAAACCACCATGAGGTTGATGTCGGCCTTGCGCAATTCGTTGCGGTTCATCCACTGCCCCCCGATTCCTTGATGGGATGCAGTGTAGAAACGCCGGGGGTTGTGCGTCTATGCGCGAAAAGGCGAAGCGCCTATGTAATACCGTCAAAGAACTTGGAAGAGGCACCCTCGCCACAGTGAAAAGCCTATTTCAGGGATTGAACAGAAATGCCGACCTCATGTTCGCGACATGACTTTTTTCCTGAAAGGGTCGAATACCCGGTCCGGGCCATGCCCAGCAATATTTGATAACCAATGGAAACGAATTTCCCATAGCCAAAACCACCCACTTCGCTAGGCTTGCAGCCACATGTTCAATGCATGTCTTGAGTGAATGAATCGCAGGGAGCGAACCGATGTATTTTGAGATCTATCGACAGACCCGAGGCACCCCGAGCACCGGAAAAGGCCAGTGGCGCTGGCGCTTGAGGGCCGGCAACCACGAAACGATCGCCAGTGGCGAATCCTATGTGAACAAGAGTGACTGCCTTCACGTTATCCGGCTGATCAAGAATGTCCAGGGTGAGACGCCGGTAAAAGAGATCTGAACTGTGGCGAGGGAGCTTGCTCCCGCTGGCCTGCGAAGCGGCCCTATGATTTTGCGGTCGCTGCGCAATCGAGCGGGAGCAAGCTCCCTCGCCACAGGTTTATTCGCCTCAAGTAAACAGTGCTGCAGCCTGAGCTTTTTTGCTGTGACGAAGGTCACCCGGCAGGTAGGGTATACGGACAAAAGCAGGAGGCCGGTGCAATGACTCGATCCATCCACAACCGCGACTGGCTGGTGCGAGCGCCTGAATCGAGGAAAATGGAACGCATCGAGGCCTATTTCAGCGGGCATGGCTACACCACCCATCGCCATGACACCTACGCCATCGGCATCACACTTTCCGGCGTGCAGAGCTTCAACTATCGCCACACTAAACGCCACAGCCAACCCGGCGGCACCATTGTCCTGCATCCGGACGAGGTGCACGATGGTGAAGCCGGGACGAGCGAGGGGTTTCGCTACCGGATGTTCTACATAGAACCGTCGGTGATCCAGCACGTGTTGGGGGGCAAGGCATTGCCCTTCATCGAAGGAGGATTGTCCAGCGATCCTCGCCTCAACATCGCGACCCGTCGATTATTGAACAGCCTGGATCATCCCCTCGACCCGCTGGAAGAAGAAGACGCCATCTACGATGTAGCCCAGGCACTGGACACCGCGGCGGGCAACAGGCGTGGACGGCGGCTGATCGACTACCCGGCGGCAGAGCGTGCCCGTCTGTTCATCCACGATGCCCTCGACCAGACGATCACCCTGGACGATCTGGTGCAGGCCAGCGGCAGGGATCGATGGAGCCTGTCCCGGGATTTCCGGGCGCTGTACGGCACCAGCCCCTATCGCTACATCACCCAGCGTCGCTTGAATGAAGCCCGGCGCCTGGCCTTCCACGGCACGCCAT
Source organism: Pseudomonas sp. Soil_N_39 (assembly GCF_057655955.1). NCBI lineage: Bacteria > Pseudomonadati > Pseudomonadota > Gammaproteobacteria > Pseudomonadales > Pseudomonadaceae > Pseudomonas > Pseudomonas sp. Soil_N_39. The sequence continues at coordinate 21,089 of NZ_JBDGLI010000006.1, forward strand.
TGAGCGAAGCGGCCCTGGCCTGTGGTTTTTTCGATCAGAGCCACATGACCCGGCTGCATACCCAGGCCTTCGGTATTTCACCGGCACGCTGGCTGAACATGTTGCGCTAAGACAGCGACTGCGCGCCGCAAAAAGCTGCACGATCATCCAATACGCACGCAGGCTCGAACCATAAAGTAGGACGCACCACCCCACCAAGGAGCATGCCTCGATGACCCGTTATGCCCCCATCAACTTCGCTCAGAAATACACCCTGTTCCAAGAACAATGGGCACCGAAAGTCGTGGCCGAAATGAACGATTACCAATTCAAGATCGCCCGGCTCGAAGGCGACTTCGTCTGGCACGCCCACGCCGATACGGATGAAACCTTCATCGTGCTGGAGGGCGAGCTGCGTATCGACTTTCGCGACGACGCAGTGACAATTGGCCCGGGCGAGATGTTCGTGGTCAAAAAAGGCGTCGAGCATAAGCCCAGCGCCGCAGAGGAAGTGAAATTGCTGCTGATCGAGCCACGCGGCGTCCTCAATACCGGCGAAGAAACCAATGAGCGAACGGCGGTCAACGATGTGTGGATCTGACTGAGCCAGGCTCAATCGTATTCAGCGTCCTGATGGCCCCCCAGCAACCGCCGTTGACGAGGTGTCGCGGCGGCCAGGACCTCAGGATTGAACTGCCAGTGCAGATAAGGTGAGAACTTCTGCGCGACCATCCGCCGACCGTAGTGCACCTGGAGCAGGTAGCGCGTGCGGTCGACGATCTGCCCGGCATTCAACACACCGGGCAGCAGGACAAAGCCCTGCTATGCAGGGCTCGCAGGTGGTCGTCAGTAGACGCGACACCACCGGTTTCAGGTGCGGAAGCGACCGACCAGCCCTGCCAGGTTTTGCGACAGCGTGGAAAGCTGTCGGCTGGCGTGCATGCTCTGGGCGGAATTGGCGGCTGCTTCGTTGGACAAGTCGCGGATGTCGGAGATGTTGCGGGCAATTTCTTCGGTGACGCTGCTCTGCTCCTCGCAAGCGCTGGCGATCTGTGCGGCCATGTCGTTGATCCGCTGGATCGAACCGCCAGTACCGCTGAGCACCTGATCGACACCCGCCGCACGTTCGACGCTGTCCCGGGCCTTGCTGCTGCCCACATGCATGGCTTGCACAGCCTTGGCGACACCGCTCTGCAACCGCTCGATGCGAACCTGAATGTCCTTGGTCGAATCCTGGGTGCGGGCCGCGAGCGCCCTGACTTCATCGGCCACCACGGCAAAACCACGGCCCTGCTCACCGGCCCTCGCGGCTTCGATGGCGGCGTTCAGCGCAAGCAGGTTGGTTTGTTCGGCGATACCACGAATCACCTCGAGCACGGCACCGATACTGGAAGTTTCCTGGGCCAATGCCTCGATCGTGCCCGAAGCGCTCTCCACTTCCTGGGCCAACTGGCGGATCGATTCGATGGTACTGCTGACCACCTCGGCGCCGTCACGAGACTGGCTGCTCGCCTGTTGCGCGGCACCCGAGGCGTTCGCCGCGTTATGTGCAACTTCATGCACCGCCGCGCTCATCTGAGTGGCGGCGGTACTGACCTGATCGAGCGCCGCATGCTCGCTGCTGATCAACCGGTCATTCGTCGTGGCCATGTCGGCCATGGCGCGCGCCGCGGAGTCGACCTCCCCGGTCACCCGTCCAACCTCGGCGATCAAAGGCTGCAGCTTGTCGAGAAAACGATTGAAGGCACTGCCGAGCTGGCCCAACTCGTCGGCCGAGCGTACCTCGAGACGCCCTTTCAGATCGCCCCCTCCCTCGGCAATCTGCTCGACGCGGTGCAGCAGTCGACGCATAGGACTCAGCACCACGAGCGGCAGAACAACAAGCACCAGGATACAACCGAGCAGCCCAACCAGCAGAATTGCGCCCTGTTGCACGCCGACTGCCTCGCCGTTTTCAATCGCCGCATCGCCTTCGCGATGTGACGCCGCGTCTTCCAGCTCACCCAGCTTGTCGATGGAGTCGCGCATGGTTTCGAACAGACGCTCACTGTCACCAAAGCTCAAGGCGCTGGCGCCCTGCGGATCGCCTACAGACTGTTCGAGGACCCGCCGCGAAACCTGCATCCATTTCCCAAAGCTGTCATTGAATTGGCTGACCAACGCCTGCGCCTCGGCACCGGGCTGCATCGCGGCATATTGCTGCACGCGGTCATACGCCTGCTTCGCATTCTCGCCATGACTGGCGCCCAACGCTTGAATATGCTCATCCGCATGACCGTCAAGCAGGCTGCGCTCGGCGACGAAAGCCTGATAAAGATCGCGATCGGCATTGAGCAACAGGCTGATGGCCGGCAGATAACGTTTGGTCAACTGCGTGCTCGATTCAGTCACCTGACCGATGCCGCGCATGCCCGTCCATCCCATCAGCACCAGCAGCACAGCCAGGAATGTAATCGGGAGAGTGATTTTCCAACGAAAGCCCAGATCGGCAAAAAACCGTGGCATGGGGTGTCACTCCTTTCATGGGGGATTGACTGACCTATCGGCAGCCATGTCTTGAGCTATAGACCATTAGTCTAATTGTTACAAAGCTTTCGGTCTGGCAGACACCGGGGTTATGCAGGTCGCGGAGGGGTTGGGCGGGATAAAAAAGGCGGGGAGGCAATAGCTGCGGGGAATTTTCTGACATTTCCCGCCCACATAATTTAGAGAGTTTTCTGACTCATCAGTTGATTGATGATTTCTCCAGAAGGGCTCTATAGTCCAAGTGTCGTTCGTAAGAGCGGCTTGGGTTTGGCGACCCATGACAAATATGCAGGAACCTCTCACGGATTGCGGAACGCTACCGTGCGCAATATGCTGCTTTTCGGTAGCTGTGCGTGGGAGATCTTCGGATCTGCCGGTTTTTCTATTTGTCCGGTTCGCCAACCCGCGTACAGCTACCACCTTATTCGTTTGGCGACGACTAAGAAGGTCCTCAATCAAATGGAATTTAAAAAATGAATAGATACATGGCTCTTACCAGCAATGCCGACGATCAACCTCTCTTCGTCGATACCTCCGCACCTTTGCACATCCTGCTCGACACGGCGGGCTATAGAATCCGCGCGGTCACCCAGCTTTTAGAGAACCTCGCCATGCGAGGGGACATTCCAAGTGATTCAGTGGTCCTTCAGGACTTTGCACAACTATGCTGCATCTCCTTGAGGGATGGCTGCGACGTACTCGACGTCATAGCCCGGCGGTTGGATGCAGAACCGGCGTAGCTCAAAGGGCCTCTCTCACGGGGCCCATTTCGTCGAAACGGCATGGTTCGATGACACCGAAACCCTCCGGTTTGCCCGGACTCGATTAATCACATAAGCTGATCAGCATGAATACACACACCTCGGAGGCTCCGATGGCTACCACAAAAAAAGTCGAGAAAGCGCGCAGAAAAGTCACTCACGAAGAGCTGACATTTCTTGACGTTCGACAAGCTGCACGTGATGGTCAGAAAGTGTTCGATAAATTTGTAATCACTGGCAAGCTTCCTATTACAAAGTAGGCCTGGATGCCAGCCGTTAAAATTTCCGCACTTTTTGAAGAAACACAGAACTGGAAAAATATTGCCGCACACTTTTATAACTACAAAGTGTGCGGCGAGCTTCCGACCATCTTTGGCAGAGATGAAAAGCTCGATTTGAGCGATATATATCACATTCATTTGGCGAGCACTGCGGAGACACAAGCTCGCTGGGCCCAAATCGACCGCCAGTACTACCGCACAGCCCTAACGGAAGACCCTGACAACGACTTCTGGCTTATCTATGCCTATGATGATTTCAAAGATGCATACCTACTGCTGACGATCATTGGACCAGACGCTCACAACCGTAAAGAATGGGGATCGTTTTTACGTACAACTCATAACGACATTGTGCAGCCTTGGATTGTAGGAAAAATCATTTTTCCTGAGCTAGATGACTGACGCTATCTAACTCCAAGCAAAATACTCATGCTCTCCGCTTTAAAGACCTGTTTCGATACTAATTGTACCTTTCAGTCACGCTTAGTCTTCTTGGAGTTCGCGACGACGATTGGCGTCTGCCTGGTTTCGAATAACTTGAATTCGCTGCAACAGGCCACGAGAGACAGGCTAAGATTTTGAGTTCACTGGTAATCGCCCCACTTCATAATCATGGTCTGTCCCGCGTCCCCGTGCAAAAAGCACCTTACGGATACAAACCGTCACATGCACGCTTGATCAGGATGTAAGCAATTCGGCTGGCCGTCTTTTTTCCAGCATCGAGCGTGCATTCATCTGCGGTTTTGTACCCGAAAAAATCGGTCTCCAACTTTTTTGCATAGTAGGGATATTGCTGGCAGTCCTGATCTATCGTTCGAGCGGAAAAATCGTTCTGTCCGTCCGGTACATTCTTTATAACGCACCGTTGGTAAGACCAGCCGGAGTGCGAAGGGCTGTTCCGACGCATTGCCTGTAACGCCTGCTCGGTCTCCACCCTTTGCTTCTCTGCCTGCTCCGCGTTCAGTATTGACTTGTTTCGAAAAACACAATCGAGGAATTCTTTTGAAAGACTGGTGCGTGCTGAGGAGTAGGGCTTGCAGTCTTCAAGTTGAGTCGATTGCCCCCTCGCTTGGCGAGCATCCCTTTCGCTCATAGCCTTGACAGCACGATCAGCCTCCTCCTGCGTTAAGGCTTGAGCCGAGGACATGATGGCGCCCCCGACGCTAAATATGAGCACTGCAATCATGATCTGAGTGTTCATAGCGAACGTCCCTGTGTGGTTCACACAGGTTAGCCGTAAGCATTGCAACCCGCCATCATTGCCGGAGTACCAGTCCTTAGACAGCGGCAGAGCCAAGACAGACAGGAACGTAGCGAGCGTATTACAGACGTCTGCCGGGCAGCGACTCAGGCTAAACTGGATCACTACCACGCAAAAGGAAGTGAATATGAGTGAAGCATGGAACCTGGAAGCGTTGAGGGCACAGGTTAAGATTCGCCAACCAGAGACAAGCAAAAGGCTTGTTCAGATCATCAATTCCCTAGGTCGCTCACGCGATATCTTCACATACCACAAGTGCCTCGCTCGCGATGCCTTCACCGCATTCAACGCTGAAAACGATCCTCACGGAATAAAGTTTGCCCAACGAATACTTGGATGCGATGACGAGGACAGTACAGTTCATGAAGCTGGCCTAGTCAGCGAGGCCAACCTGATTGCCTGCATTGCAATCACCCGCAATTCATACGACAGCTTTGGGCAGTTGCTGAATGGCCTTGTGGTGCCAGTGCCGCTGAAACGCAATTTCTATATCCAAGATGTGGAAGCCGCCCTTCCCACTGGAGAACTCAAAGATCGCCTGAGCGGCGCTCTCACTTCAGAGTGGTTTGGGTATACGCACGCCTTCATGAACATGGTCAAACATCATCAACTGATCGTTCACAATCCGTCCATTTCATTCATAGATGAGAACAGGGGAGGCAAGGTCGAAGGCTTCAGGCACAGGGAGAAAGACTACCCAGCGTGCTGGGTTCGAGAGGCGCTGGAGGGAACCGTGGAGCTTCAGAATTCGCTACGGGCGTGCGGTGTACTGCTGAATCGCATGTACTTGGGGAAAATCTCGCAAGACCTGCCAAGATGAGTAGTACAACTGAGTAGTGCAACCAAAAAAGAAAAACCCCTGCAACTCATTGAATTACAGGGGTTTTCTGAATATGGCGGAGAGATAGGGATTTGAACCCTAGGTACTGTCGCCAGTACAACGGATTTCGAATCCGTCCCGTTCGGCCACTCCGGCATCTCTCCAGTGGCGCGCATCATACCAGCACATTCGCCGGAAGCGAACCCCCGAGCGAAATTTTTTCCGTGCTATCAGATGCTTGCGTCGATTACAGCGGCACACCCAGACGCTGGGCGACTTCTTCGTAGGCTTCGATGACGTCACCGAGGCCTTGGCGGAAGCGGTCCTTGTCCATCTTCTTCTTGGTGTCCTTGTCCCACAGGCGGCAGCCGTCCGGGCTGAACTCGTCGCCCAGGACGATGGAGCCGTCGCTGAACACGCCGAATTCAAGCTTGAAGTCCACCAGCAGCAGGCCGGCGTCGTCGAACAGCTTGGTCAGTACTTCGTTGACCTTGAGGGACAACTCCTTCATGCGCGCCAGTTGTTCGGCGGTGCCCCAACCGAAGGCCACGACGTGGGATTCGTTGATGAACGGGTCGCCCTTGGCGTCGTCCTTCAGGAACAGCTCGAAGGTGTAAGGGTTGAGCTTCATGCCCTCTTCCACGCCCAGGCGCTTGACCAGGCTGCCGGCAGCGTAGTTACGCACGACGCATTCGACCGGGATCATGTCCAGCTTCTTGACCAGGCATTCGTTGTCGCCCAGCAGCTTGTCGAACTGGGTCGGCACACCGGCGGCTTCGAGTTTTTGCATGATGAAGGCGTTGAACTTGTTGTTCACCATGCCCTTGCGGTCCAGCTGTTCGATGCGCTTGCCGTCGAACGCCGAGGTGTCGTTGCGAAACAGCAGGATCAAGCGGTCAGCGTCGTCGGTCTTGTAAACCGACTTGGCTTTGCCGCGGTAGAGTTCTTCACGTTTTTCCATGATGGGCTCCGCTTGCTAAGTAGTGGGCTAGGCGATATGTCGCCAGTCGAGCCCTGAATCTTGATCGGCCAGTTGCAGCCAGTCCGGGTCGCACCCGAGGGTGTCGACGAAACATTGCCGGGCCAGCTGCGGCAGGTTGTTCTTGCTGCTCAGATGGGCCAGGACCAGGTGTTGCAGGCCTTGCCAGCCCAACTCGGCCACCAGGAACGCGGCCTGGTGGTTGTTCAAATGTCCGTGCTCCCCGCCTACCCGCTGCTTGAGGAAGTACGGGTAGTAACCACGGGCCAGCATGTCACGGCAGTGGTTGGACTCGATCATCAACGCATCGAGGTCCCGGTAACTGTCCATCACCCTGTCGCAATACGACCCCAGGTCGGTGAGCAACCCGAAGCGCCGCTCGCCATCGCTGAACACATACTGCGTCGGTTCCCGGGCATCGTGCGCCACGCTGACCACGCTGATGTCCAGGTCACCGATGCGCAGTTGCTCGCCACCGGCCACGAAACCGGCCGGCTCGATGGGCTTGCGCAGGCCTTGCAGTGTGCCATGGCTCAGGTACACCGGCAGATTGTAGCGCCGAGACAGCAAACCCACGCCATGCACGTGGTCGGCATGTTCGTGGGTCACGAGTATCGCGCTCAGTTGCGCCGGGTGCACACCCAGGCGCAACAGGCGTTTCTCGGTTTCCCGCAGGGAGAAACCACAATCGACCAACACGTACGTGCCAGCGCTGGCGACCAGCGTGCCGTTGCCCTGGCTACCGCTGCCGAGAACGGCAAAACGCATCGGATCAGCCCAGGTTATCCTGAATCACGCTCAACACCTTGCGGGCCACATCGGCCGGCGCCACGGTGTTGATGTTCTTCTCGACGGTGACCTGGACGTTGTCGCCGACCTTGCTCAGGCGAACCTGATAACGCTCGGCGCGGGCTTCGACTTCTTCCTTGTCCGGCTTGCTGCCGAACAGGCCACTGAAGAAGCCAGGTTTCTCGTCCTTCTTCTCGGCCTTCTCGGCGAGGTTGATGTAGTACAGGCCCAGGCTGCGGTTGATGTCTTCAACGCGCCACTCACCCTGCTCCAGCGCACGGCCAACGCTCGACCAGGCGCGGTCCAGGTCGGAGCCGACGTTGAGCACCGGGTTGCCGCTGCCGTCTTCGTTCAGGCTGACGCGACTCGGGGTGTCGTAGTCACGGGTAGCCAGCATCGACACCGAACCGCCCTGCTCCGCGTTACGACTCATGCTGGCAAGCATGTCGTCCACCAGCGCAGCGTCGAGGCCGGTATTGACCGAACGGTTGGTGAAGGCCACATCGGCGGTGCTGCCGGCGGGACGCTCGGCGCTGACCACGTAGATTTCACTGGTGTTGCGCTGCACGCCCGGCTCGATGCGCACCCGCACGCGGGTTTCGCTGTCGGCTGCGACACCGGCGGCGCTCAGGCGCTTGGCCATGGCGGCGGACAGTTCATCGGAACGCTGCCAGGTGGTGGTGAACTCGCCGGTTTGCGGACGCTGTTCATCCAGGCGAAAACCGTTGTCCTGGAAGAACTGGATCGCCACGGGCCAGACTTCGGCCGGTGGATGCTGGCCCATGACCCAGCTGGAATCGCCACTCTTCTGCAGGGTGTAGTCGCTGGCATCGGCCACGGCCGACAGCGGCTGCGGACGTGGAACGACGTATTCGCCCTTGACGCTGTCGTCGGCTACGTTGCGCGGGATCGGCAGCAGCGGATCCAGGCGCTTGGCGACGTTGACGTCTTGCGGCAGTTGCATCGGTGCAGTCTGTTGCGCTTGCAGGTAATCGCTACCACGATCGCGGAAGTAACCTTCCGGCCCCCAGATCCATCCACAGCCGCTGGTGCTGGAGATAATCAAGGCAAGTGCGGAAAGTCCGGCCATTCGCTTCATGCGTTGTACTTCCTCAATTAAACCAGGACGCCGGACTGGCGCAGGGCCTGCCGCAGCGGTTCGTGACAGGAGGTGCTCAGCCAGGTCAGTGGCAAGCGGATGCCTTCGTGCATCAGGCCCATTTCAACCAAGGCCCACTTCACCGGAATCGGGTTGGCCTCGATGAACAGATCCTTGTGCAACGGCATCAGTTTTTCGTTGATGGCCCGTGCAGTCTCGGCGTCGCCCTTGAGCGCAGCCTCGCAAAGGTCGGCCATTTCGCGCGGGGCGACGTTGGCAGTGACGGAGATGTTGCCCTTGCCACCCAGGAGGATCAGCTCGACCGCTGTCGGATCATCGCCGGACAGCACGATGAAGTCCTTGCTCACGCCATCGAGGATGGCCTTGGCGCGCTTCATGTCGCCGGTGGCTTCCTTGATGCCGATGATATTCGGCACGGTGGACAGGCGGATCACGGTCTCGGCCTGCATGTCGCAGGAGGTACGGCCGGGAACGTTATAAAGAATCTGCGGGATGTCGACGGCTTCGGCAATGTGTTTGAAGTGCTGGTACAAGCCTTCCTGAGTTGGCTTGTTGTAGTACGGGACGACCAGCAGGCAGGCGTCGGCACCGGCTTCCTTGGCGTTGCGGGTCAGCTCGACGGCTTCGCGGGTCGAGTTGGCGCCAGTACCGGCGATGACGGGGATGCGACCGTTGACCTGCTTGACCACGGCACGGATGACTTCGATGTGCTCATTGACGTCGAGGGTTGCCGACTCGCCGGTGGTACCGACGGCGACAATGGCATGGGTGCCGTTCTCAAGGTGGAAGTCCACGAGTTTGCTGAGGCTGGCCCAGTCAAGATGCCCTTGTGCATCCATGGGTGTGACCAGTGCCACCATACTGCCCGCAATCATGAAACCGCTCCTGCCGGAAAAAGAGAGCGGTAATGGTACTGGCGCCAAGATGCTTGTACAAGCGAACTACCATTCCCCTGGGCGATGGTTTTCGCTACCCTTCAGGCTTTGATCGGTACCGACAAGCTCATACGCCGGTTTCCAGCCTCCGTTTTCGACGCCACAAGCCCCGATCCCGGGTTTATCCTGGTGCATTCCTGCTGTCGCGGAATGCAGCGCAACCCCGGGTACAAGGCTTGAGCCGTTGGTTTTTTCCGGGCCTGGCGCTGTGTCGAGCGGCAAAGGTACCGACCGCTCATCGCTTTAGGAATGCTGCATGTCCACCCCCACAGTCCGCGAACAATTCCTTGTTATCAGTGCCCTTGGCGCCAACCCCATGGAGCTGACTAACGTCCTGTGCCGCGCCAGCCATGAGAATCGCTGCGCCGTCGTGACCTCACGCCTGACCCGTCATGGCGAATGCAGTGCACTCGTGCTCGAGATCTCCGGCAGCTGGGACGCCCTGGCACGCTTGGAAGGCAGCCTGCCGGTGCTGGCCAAGAAGCATGCCTTTACCGTCAACGTGGTACGCAGCGCAGCCCTGGAGAACCGTCCCCAGGCCCTGCCCTATGTGGCCTATGTGAGCTCAGCCTACCGTCCGGACATCATCAACGAGCTGTGCCAGTTCTTCATGGACCACCACGTCGAGCTGGAAAACCTGACCTGCGACACCTACCAGGCTCCGCAGACCGGCGGCACCATGCTCAACGCCACGTTCACCGTGACCCTGCCCGCCGGCACCCAGATCAGTTGGCTGCGCGATCAGTTCCTGGACTTCGCCGATGCGATGAACCTGGATGCGCTGATCGAACCGTGGCGCCCACAAAACCCAATGTAAGGAAGCGTTCATGGCCGTTGCCGTCGACCAGCCGGTTACCGATTTCCAAGCGCCCGCCACCAGCGGGCAGACCATCAGCCTCGCCGCCCTCAAGGGCAAGCAGGTGGTGATCTACTTCTACCCCAAGGACAGTACCCCCGGCTGCACCACCGAAGGCCAGGGTTTCCGCGACCAGTACACACAATTCCAGGCCGCCAACACTGAAGTGTTCGGCGTCTCCCGGGACAGCCTCAAGTCCCACGAGAACTTCAAGTGCAAGCAGGAATTCCCGTTCGAACTGATCAGCGACAAAGACGAGGCGGTCTGCCAGCTGTTCGACGTGATCAAGCTGAAGAAGCTCTATGGCAAGGAATACCTGGGCGTTGATCGCAGCACGTTCCTGATCGACAAGGACGGTGTGCTGCGCCAGGAATGGCGTGGCGTGAAGGTGCCGGGGCATGTGGATGCGGTGTTGGCGGCGGCTCAGGCGCTGAACAAGGGCTGAAATTTTCGCGGCCTGTACTGGCGCTATCGCGAGCAAGCTCGGCTCCCACACTGGATTTGTGGCGTTAATAAATCCCCTGTGGGAGCCGAGCTTGCTCGCGATGGGGCCATAAGCCTCACCCCATTACTCACGCTACAACAACGGCGCTACAACCGGCTCCTTGCTCGGCCACGCATCCAGCACGGCCTTGAACAGCGTCGCCAGGGGAATCGCGAAGAACACGCCCCAGAATCCCCACAACCCGCCAAACAGCAGCACCGCGCAGATGATCGCCACCGGGTGCAGGTTCACCGCCTCGGAGAACAGCAGCGGGACCAGCACGTTGCCGTCCAGGGTCTGGATGATCCCGTAGACCGCCATCAGGTAGATGAACTGATCGCTCCAGCCCCACTGGAACAGCGCAATCAAGGCCACCGGCACGGTCACCACCACGGTGCCGACGTAAGGCACCACCACCGAAATGCCCACCAGCAGCGCCAGCAGGGCCGCGTAATTGAGCCCCATGGTCACGAAACCGATATAGGTCACGGCGCCGCAGATGAAAATCTCGATGACTTTTCCGCGAATGTAATTGGCGATCTGCCGATTCATCTCCTGGGCCACCCGGGTGATCAGCGCCCGCTCACGCGGCAGGTAGCCACGCACCCAACGTCCGATCATTTCCCGATCCTTGAGGAAGAAGAACACCAGGATCGGCACCAGCACCAGGTAGATCATGATGTTGACCAGCAGCGGCAGGCTGGACAGCGAAAACGTCAGCGCCCATTGGCCGAACTTGCCAATCTCGCCGCGCACCACTTCGATGGTCTGCAACACCTGCTCATCGGAGACCAAGTGCGGATAACGCTCAGGCAGCAGCAATAGCAGGGACTGCCATTTGGCGAGCATCCCTGGCAATTCGTTGAACAAGGTCACCAACTGGTGCCAGAGCAGCGGCACAATCACCACGATGAACACCACCAGCACCCCCATGAACAGGGCGAACACCAGCCCCACTGCCGCGGTGCCGGGCAGCCGCAGACGCTCCAGCGTCGTGACCAGCCCCTGCATCAGGTACGCCAGCACCATTCCCGCCAGCACCGGCGCCAGCATGCCGCCCAAGGTAAGCACGGCGGTAAAGGCCAGGAACAGCAGCACTGCCAGGACCACCGCCTCTTCATCGGAGAAGTAGCGCTGAATCCAGTCGCGTAACACTTTGAACATTAAAAATCCTTAAGAGACGCTGTCGGTTTTTTCAGGCCTTTTTCAGCCAGTAACGGTAGACGCCGTTTTCGTCTTCTTCACGCAGCAGCGTATGACCGGCCAATCGGGCGAAGGTGCGAAAGTCCCGTTGCGAGCCCGCATCCGTGGCGATCACCTTGAGCACACTGCCGCTGGCCAGGCGGTTGAGTTCCAGCTTGGCCTTGAGCAACGGCAACGGACAGTTCAGGCCGCTGGCGTCCAGTTCGGCATCGTGGGCTACAGCATCAGTCATGGGTTCGCTCCGCAGCAGGTCGTTGAGCGGCCTAGAATATCTGGTCCCGGGCCCGGTGTCCGGCTACAGTAGGGTCTTTGTCAACTAAGGCCTCGTGCATGACATTTCTGCGCCCCACCCTGCTGACGCTCGCTTGCCTGCTTGCCTCACCGGGCTTCGCCGACGACTTGCCGTCACTTGGCGATGCCAGTTCTGCCATCGTCTCGCCAGAACAGGAGCACCAACTGGGTCGCGCCTGGCTGGCCCTGCTGCGCAGCCAGGTTTCACAGCTCAACGATCCACAGCTCAAAGACTACGTCGAGACCAGTGTCTACAAGTTGGTGGAGACCAGCCAGGTCAATGACCGGCGTCTGGAATTCATCCTGATCAATAGCCCGCAACTCAACGCCTTCGCCGCACCGGGCGGCATTGTCGGGGTCAACGGCGGCCTGTTCCTCAACGCTCAGACCGAAGGCGAATATGCCTCGGTCATGGCCCACGAACTGGCGCACTTGTCACAACGCCACTTCGCCCGCGGCGTCGAGGCCCAGCAGCGCATGCAAGTGCCGATGATGGCCGCGCTACTGGCTGGCATCGTGATTGCCGCCGCCGGTGGCGGTGACGCCGGGATCGCGGCCATCGCCGGGACCCAGGCCGCCGCCATCCAGGAGCAACGGCGCTTCTCGCGCCAGAATGAACAGGAAGCCGACCGCATCGGCATTCAGAACCTGGAAAAGGCCGGCTACGACCCACGGTCCATGCCAACCATGTTCGAGCGCCTGATGCGCCAGTATCGATTCGACGCCAAGCCCCCGGAATTTCTGCTGACGCACCCGGTGACCGAATCCCGGATCGCCGACACCCGCAACCGCGCCGAACAGGCCAAGCCGGGCGGCATCGAGGACAGCGTGCGCTATCAACTGATTCGCGCGCGGGTCCAGTTGACCTACGAAGAAACCCCGGGCCTGGGCGCCAAGCGCTTCCGGGCACAGCTGGATGAGAACCCGAAGAACGACGTGGCCCGCTATGGCCTGGCGATCGCACAGATCAAGGGCGGTCAGTTGAATGAAGCACGGGAGAACCTCAAGCCGTTGCTGGCCAAATCGCCCAACGAAATCATCTACAACCTGGCCCAGGTGGACCTGGACATCACCAGCAACAAACTGGCCGACGCGCAATCGCGCGTCGACCGGATGCTGAGCCAGTACCCGGGCAACTATCCGCTCAACCAGGTACGCGTCGACCTGCTGCTCAAGCAGAACCGCCCCGCCGATGCCGAGAAGGCCCTGGAAACTTTGCTCAAGTCGCGCCCGGACGACCCGGACGTCTGGTACATGGTGGCCGAGACCCGTGGCCTGTCAGGCAATATCATTGGCCTGCACCAAGCCCGTGCCGAGTACTTCGCCCTGGTGGGCGACTACCGTCAGGCCATTCAGCAACTGGACTTCGCCAAACGGCGCGCCGGCACCAACTTCCCCCTGTCGTCGCGCATCGATGCCCGCCAACGGGAGCTCATGGAGCAGGAACGCATGGTCAAGGACATGATGGGCTGAGCATTCGCCAGGCATAAAAAAACCGCCTCTTTCGAGGCGGTTTTTTTTCAGCGGCTAACCGATCATTCGGCCAGCTTGAAGGTGATGAAGCTCGCACGCCCCTGACGCAGGACCCGCATCGACACCGAACGATTCTTCGGCAATGCCTTGGCAATGTCGGTGAACTCCTTGGCCGAACCGATAGCCTGGTTGTTCAGGTGCGTGATGATGTCGCCCGGCTGGAGACCGATCAGCGCGGCAGGACCGTCCTGCACTTCCTTGATCACCACACCGCCCTGGAGCTCCAGGGTACGCTTCTGCTCTTCGGTCAGTTCGGCCACGGCCACGCCCAGACGGTTACTGCTGCGCTCGACACCGGACTTGGGCAGCGAATCCAGCTCCTTGCCCTCTTCAGGAATGGCGCCGACAGTCAGCTCGACGTTCTTGCGCTTGCCTTCGCGGATCACTTCCAGATTGGCCTTCGCACCAGCCTTGAGGGCACCCACCAGGTGCGGCAGGTCGGCGGACATGACAATCGGCTGGCCATTCATGCTCAGAATCACGTCACCCACTTGCAGGCCGCCCTTGGCAGCCGGGCCACCTTCCTGGATCTGTGCCACCAGCGCACCGGCGGGTTTTTCCAGCCCGAACGACTCGGCCAGGTCCTTGTTCACTTCCTGGATCACTACGCCCAACCAGCCACGGCTGACCTTGCCTTCGCTTTTCAGTTGGTTGGACACGTCCATGGCAACGTCGATCGGAATCGCGAAGGACACGCCCATGAAGCCGCCCGAACGGGTATAGATCTGGGAGTTGATGCCCACCACTTCACCGTCGAGGTTGAACAGCGGGCCACCGGAGTTACCCGGGTTGATCGGCACGTCGGTCTGGATGAACGGCACGTAGTTTTCGTTCGGCAGGCTGCGACCGATGGCGCTGACGATGCCCTGGGTCACGGTATGGTCGAAGCCGAACGGCGAACCGATGGCCACGACCCATTGGCCGGCCTTCAGGTCCTGGGATTTGCCCAGCTTGAGCACTGGCAGGTCCTTGCCCTCGATTTTCAACAGCGCCACGTCGGAACGTGGGTCGGTGCCGACCAGCTTGGCCTTGAGCTCGCTGCGGTCGGCCAGGCGTACCAGGATTTCGTCGGCATCGGCGATCACATGGTTGTTGGTCAGGATGTAGCCATCAGGCGAAATGATGAAGCCCGACCCCAAGGATTGCGCTTCGCGCTGGCGGCCACCGCCGGGCGAACGAGGCTGTTGTGGCATGCCACGCTCGAAGAACTCCCGCAGCATCGGCGGCAGGCCTTCCAGATCCGGCATCTGCTGGTCTGATACACGGCGATCCGGCAGCTTCTGGGTCGTGCTGATGTTCACCACGGCGGGTGAAGCCTGCTCGACCAGTTGCGTGAAATCAGGCAATTCGACCGCCAGAGCAGGAACGGCCTGGCCGAGCACAAGCACGGTGGCAAAAATGGAGAGATAGGTTTTCAAGCGTGGTATCGACATACGGCTCCCGTTACGACGAGCATGGTTAAGCGATATGGAGCAAGGAATACCAGGGGAAAGATACGCCGGTATTTTTGTTCCGGGAACAGACAAGGCCAGGGCCGAGCGGCTCTGACCTATAGAAAAAAAGCTGGGTTTTTGCAAATGAAAATGCTGACAGGAAGTTTCGGCATTTCGATCAAGCCCTGGCGTCATCAGCCTCTCGCGCAATCGAACCACCCGTGCTGTCAGCCGACTATTGAGTCGCGGTGACGTCGGAGCGCATGGAAAGCGCGATCCGTTCCGCCGTACCGATAGGAATCTCACCGACCACCGTGACCATCATTTCGCCCTGGGGCGTCGTGAGCCTGCGGGAGACGGCAGCCGTCGGGCCAAGCTGAGTACGGGTATCGGCGGCGTTGGCACCGTTCAACGGCTCCAGGAACACCGAGAAGCGCGCCAGACCATCGTCATACATCAAGCTGTTGACCTGGACCTGGGTGTCTGGGTCCTTGCGCGCGGCACTGCTGGTCAGTTCAAAGCCGGGTGGCAACCAGTCCGAGTGCCAGGCGGTTTTCGCCGCGACGGCCTTTCCGGGATCCTGCGCGACAGCCTTGCATTCGGCACTGGCCTGAAGGTCACTATCCGTGGGAGCGGTGACGTTCAAGCGAGTGAACTGGAAGCGTTCGAGCAATTGGCCCTTGTCATTGAGCAACAAAGACTTGAGCGGCAGGCCGGTCTCTTTATCCAGGTGCAGTTCAAAGCCATAGCGATGCTGATCCTTGGGCGTCAATGCCACGATGACCGCTTGACGCCCAGCCACACGCGACTTGCCAATGACGGCAAGGTCATACCAATTCTTGAGTTTTTGCGGATCGAGCGCACGTGAAGTGCTGTCCGGCGTATTGCCCAGCCCCGCGATCAAGGAGCCGCTGACGCATTGAGTATGCCCATCAATGCGCAGGACTTCCTGTGCCGAGCCGTCGAGCTGGAGTAACCGCTCGCGGACCTTGCCATCCTGGACGCGATGCCAGATGTTATGGGTAGAAAAGCTACCGTTGCGCTCGTAAACGAAAGTGCCCTGGAAGCTCTGCTGTTGCTCGGCTTGACTCAGGCGGTTCAACCAGTCCTGAGCCTCATCGGCATGGGCTGGCATCGCACACCAGCCACCAAGCAGAAGCGTGAATAGAGGTATGGCGCGCAATGGCTTTCCTTATTAACGGTTTTCCAGGCTGGCGGCACGGGCGTAAGGCAGCGCGCTTTCGGTACCTTTCAGGGCAGCTTGCTGGGCATGCTGACGCAGGTAGTTGGGCAGACGCTGATCATGCCAGCCAGGCTGGCCTTGCAGAACACCGTTGACCATCGGGCCTGCGGCTTCCGAACCTTCGCTGTAACCGGCCAATACCGCTGGGCCCTTGACCTGTGGAGCAACCAAGCCAGGCTGGTTGGACTGCTGCGCCATTTGCACGCCGGCAATCTCATCCTGGTTATACAGGCGTACACCGGCCAGTACGGCAACGGTGACCGACGCGGCTACCGCCAGACGGCCCAGGCTGCGCCATGGTCCGCGTGAAGCTTTAGCCGGTACGGCTTCGTCAGCCAATGCAGCAGAAACGGCCGCGGCGATGTCCAGGCGTGGAAGCAGCAAGTCCTTGTGCATGACAGCCCGGGCGATCTGGTAACGAGCCCAGGTCTCACGTGTTTCAACATCGTCGAAGGCATTCAATACCCGACGCAATTCAAGTTCGTCCGCTTCGTTGTCCATAACTGCGGACAGCGATTCCTGCAGGGCTTCACGACTCATGGCGTTCCTCTCTTGGCTGTCGCCGCTGTCTCTAGTTTTCCTGCAACAAAGGCTGCAGGGCTTTATCGATGGCCTCCCGAGCGCGGAAAATCCGGGAGCGCACGGTGCCCACAGGACATTGCATGACGCTCGCAATGTCTTCGTAACTCAGACCGTCGAACTCACGTAAAGTTAAAGCCGTACGCAAATCTTCAGGCAGTTGCTGGATGGTTCGATGGACGGTGCCTTCGATCTCATCCCGCAGCAACGCACGTTCCGGTGATTCGAGATCCTTGAGGCCATGATCGCCATCGTAGAACTCGGCATCTTCAGAACTTACATCGCTATCCGGCGGCCGGCGGCCGCGTGAAACCAGATAGTTTTTCGCCGTGTTAATGGCGATGCGGTAAAGCCACGTATAAAACGCGCTGTCCCCGCGGAAATTACCAAGTGCGCGGTAGGCCTTGATGAAGGCTTCCTGAGCGACATCCTGCGCTTCATGGGTGTCGTGCACGAAACGCACGATCAACCCGAGAATTTTGTGCTGGTATTTCAGCACTAGCAGATCGAAAGCTCGCTTGTCGCCGCGTTGGACGCGCTCGACCAGCTGCTGATCCTCTTCCTGGGTTAGCATGAACACTCCTCGATAAGCTCGAAGGAGGCTTGCATTACTAAATGACCGGGCTTGCAAACATAGACTCGGGCTTTTCGCAAAAGTTCTCCCCCTTCCAAGCAAGTTTCCGGCGTGCTCTGATCTCGGCACGCACGAAAAACGCAGCAGGAGATTCCCCGGCTGCGCGAATAATCTGTCATCGGGTCTGTCGGCAGAGATTTCAATCGAAATCTTGCACCAACCCGACGCTGCTCCCTTTTGCAGACAACCGTCTATTGAACGTAGGCGCTTGGCAAAAGTTCCCGCTATTTATAGCGCTGTAGATAGAATAATGGGCAACCATGACGTGATAAACAGCGCTCTGTCCTCGAAACGGCCGTCTTTGTCGACTCAAAGCCAAACCGGCGATCCGACGAAGTGTGTCGCTTTTCTGTCACGCTGGTTTCACATTGCCATGAATGCCCGGCTATTGTGCCGATCCCCCCCTCTATATACTAGTGGGCTGCGTGGCTGCCCGACCCGTTGAAGCGGTGTCTGGCGCCAACCCCGACCCGGGTCGCCTTGAGCGGAAACCATTCGAATGAGCCAACAGTTTCAACACGATGTTCTGGTAATCGGCAGCGGAGCCGCCGGATTGAGCCTGGCGCTAACCTTGCCTGCGCATTTGCGCATCGCAGTACTGAGCAAGGGCGACCTGGCCAACGGCTCGACCTTCTGGGCCCAGGGCGGCGTCGCCGCTGTGCTGGACGATACCGACACCATTGAATCCCACGTCGACGATACACTCAACGCCGGCGGAGGCCTTTGCAATCCGCAAGCGGTGCGCTTCACCGTCGAACACAGCAAGGAAGCCATCCAGTGGCTGATCGACCAGGGCGTGCCGTTTACCCGTGACGAACAATCGGGCACCGAAGACGGTGGTTTCGAGTTCCACCTGACCCGCGAAGGCGGCCACAGCCATCGGCGCATCATCCACGCGGCCGACGCCACAGGTGCGGCAATCTTCAAGACCCTGCTCGCCCAAGCGCGACTACGGCCGAACATCGAATTGCTGGAACAACGCGTCGCGGTCGACCTGATCACCGAAAAACGCCTGGGCCTGGACGGTGATCGCTGCCTCGGCGCCTACGTGCTCAATCGTGGTACCGGCGAAGTCGACACCTATGGTGCGCGCTTCGTCGTCCTGGCTTCCGGTGGCGCGGCGAAAGTCTATCTGTATACCAGCAACCCCGACGGCGCCTGCGGCGACGGCATTGCCATGGCCTGGCGTTCGGGTTGCCGGGTGGCGAACCTGGAGTTCAACCAGTTCCACCCCACCTGCCTCTATCACCCGCTGGCCAAGAGCTTCCTGGTGACCGAGGCCCTGCGTGGCGAAGGGGCTCACTTGAAGCTCCCCAACGGCGAACGTTTCATGCAGCGCTTCGATCCGCGCGCCGAACTGGCGCCGCGTGACATCGTCGCCCGGGCCATCGACCATGAAATGAAGCGCCTGGGTATCGATTGCGTCTACCTGGACATCAGCCACAAGCCCGAAGCGTTCATCAAGAGCCACTTCCCGACGGTGTACGAGCGCTGCCTGGAATTTTCCATCGACATCACCAAGCAACCGATCCCGGTGGTGCCGGCGGCGCACTACACCTGCGGTGGCGTAATGGTCGACCAACAGGGCCGCACCGACGTGCCGGGCCTGTATGCCATCGGCGAAACCAGCTTCACCGGCCTGCACGGCGCCAACCGCATGGCCAGCAACTCGCTGCTGGAATGTTTCGTCTACGCCCGCTCGGCGGCGGCAGACATCCTTGAGCAATTGCCACAGATCGCCATTCCGACCGCCCTGCCCTCGTGGGACGCCAGCCAGGTCACCGACTCGGACGAAGACGTGATCATCGCCCACAACTGGGACGAACTGCGGCGCTTCATGTGGGACTACGTGGGCATCGTGCGCACCAACAAGCGCCTGCAACGGGCACAACACCGGGTGCGCTTGCTGCTGGATGAGATCGATGAGTTCTACAGCAACTATAAAGTCAGCCGCGACCTGATCGAGCTGCGCAACCTGGCCCAGGTGGCCGAACTGATGATTCGCTCGGCCATGGAGCGCAAGGAAAGCCGGGGGCTGCATTACACCCTCGACTACCCGAACCTGCTGCCCGAGGCACTGGACACTATCCTGGTGCCGCCCACCTACGGCGACTGAACCTGAGCCGCACCCGCAGGCGCCGGTGGACATCCGGCGCCAGCGCGTCGAGGGGCACGCACAGCGAGCGGACCCGCCGCTCGCCCTGCAAGCGAAAACGCAACACGATGATCAGCGGCAACGCCAGGCTATCAGGGCGTAGCTGCACAGCCTGCCAGCCATCGGCCCGGCTCCAGAGCTGCCAGCCAGCGGCATTGCGACGCAACCCGCAAAAGGCCCGGCGATGGGTCAGCACTACCTGTCGGGGGATTACCCAGGCGCCATGGGCCAGGCACAGGATGACACCCAGCGCTGCGCACCAGGACGGTACCGACAACAGGAACAACGAACCCAGGGCGAACACCTGAGCCAGCAGGTAGGCCGCCAGCAACTGCCCGGAGGCCTGCCAGCGGCATTCGAAGCGATTACTTGGGTTGGACACGGTCCAGGATCATCCGGACCATGCGCTGCAACTCAGGGTCTTCGGATTCGCTGCGCTCCATGAACCAGCCGAACATGTCCTGATCCTCACATTCGAGCAGGCGGACATAGCACGCACGGTCCACTTCATTGAGATGGGGATAGACCTCTTTCACGAACGGCACCAGCAATACGTCCAGCTCAAGCATGCCGCGGCGGCTGTGCCAGTAGAGGCGATTCAGTTCAACATCTTCGACCATGGAGCGCTCCTCAAATAGAGCGCAAGTATACAGGCCTCGCCACAGCGCAACAGACCGCTTTGGTCAGGCACCACAGATCCTTTGTGAACTACCCATTTCAAGGGCGTCCCCTTATGATGTCTACCAGACTTTTTACCCTGCGATGACCCATGGCTGATTTCGCTTTTTTCTGCACCCTGTCCCACGAAGGCGTCCTCGCGGTCCGCGGCGTGGATGCCAGCAAATTCCTGCAAGGCCAATTGACTTGCAACCTCGAGTACCTGAACGACAGCCGAGCCAGCCTCGGCGCCCGCTGCACGCAGAAAGGCCGGATGCAATCGAGTTTCCGCATCCTGCTCCAAGGCGATGGTGTATTGATGTCCATGGCCACCGAACTGCTCGAACCGCAACTGGCGGACCTGAAAAAATATGCTGTGTTCTCCAAATCCAAGCTCACCGACGAAAGCGCAGCCTGGGTTCGCTTCGGCCTGGAAAACGCCGACAAGACCTTGGCCGGCCTGGGCCTCGAACTGCCGAGCGACACCGACAGCGTGGCGCGCCATGAAGCCTTGATCGCCATCCGTGTGTCTCCCGACCGCGCCGAGTTGTGGGCACCCGCCGAACAGGCACAGGCACTGCGGACCCGCCTGGGCGCAGAACTGGCCGAGGCAGACCTGAACCCCTGGCTGCTGGGCCAGATCCGTGCCGGGATCGGCCAGGTCATGCCGGCCACCCGCGAACTGTTCATTCCACAGATGCTCAACCTGCAAGCCGTCGGCGGCGTCAGTTTCAAGAAAGGCTGCTACACCGGGCAGGAAATCGTTGCCCGCATGCAATACTTGGGCAAGCTCAAGCGTCGCCTGTATCGCCTGCAACTGGACGCCAGCGAACTGCCGGAACCCGGCACGGCGCTGTTCTCCCCCACGCACGGCAGTTCCATCGGCGAAGTGGTGATTGCCGCTCGTGGCGAGGGAAACATTGAACTGCTGGCGGTATTGCAGGCCGAAGCAGCAGAAGACGACAATTTGCACCTCGGTGCCTTGGAAGGCCCTCGCCTTCAATTGTTGGACCTGCCTTACGAACTGGACCGCGACCGCGAAATCCAGCGCTGATCGCAGCATTTGTCGCAACACCCTAGAGAACCGAAATGAGCGATTTGGCGGATAAGGTCCAACGGGATTTGGTGCAGGCCATCGATAACGATGACTTGGTTCTGCCAACATTACCGGAAGTGGCCATGCAGATTCGCCGGGCCGCCGAAGACCCGGAAATCAGTGTCAGTAACCTGAGCAAAGTGATCGGCCGCGATACGGCCCTCTCGGCACGCCTGATAAAAGTGGTCAACAGCCCACTGCTGCGCGCCACCCAGGAAGTCACTGACCTGCACACGGCCATCACTCGGCTGGGCGTCAACTACAGCAGCAATCTGGCCATTGGTCTGGTGATGGAGCAGATTTTCCACGCCCGCTCCGAAGTGGTGGAACTGAAGATGCGCGAAGTCTGGCGCAAAAGCCTGGAGATCGCCGGCGTCAGCTATGCATTGTGTCGTGGTTACACCCAACTCAAGCCCGACCAGGCCGCATTGGGTGGGTTGGTGCATCAGATCGGCGTACTGCCGATCCTCACGTATGCACAGGACAACAATGAGTTGCTGTCGGACCCGGTCAGCCTCAATCACGTCATCGAGACGATTCACCCGATACTGGGGGACAAGTTACTCAGTGTCTGGGAGTTTCCGGAGCGGTTGGTGAAGCTGCCGGGGTTGTATCTGGATTTCGACCGCGACTCCAAGCAAATCGATTATGTCGACCTGGTGCAGGTCGCGGCGCTGTATTGCTACAAGGACACCGACCATCCTCTGAGCAAGATTGACGTATTCGGCGTCCCGGCCTTCAAGAAACTGGGCATCGACCCGGAGAACAAGGCCCGCTGCGCGGATATTGAAGAAGCGCGGGCGATGTTCTATTAAGCAGGTCGGACACCTACGAACTCGTAGTCAGGCCTGAATCTGCGACCTGTGGCAACAGGATTTGTGGGAGCAAAGCTTGCTCGCGAAACAGGCGCCTCGTATAAAGACCGTGTCGCCATCATCGCGGGCAAGCCTTGCTCCCACAGAATCAGTCTGCGCCTGGAATAAAACTCACCCGCACCTTCAACCCGCGCACCTCCCCGTCGTGCAAAGTGATCTGCGCCAGATGAGCGCGGCAGATTTCGCCGACGATCGCCAACCCCAGTCCCGAACCGGCCACTTGCTGGTTGCGTCGATAGAACCGCTCGAACACCCGGTCGCGTTCATGCAAGGGAATGCCGGGCCCATCGTCCTCGACCTCCAGCACGGCCGGTGCAGACACCCGCAGGATCACATTGCCGCCCGATGGGGTATGGGCCAGGGCGTTGTCCACCAGATTGCTCAACAGCTCGTTCAACAAGGTCGGCTCGCCCCGCAGCCATACCGGCTCGTCGGCTTCCAGGGCCAGCGCCACGCCTCGGGCATGGGCCAGCGGGGCCATGGCCATGCCCAACTCTCGGGCCAACTGACTGAGGTCAAGCAACTGCGCGCCGCCTTCGGCAATCGCCCGGGCACCATTTTCCACTCGCGCCAGGGACAGCAACTGGTTGGCCAGGTGAGTCAATCGATCGGTCCCCTGGGCCGCGGTTTCCAGGGTTTCACGCCAGGTCGCCGGCTCGCTGGCACGCAAGCCCAGCTCCAGGCGCGCCTTGAGCGCGGCCAAGGGCGTGCGCAGTTCATGGGCGGCATCGGCAATGAACTGCGCCTGGCGTTCGAACTGCCCGCGCAGGCGCTCGGTGAAATGGTTGAGGGCCCGCACCAACGGCCATAATTCGTGTTGCACCTCCACCAACGGCAGCGGCCGCAGATCGTCCGGCTGGCGCTCCTCCACCGCCGTGCGCAAGCGCTCCAACGGGCGCAACGCCGCACTGACCGCAAACCACACCAACAGCAGCGCGCCCACGGCCAGCATGCCCAGGCGCAACAGCGTGTCGGCCATCAGCCCGCGGGCCATGCTGACCCGCGCCTCTTCGGTCTCTGCCACGCGAATTTCCGCCATGCCGTTCATGTTCGGCTCGCTGACCGCCTTGAGCAGGCTTACCACCCGCACGTTCTGCCCCTGATATTGGGCGTTGTAGAAGCGCGCCAGGGCGGGGTAATCATCCGTGCGTGGCGTTCCCGGGGGCGGACCGGGGAGGTTTTCGTAACCGGAAATCAACTTCTTGTCGATGTCATTGACTTGGTAATAAATGCGTCCGGCGCTGTCGTAGGCAAAGGTGTCCAGGGCCACGTAGGGCACATCCGCGCTGAGGCTACCGTCGCGCTGGGACAAGCCCGCGGCAATGGTCCGGGCCGAGGCCAGCAGGGTCCGATCGTAGGCAGTGTCGGCAGCCTCGCGACCGTTCCAATAGGCGCTCAAACCGCTTGCAAGCATCAATACCACCAGCAGCAGTGCCAAGTTCCGAAGCAGCCGCCAGCGCAGGCTGTCGGGCTTATGCATTGCGGTTTTCCAGCAGGTAGCCCAAGCCGCGGAACGTCACGATCGCCACCGCATGGCCGTCGAGTTTCTTGCGCAGGCGGTGGACGTAGATTTCGATGGCGTCGGGGCTGGCTTCTTCGTCCAGGCCGAACACCTGGGCCGCCAGTTGTTCCTTGCTCATCACCCGTCCGGGTCGGGCAATCAACGCTTCCAGCACGGCTTGCTCGCGGGATGTCAGGGTCAGCAATTCATCGTCGAGGGTGAAGCGGCGGGTGTCCAGGTCATAGACCAGTCCACCACATCGCTGCTGGCGCTCGCCGCCCAGTACGCTACGGCGCAATAGGGCCTTTACCCGGGCCTCCAGTTCAGTGAGCTCGAATGGCTTGGCCAGGTAATCGTCGGCACCGAGGTTGAGGCCATGGACGCGGTCCTTGACGTCGCTGCGGGCGGTCAACATCAGTACTGGCAAGGTCTTGCCGCGCGCCCGCAGGCGCGCCAGCACCTCGAAACCGTCCATGCGCGGCAGCCCGACATCGAGCACCGCCACAGCGTATTCCTCGCTGCTCAAGGCCAGGTCGGCCGCGACACCGTCGTGCAGCACGTCCACGGTCAAACCGGTGCTCTTGAGCGCTTGGGCAACGCTTTCGGCGAGCTGCAGATGGTCTTCGACGAGCAGAACACGCATGGGTTATTCCTCGATTCAGGGATGGTCGACGCCATTCTTTGGCGCGGAGTTTACAGCCGCATCCGTCGCTGTGGAGGCAAAAAACATTTTGAAAGCTTTTGAAAGGTTAGCGAAAGGTTGGGCCATTAGAGTCCCTTTACGGATAGTTTCGACTGCCCGCCGCGACGCCCCATCGCGAACGAAAAATGCCTCGAAGCGTTTTCGCCCTATAAGAAAAATAAAAGCGGAGTATTCACCATGCCGTCCATGCAGCTCCAGGCCCCAGCGCCTGCTCGCCCTTCTCGCTTCAATCAGACCGCCCTGAGCGGTGCCACCACGCATTCAATTCCGATAACGACCTGCGCCGATCATCAGCGATGACCGGGGGCGGGAATCCGTCAACGACAAATTTCACCACACACAACAACAACTCCTGTGGAGACGACAATGAATCTATCACTGCGTAAAGTAGCCTTGGCAGCCGGATGCCTGATGTTCGCCGGGCAGTTGCTCGCCGCTGATCCATCCAAAGAACCCAAGCGTCCCGAATGCATCGCCCCGGCCGCCCCGGGCGGCGGTTTCGACCTGACATGCAAACTGGTGCAAAGCGCACTGGTCAACCAGAAGCTGCTGACCAAACCCATGCGCGTGACGTACATGCCTGGCGGCGTCGGCGCGGTGGCCTACAACGCAGTGGTTGCACAGCGCCCGGCCGATGCCGGCACTCTGGTGGCCTGGTCCAGCGGTTCGTTGTTGAACCTGGCCCAAGGCAAGTTCGGCCGCTTCGATGAAAACGCCGTGCGCTGGCTGGCCGCCGTTGGCACCAGCTATGGTGCCATTGCAGTGAAGAGCGACTCGCCCTACAAGAATCTCGATGACCTGGTACAGGCCCTGAAGAAAGATCCGGGCTCCGTGGTAATCGGTTCCGGTGGCACCGTGGGCAGCCAGGACTGGATGCAAACCGCGTTGATCGCCAAGGCTGCAGGCATCGATCCGCGCAAACTGCGCTACGTGGCGCTTGAAGGCGGCGGTGAAATCGCCACGGCCCTGCTCGGTGGCCATATCCAAGTGGGCAGTACCGACATCTCCGACTCCATGCCGCACATCCAGAGTGGTGACATGCGCCTGTTGGCGGTGTTCTCCGATAAACGCCTGGACGAGCCGGAAATGAAAGACATTCCGACGGCCCGTGAACAAGGCTACGACATCCTCTGGCCGGTGGTTCGCGGCTTCTATCTCGGGCCGAAGGTCAGCGATGAAGACTACGCCTGGTGGAAAGACGCCTTCGACAAACTGCTGGCTTCCGAAGAGTTCGCCAAGCTGCGTGACCAGCGCGAGCTGTTCCCGTTCGCCATGACCGGCCCGGAACTGGACACCTACGTGAAGAAGCAAGTGGCTGATTACAAGGTGCTGGCCAAAGAGTTCGGCCTGATCCAGTAACCGTCTCTGTTCTCGCGGCGGCGCTGGTACTGTCAGCGCCGCCCAGGAGTTAGTCATGCTCACCATCCAACGTATTTTTGCCGCGGTGCTGCTGCTGGTTTGTATCGGCCTGGCGCTGATGGCCTGGCCGTATCAGGCCGCCTTTTCCTATGAACCGGTCGGCCCGCGCGCCTTTCCATTATTGATCCTGGGACTGATGGGCCTGGCGCTGCTGTACATGCTGTTTCGCCCTACGCCCGTCGTGCACAGCGACGACGACCCGCAACTGGACCGCGAAACCCTGCAGAAGATCGGCATTTGCGTGGTGCTGTTGCTGGTCTTCGCCGGGACCTTCGAACCCCTGGGCTTCATCGTCGCCAGCATCCTGATCGGTGTGCCGATGGCGCGCCTGTATGGCGGTCGCTGGGTACCGAGCGTGGTGATCATCAGCCTGATGGCCATCGGTCTTTATCTGTTGTTCGACAAGCTGATGGACGTGCCGCTGCCCCTGGGCCTGCTCGACGTCCTGGAGAATTGATATGGATACCCTGAATTATCTCGGCCAGGGTTTTGGCGTTGCACTGACCCCCTACAACCTCGTCACGGCACTGACCGGCACCCTGATCGGCACCGTGGTCGGCCTGCTGCCGGGCCTGGGCCCGATCAACGGCGTGGCGCTGCTGATCCCGATCGCCTTCGCGCTGGGGCTGCCGCCGGAATCGGCGCTGATTCTGCTGGCGGCGGTGTACCTGGGTTGCGAATACGGCGGACGCATCAGCTCGATCCTGCTCAACATCCCCGGTGAAGCCTCCACCGTGATGACCACCCTCGACGGCTACCCGATGGCCCGTCAGGGCCTGGCCGGGGTGGCGTTGTCGCTGTCAGCGTGGAGTTCGTTCATCGGCGCGTTCATCGCCACCTGCGGCATGGTGTTGTTCGCACCGCTGCTGGCCAAATGGGCGATTGCGTTCGGGCCGGCGGAATACTTCGTCCTGATGGTGTTCGCCATTGTCTGTCTCGGCGGCATGGCCGGCGACCGACCGCTCAAGACGTTCATCGCGGCGCTGATCGGCCTGTTCCTGTCCAGTGTCGGGATCGATGCCAACAGCGGCGTCTACCGCTTTACCGGTGACAACATCCACCTGACCGACGGGATTCAGTTCGTCGTGCTGGTGCTGGGCTTGTTCTCCATCAGTGAAATCCTGTTGCTGCTGGAGAAAACCCATCGCGGCCAGGAAGCGGTGGAAGCCACCGGGCGGATGATGTTCAACATCAAGGAAGCGGCCTCGGTGTTCTGGGTGAACATCCGCTGTGGCGTGCTCGGTTTCATCATGGGCGTATTGCCTGGCGCGGGCGCAACCCTGGCCAGTGCCGTGGCCTACATGACTGAAAAACGCATCGCCGGCACCAGTGGCACGTTCGGCCAGGGCGACAAGCGTGGTCTAGCGGCGCCGGAAACCGCCATCGGCGGCGCAGCCTGCGGCGCACTCGTGCCGATGCTGACCCTCGGCGTTCCCGGCTCGGGCACCACAGCGGTGATGATCGGCGCGCTGTCGCTGTACAACATCACCCCGGGTCCCTTGCTGTTCCAGCAACAGCCGGACATCGTCTGGGGCCTGATCGCATCGTTGTTCGTCGCCAACATCATGCTGGTGATCCTCAACATTCCGATGATCCGTGTCTTCACCCGCATCCTGGCGGTGCCGAACTGGGCATTGGTGCCAGTCATCGCGATCATCACCGGGATCGGTGTCTATGCGGTGCATGCCACCACCTTCGACCTGTTCCTGATGATCGGCATCGGTATCTTCGGCTACATCCTGCGCAAGTTGGACTTCCCGCTGTCGCCTGTGCTGCTGGGCTTCATCCTCGGTGGGCTGATGGAGCAGAACCTACGGCGTGCGCTGTCGATCTCCAACGGTGCGCTGGAGATCCTCTGGTCGAGCCCGATCACC
The DNA here is from genome assembly GCF_057655955.1 of Pseudomonas sp. Soil_N_39. Lineage (NCBI taxonomy): Bacteria > Pseudomonadati > Pseudomonadota > Gammaproteobacteria > Pseudomonadales > Pseudomonadaceae > Pseudomonas > Pseudomonas sp. Soil_N_39. Next base: position 49,076 of record NZ_JBDGLI010000006.1, read on the forward strand.
TTCGGCTGCTGGATCCTGACGGCGATCATGTTGCTCCTTCCTCTGCTGCGCATCTGGCGTCGTCGCAGTGCTCAGCGTCGTGCCCTGGCCAATGTCTGAGGCGACCTTCAGACATTGGTGGGGAACACCGCTGGTCGGCCTGGCCGGCGGTTACCTGGCCAGCCTGATCGGCTGGCCTTTGCCCTGGATGGTCGGCTCGTTGCTGGCGATCATCCTGGTGCGCTGTCTTACGCCGTGGCAACTGATGGAAATCCCCGGCGGCCGTAAATGCGGCCAATGGGTGGTGGGCATCGGCATCGGCCTGCACTTCACCCCCGTGGTGATGGAGCAGGTCCTGAGCCACTTCGGCCTGATTTTCTTCGGCGCGCTGATCACCAGCGTGTCCAGCGTAGTGAGTGTCTGGCTGATGCGTCGCACCGGCGAGGACCGCGCTACCGCGTTTTTCTCGAGCATGCCGGGCGGTTCCGGCGAAATGGTCAACCTCGGTGCCCGCAACGGCGCGGACCTCAGCCGTGTCGCGGCGGGTCAGAGCCTGCGGGTGCTGGTGGTGGTGCTGTGCGTGCCGGCGGCGTTCAAGTATCTGTTGGGCGAAGGTGCGCCGGTGCAACACGCCACGACGGTGGACTGGCTGTGGCTGGCGCTCCTGTTTCCGGCGGGCGCCCTGCTCGCCTGGGTCTGGGAGCGCTTGCGCCAACCCAATCCCTGGTTGTTCGGGCCGTTGCTGGTGAGTGCGGCGGTCAGCATCGGTTGGGACCTGCACATTGGCCTGCCGAACGGCGCCAGCCAGATCGGCCAATGGCTGATCGGCAGCGGGTTGGGTTGTCATTTCAACCGGCAGTTCTTTCGTCGGGCACCGTCGTTCATGGGCCGCACGTTGGTTGGCACGGTGTTGACGATGCTGATTGCCACGCTTGCAGCCCTAGGCTTGAGCACCTTGACCCATCTGGATCTGCGTTCGTTGACGCTGGGCATGATGCCCGGCGGCATCGCGGAAATGAGCCTGACGGCGGAGACGCTGCAACTGTCGGTGCCGTTGGTGACGGCGTTGCAGGTGATGCGGTTGCTGTTCGTGCTGTTTCTGGCGGAGCCGTTGTTCAGGTATTGGACGCGCAGGCCGGGTTCAAACGCTTAAACCGAGTTGCCTTCATCGCGAGCAAGCTCGCTCCCACAGGGGATTTGCGGCGTACAAAAATCGGGTGGCCACTGAAGATCAATGTGGGAGCGAGCTTGCTCGCGAAGGCACCGGCACATTCAACATCACCGCCGCTGGTCCACCGCTTTCGCGAGCAAGCCCGCTCCCACAGGGGATTTGCGGCGTACAAAAATCGGGTAACCACTGAAGATCAATGTGGGAGCGAGCTTGCTCGCGATGGGGCCAGCCCGACTAGCGCATCAAACCGGCGGCAACCGCCACTCGATCGGCGTCTCGCCCTGCTGCTGGAGAAACTTGTTGGTCCGGCTGAAATGCCCGCAGCCGATGAAACCTCGGTGGGCCGACAGCGGTGACGGGTGGACCGAAGTCAGCACCAAATGCTTGGTCGCATCGATCAGCTTCTGCTTGCTCTGGGCATGGGCGCCCCACAACAGGAACACCAAGTGCGGCTGGTGTTCGCTGACGACTTCAATGATCCTGTCAGTAAAATGCTGCCAACCTTTTTTGGCATGGGCGTTGGCATTGGCGCGCTCCACGGTCAGGGTCGTGTTGAGCAGCAATACGCCCTGGTCGGCCCAGCTCTGCAGGTAGCCGTGATTCGGGATATCGATGTTCAAATCGCGCTTCAATTCCTTGTAGATGTTGACCAGGGACGGCGGTGTCGGCACGCCCGGCTGTACCGAGAAGCACAAGCCATGGGCCTGGCCTGGACCGTGGTACGGGTCTTGGCCGAGAATCACCACCTTGACCTTATCCAGCGGCGTGGAATTGAGGGCGTTGAAAATCAGTGGAGCCGGCGGATAGATCTCCTTGCCGGCGGCGTATTCACTGCGCAGGAACTCACGCAACTCCGCCATGTAGGGCTGGTCGAACTCGGCACGCAGTGCCTGCTTCCAGCTCGGTTCGAGTTTGATACGGTCGTCAGCAGTCATGGTTGCATCCGGTAAAAACAATGGGCGCACCCTAGGAAAGCCTACAGGGCTTGTCAATTGATCTGACGCAGAACCGGCACTTTCCTACGCAGCGGTCATACTGAACATTCAAATTTCTGATCGAGGTCACGATGAATCTGCACTTCGAAGAACTCACCGGCATCGACGGTGCCCGTATCGGCATCGCCACCCTGGACGCCGAAAAATCCCTGAACGCTCTTTCCCTGCCCATGATCAACGCCTTGCGTGATCGCCTCGATGCCTGGGCCAGGGAGCCGCAGGTCGTTTGTGTGCTGTTGCGCGGCAATGGCGCCAAGGCCTTCTGCGCCGGCGGTGAAGTGCGCAGCCTGGTGGAGGCCTGCCGCGCTCATCCCGGCGAGGTACCGCCGTTGGCGGCACAATTCTTCGCGGCCGAATACCGCTTGGACTTTAACCTGCACACCTACCCCAAGCCCTTGCTGTGCTGGGGCCACGGTTATGTACTGGGCGGTGGCATGGGGCTGCTGCAAGGCGCCAGTACCCGCATCGTCACGCCCAGCAGCCGCCTGGCCATGCCGGAAATCAGCATCGGCCTGTACCCGGATGTCGGCGCCAGTTGGTTCTTGTCACGCCTGCCCGGCAAGCTCGGGCTGTTTCTCGGCCTGACCGGTGCCCATATGAATGCCCGGGACGCCATCGACCTGGGCCTGGCCGACCGTTTTTTGCTGGATGAACAACAAGACGACCTGATCGAAGGCCTGCTGCAGCTCAACTGGCAGGAGCAGACCGAGATGCAGCTCAACAGCTTGCTCAAGGCTCTGCAGCAGGAAGCCATCGCCCAACTGCCCGAAGCCCAATGGCTGCCGCGGCGGCCGAAAATCGATGAGTGGTTGGATGTCAGCGATGTGCGCTGCGCCTGGAAAGCCCTCAGCCTGCTGGTGGATCACCCTGATCCACTGATCGCCCGCGCCGCCAAGACCATGACCGAAGGCTCACCGTTGACCGCTCATCTGGTCTGGGAACAGATCGCCCGGGCCCGACATTTGTCTTTGGCCGGTGTGTTCCGGATGGAATACACCCTGAGCCTCAACTGCTGCCGTCATCCGGAGTTCAGCGAAGGTGTGCGGGCGCGATTGATCGACAAGGACCACAAGCCGCACTGGCATTGGCCGGACATCAACCATGTGCCTGAAGCGGCGGTCGAGGCGCACTTTCACAAGGCCTGGGAAGGCCGGCATCCATTGGCGGATCTGTCCAACGAGTAAAGATCTGGGTGACATTCTGGAGAGTGCCATCTGTGGGAGCAAAGCTTGCTCGCGATGACAGGGTATCAGTCAGCCTCCCGGTGACTGGCATACCGCTATCGCGAGCAAGCTTTGCTCCCACAAGCGTTGTCCTATCGGGTTTATTACAGGCATAAAAAAACGGCGCTCAATGCGCCGCTTTTTTTCTGCCCAGAGATCAGCGGTGGTGGCCCCGTCCATCGTGATTGCCGCGTCCACGGTCATGATCGCCGCGTCCCCGATGATCACGCCCGCCTCGACCACGTCGGTCGTCGTTCCAGCCGCCCCGGTTATGGCCGTCCCAGCCGCCCCGGTGTGGGTAAGGTCGATACGCCGCTCGCGGTGGCGAGTAATAGCGTGGGCCTTGCTGGTAGTAACGCGGTGCCGAGTAATAGCGGGGCGCCGATTGGTAGTACCGCGGGGCGTAATAACCACGCGGTGCCGAATAATAACTCCCACCACCGTAATAGACCGGTGCCGGTGAGGTGTAGACCTCGGAACGGTAGTAGCTCGAATCTCCGTCGTAATAAGGCACGCAGGCCGAAAGAGTCAAACCGAGAAACGCAATGAGCAGCAGTCGTCGATACATGGCGGCCTCCTGGACCGCGGATGGGCCACATCAGCGACGCTGATGGGCGGCAGTCAACGTTGTGTGACTGACAACTACTCAGACAGCCAAATCGGAATCTGGTGCGACCTGGCAACAACTAGAAACATGTCCCTCGTCGCCCTCTTCCGGTGCGCGAGGGCACCACAAATAAGCACAAATCCGCCCTTAGTCCTCCCTTTCCAACACTTGCCCCCTCTGGCCCGGGCCTTTGCCGGAATTGGCACGGCTCTCGCTTTAACAAACTCCGTGCAGGAGTCATCACAGGTTCGCGGCACCACAATTTGCAATGGCTGACTAGGGTTCCGGCTCGCTTCTGGCGAGTGGCTGGTCCGAGAGTTGGCGACCTCCAGTTGAGGTTACACGGCGGGACAAAAGCCCGGGAGACAAGCCACCGTTCGCGGTGCCGCGTTGCTCCTGTCCGCCCTTGATCAACTGGAGAACCACCATGTTCAAGCTTCGTCTGTCTGCCCTGCTCCTCGCCGCACTCTCGGCCCTCGCGAGCTTCTCATCCGCCGCCGCACAAAAAGACCACTTCAGCGTCTGCTGGACCATTTACGCCGGCTGGATGCCCTGGGAATACGCCGGTAGCCAAGGCATCGTCGACAAATGGGCAAAAAAGTACGGCATCAAGATCGATGTCGTGCAGCTCAACGACTACGTCGAATCCATCAACCAATACACCGCCGGACAGTTCGACGGCTGCACCATGACCAACATGGATGCCCTCACCATTCCCGCCGCCGGTGGCGTAGACAGCACCGCGCTGATCGTCAGCGATTTCTCCAACGGCAACGACGGCATCGTCCTCAAGGGCGAGGGCAAGAAAGTCGCTGACCTCAAGGGCATGGACGTCAATCTGGTGGAATTGTCGGTGTCCCATTACCTGCTGGCCCGCGCCTTGGATTCGGTTGGCCTCACCGAGAAAGATCTGAAAGTCGTCAACACCTCCGATGCCGATATCTCCGCCGCCTTCAACACCGACCAAGTCAAGGCCGTCACCACCTGGAACCCAATGCTCTCGGACATCAAGGCCCAGCCTGGCATGAGCGAAGTGTTCAATTCCAGCCAGGTTCCCGGCGAGATCATGGACATGATGGTGGTCAACACCCAGACCCTGCAGGACAACCCGGCCCTGGGCAAAGCGTTGACCGGTGCCTGGTTTGAAGTGGTGGCGCTGATGAACGCAAAAAACGCCGCCAGCCAGGCCGCGTTGGAACACATGGCCAAAGCCTCGGGCACCGACCTCAAAGGTTTCCAGGCGCAACTGGACACCACCAAGCTGTTCGCCACGCCCAAGGAAGCCCTGGGCTTCGCCACCAGCGAGCAACTGCCCACGACCATGGGCAAGGTGGCCGAGTTCTCGTTCCAGCACGGCTTGTTGGGCGAAGGCGCCAAGGACACGAACGCGGTCGGCATGGCGTTCGCCAATGGCGTGACCCGCGGCGACAAGGCCAACCTCAAGCTGCGCTTTGACCCGACCTACGTACAGCTGGCCGCCGACGCCAAGCTGTAAACCGGAGGACCTGGCATGCGCCTGATCAACCGCTACCCGGATCGTCCCAGCCGCTTGTTGCTGGTGATCCTGCCATTCGCGCTGGTGTTGTTCGCCTACTTCATGGGCTCGGCCGAACGGTTGACGGATAACCCCAACGACAAATTGCTGCCCAGCGCCGTGCAAATGGCCGATGCGGTCAAGCGCCTGGCCTTCACCGCGGACGCCCGCAGTGGCGACTACCTGCTCTGGCAGGACACCGCGTCGAGTCTGCGGCGGCTGGCCATCGGCTTGGGTATCAGCGCCCTGGCCGGGCTGTGCCTGGGCATTGCCGCCGGTACGTTGCCGCTGTTTGGCGCACCGCTGTCGCCGCTGCTCACCGTGGTGTCGATGGTGCCGCCGCTGGCCATCCTGCCGATCCTGTTCATCGTCTTCGGCCTGGGGGAACTGTCAAAAGTGATGCTGATCGTGATTGGCATCACCCCCTGCCTGGCTCGCGACCTGGAACAGCGCGCCCGGGAAATTCCGTCCGAACTGCTGATCAAGGCCCAGACCCTCGGCGCTTCGACCTGGACGTTGATACTGCGGGTGGTGCTGCCGCAACTGCTGCCGCGCCTGTTGATTTCCCTGCGGCTGATGCTGGGTTCGGCCTGGTTGTTTCTGATCGCGGCCGAAGCCATCGCCTCCACCGACGGGTTGGGCTATCGGATTTTCCTGGTGCGCCGTTACCTGGCGATGGACGTGATCTTGCCCTACGTGATGTGGATCACCCTGCTCGCCTGGCTGATGGACTGGGGCCTCAAGCGCCTGACCCGCCGAGCGTTCCCCTGGTACGAGGGGGCGAAGGCATGAGCTTCATCACCGTGAACAATGTCTGGCAACAGTATGCCGATCAGGTGGTACTGGAGCGTTTGAACCTGAGGGTCGCCGAGGGTGAGTTCTGCACACTGGTGGGGGCGTCGGGTTGCGGCAAGTCAACCTTCCTACGATTGCTGCTGGGCCAGGAACGCGCCAGTCGCGGACAGATTCTGCTGGACGGTGAACCCTTGGCCGGCGAGCCGGATGCCAGCCGGGGCGTGGTGTTCCAGCGCTACTCGGTGTTCCCGCACCTGACGGTTCTGGACAACGTCGCCCTGGGCCTTGAGTTGCCGCGCTCGCCGCTGCTGGGACGGCTGTTCGGCAATGCCAAGCGCCAGACCCGCGAAGAAGCCGCCCAACTGCTGGATAAGGTCGGCCTGGGCCATGCGCTGGACAAATACCCGGCGCAACTGTCCGGGGGCATGCAACAGCGACTGGCCATCGCTCAGGCACTGATCATGAAGCCCCGTGTCCTGCTGCTGGACGAGCCCTTTGGCGCCCTCGACCCGGGCATTCGCAAAGACATGCACGCCTTGTTGCTTGAGCTGTGGCGCGAAACCCGGCTGACGGTGTTCATGGTCACCCATGACCTGTCCGAAGGTTTCAGCCTCGGCACGCGCCTGCTGGTGTTCGACAAAGTCCGTGTCGATCCCCACGCCCCCGGCGCCTATGGCGCACGCATTACCTACGACATTCCATTGAACAGCGACCGCCGCATCCGTGCCGCCGTCGACGCCCTGCCCGCCGAACTGGCCGGCACGTTGCGTATCGCTTGAAAGGAGTTTTGCCATGACCGATTCGATCTCTATGTTCCCCCCCTTCGCCGAAGAGCTGCTGCCCGGTGGCGGCCACCGTTCCTTCGTGCTCAAGCGCGGCCAACTGCTGCGCCTGACCGACCTGCGCGGCGGGGCCAACGTGAGCCTGACGCTGCTCAATGCCAACGAGAAAACCGAACGCCTGAACCTGCCCGACAGCCTCAAATGCCAACACACCGCCAAGCTCACCGCCGGCCATTGCCTGTACTCGGACATGGGTCGAGTACTGGCGGCCATCACCGCCGACACTTGCGGCTGGAGCGACAGCCTCGGCGGCGTGCTCTGCGCCGAAGAGGTCGCTGAAAAATACGGTCAGGGCCGCTATCAGGAACTGCGCAACGGCTTCTTTCGCAACGGCACCGACAACCTGCTGGTGGAACTGGGCAAATGGGGGCTGGGCCTGTCCGACCTGCTGATGACCCTCAACCTGTTCAGCCGAGTCGATGTCGATGAGGCCGGAGGCTTTCATTTCGTTGAAGGCAACTCCCAGGCCGGCGACTACATCGAGCTCTATGCACCGATGGACACCCTGGTGGTGCTGACCGCACTGCAACACCCGATGGACCCGAACCCGCACTACGCCCCGCAACCGCTCAAGCTCAGTTGGATGAACGCCGACGCCAGCGTCGCCGAGCACTGCCGCCAGTCGCGCCCGGAAAACCAGCGCGGCTTCATCAACACCGACCGCCTGTTCGCCTGAGGATCGCTGCCATGTCACTCGCCATCGCCACCGTACCAAAGCAGCCTGAAAGCGCTATCTACCGCGCCACCATTCCCGCCGGGGAGCCCTGGCTGACGGAAGTCAAGAAGGGCCAGACCCTGCGCATCCTCGACCTGGAAGGCAACCAGGCGGTCGATACGCTGTTCTACAGCCTGGCCAACCCCAAGGAACGCTACGACGTGCAGCGCACCTTGCGCCGGCAGAACAGCGTGTACCTGAGCACCGGCAGCGTCCTGTACTCCAACCTCGGCCAGCCAATGCTGACCATCGTCGAAGACACCTGTGGGCGCCACGACACCCTCGGCGGGGCCTGCGCCCAGGAAAGCAACACCGTGCGCTACGCCTTGGAAAAACGCTACATGCACAGCTGCCGCGATAACTACCTGCGGGCCTGTGCCCACGACGGTCGGCTGGGCAAGGGCGACATCGGGCCGAACATCAACTTCTTCATGAACGTGCCGGTGACCGCAGACGGCGGCCTGACCTTCGAAGATGGGATCTCGGCACCGGGCAAATACGTCGACCTGCGGGCCGAGATGGATGTGATCGTGTTGATCTCCAACTGTCCGCAACTGAACAACCCCTGCAACGCCTACAACCCCACGCCAGCGGAGCTTTTGATATGGAACTGAAACTCAGCCGCCTGCGCCGCTGGCTGTTTGTGTTGTGCCAGAGCCGGTCGGGGCAATGCCTCAAATAACACCCTGATCCACTGTGGGAGCGAGCTTGCTCGCGATAGCGATCTGTCAGTTACATCAAGGTTGGATGTGCCGCCGCTATCGCGAGCAAGCTCGCTCCCACAGGGGACATAAGGTGTTTGGAAGTTTGCTGTCGGGGACGACCCCGCTGGCCATCGAAAACTGCGGGACGGCCCGCATCCCAGTTCAGGCAGCACGCATGCCTGAGGGGGCAATGCCATGTTCGAAAAAATCCTCATCGCCAACCGTGGCGCCATCGCTTGCCGCATCCTGCGGACCTTGCGCGAGCTGGAGGTCAAAGGCGTCGCGGTGTACTCCCAGGCCGACGCCGCCAGCTTGCATATCCAGCAGGCCGATGAAGCTTATTGCCTGGGCGATGGTGCGGCGGCCGGTACTTACCTGGCGGTGGATAAACTCCTGGCAATCGCCAAAAGCAGCGGCGCGACCGCGATCCATCCCGGCTACGGTTTCCTCTCGGAAAACGCAGCCTTCGCCGAAGCCTGCGAGGCCGCTGATATTGCTTTCATCGGCCCAACGCCGGAGCAACTGCGTGTGTTCGGCCTCAAGCACACCGCCCGCGACTTGGCTCGTCGACACGGCGTGCCGCTGCTCGAAGGCACCGAACTGCTCGACAGCCTCGACGCCGCGCTATTGGCGGGCACCCAGCTCGGCTATCCGGTGATGCTCAAAAGTACCGCGGGCGGCGGCGGCATCGGCATGCGCGTGTGTCGCAGCGCCACCGACCTGAGCGAATCCTTCGAAGCGGTCAAGCGCCTGGGCCAGAACAACTTCAGCGACGCCGGGGTATTCATCGAGAAGTACATCGAACGCGCGCGGCATCTGGAGGTGCAGGTATTCGGCGACGGCCAGGGCCAAGTGATCGCCTTGGGCGTACGCGACTGCTCGGTGCAACGGCGCAACCAGAAAGTCCTCGAGGAAACCCCGGCGCCGAACCTGCCCGAAGGCATGGCTGACGAACTCTGCGCAGCGGCGATCCAACTGGCCCAGGCGGTGAACTACCGCAGCGCCGGCACCGTGGAGTTTGTGTTCGACAGCGACGCGGGGCGCTTCTACTTCCTGGAAGTGAACACCCGCCTGCAAGTGGAGCACGGTGTCACCGAGCAGGTGTGGGGCGTGGACCTGGTGCGCTGGATGGTGCAACTGGCGGCCGGTGATCTGCCGCCACTGAGCGAGCTGGGCCAGGGATTGAAAGCCGAAGGCCACGCGATCCAGGCACGCCTGTATGCCGAGGATCCAGGCCGGGATTTCCAGCCAAGCCCGGGGCTGCTGACCGCTGTGAAATTTCCGCAGGCCGACGGCAAAGCACTGCGCATCGACACCTGGGTCGAGGCCGGTTGCCAGATCCCGCCCTACTTCGACCCGATGATCGCCAAGGTCATTCGCTGGGCGCCGACCCGTGAGCAAGCGCGGCTGGGCTTGCATCAAGCGCTGGACGAAAGCTTGTTGTACGGCGTCGAAACCAACCGCCACTACCTGCAACAGATTCTCCTCGACGCGCCGTTTGCCAGCGGTCAACCCTGGACCCGCTGCCTGGAGGCATTGGTCTACCGCGCCAACACCGTGGAAGTGCTCAGCCCCGGCACACAGACCAGCGTCCAGGACTATCCCGGCCGCCTCGGTTATTGGGCCGTGGGGGTGCCGCCGTCGGGACCGATGGACAGCCATTCGTTGCGCCTGGGCAATCGCCTGCTGGGCAATGAAGAAGGTGCCGCGGCGTTGGAAATCACCATGAACGGGCCGCGGCTGCGCTTCAACTGCGATGCGCGGGTGGCGGTGACCGGCGCGGTGATTGCCCTCACGCTCGACGGTGAAGCCGTACCGATGAACACCCCGTTGTCGATTGCTGCCGGCTCCACCCTGACGATCGGCACCATCGCTGGGGCCGGGGCGCGCAGTTACCTGTGCCTGCAAGGCGGCGTGCAAGTGCCGGATTACCTGGGCAGTAAAAGCACGTTCACCCTCGGTCAGTTCGGCGGCCATGGCGGACGGGCGTTGTGTACCGGCGATGTACTGCACCTGACTGAACTGGATGAGCACGCCGCGCTGCCACAACAGAACGCGCCGATCCTGGAGTTGCCGTCGGAACGGCAGATCCGCGTAATCTACGGCCCGCACGGCGCGCCGGAATATTTCACCGAGCGCTACATCCAGACCTTCTTCGACACTGCATGGGAAGTGCATTTCAACTCCAGCCGCACGGGCGTGCGCCTGATCGGGCCGAAACCTGAATGGGTTCGCGCCGACGGTGGCGAGGCTGGGCTGCACCCCTCCAACATCCATGACAATCCCTACGCCATCGGCGCCGTGGACTTCACCGGCGACATGCCCGTCATCCTCGGCCCCGACGGCCCGAGCCTGGGGGGGTTCGTCTGCCCGGTGACGGTGATCGAGGCGGACCTCTGGCAGTTAGGGCAGCTCAAGGCCGGGGACAAGGTGCGATTCGTGCCGGTGGATATATCGACCGCCCGCTCACTGGCCTTGAATTGGGCCCCTTGTGGGAGCGAGCTTGCTCGCGATAGCGGTCTGTCAGTTTCATCAAGGTTGGATGTGCCGCCGCTATCGCGAGCAAGCTCGCTCCCACAGGGTATGGGGTCGCCTGTGGTGTTGGATATTGGGCAGGACGACACCCGCCTGGTGGCGAGATTAGCCGGCGACACCCACCTGTTGCTGGAAATCGGCGCCGCCGAACTGGACCTGGTGCTGCGCTTTCGCGCCCACGCGTTGATGCAGGCTTTGGAACACAAACAACTGCCCGGCGTGATCGACCTGACGCCGGGCATTCGCTCGCTGCAAGTGCACTATCAACCCGAACAAATGCCCCTGGCCGATCTACTGAGCATCGTCGTCGGTGAGTGGGACGCCGTATGCGCCGCGCAGGACCTGCAAGTGCCGTCGCGCATCGTCCACCTGCCGCTGTCCTGGGATGATCCGGCCTGCCAGCTGGCCATCGAGAAATACATGACCACCGTGCGCAAGGACGCACCCTGGTGCCCGAGCAACCTGGAATTCATTCGACGCATCAACGACCTGCCCAACCTCGACGAGGTGCAACGCACGGTGTTTGACGCCAGCTATCTGGTGATGGGCTTGGGGGACGTCTACCTCGGCGCGCCGGTCGCCACGCCGCTCGACCCACGGCATCGACTGGTGACCACCAAATACAACCCGGCCCGGACCTGGACCGCGGAAAACTCGGTGGGCATCGGCGGCGCCTACATGTGCGTGTACGGCATGGAAGGGCCTGGCGGCTATCAGTTCGTCGGGCGTACGTTGCAGATGTGGAATCGTTATCGGGAGGTCGCGGCATTCGACGGCAAGCCCTGGTTGCTGCGGTTCTTCGACCAGATCCGCTTCTACCCGGTCAGTGCCGATGAACTGCTGCACAACCGCCGTGAGTTCCCGCTGGGCCGCTTCGACCTGAAGATTGAGCACAGCCAGCTCAACCTCGCCGACTACCAGCGTTTTTTGGTGCAGGAAGCCGACAGCATCGCCGCGTTCCGACAACAGCAACAAGGCGCCTTCAACGCCGAGCGCGAGCGCTGGATCGCCAGTGGCCAAGCGCACTTCGACAGTGAAGAACCGGCCGTCGCACCAAGCGAAGATTCGCTGCTGACCGAGGGTCAACTGAGCGTCGACAGCCACATCGCCGGCAACCTCTGGCAAGTGCAGGTAGACGTTGGTGCGCGGGTGGCCGCCGGTGATGTGCTGGTCATCCTGGAGTCGATGAAAATGGAAATCCCTCTGCTTGCGCCCTCGGCCGGCGTAGTGCGCGAGGTGCGCGTCCAGCCCGGTTCGGCGGTGCGTGCCGGACAACGCGTCGTGGTGCTGGACCGTGACTGAACTCAATCAAAGGATTAACACCATGAACCTCTCTCTTCGCTTGGACGACCTGCGCACAACCTACCGCAGCGGCGAACTGACGCCACGCCAATTACTGTTGGGCCTGCGGGAAAAGGCCGCGGCGCTGAACACGGACTATCACCTGTTCATCCACCTGCTCACGGCCGAGGAACTGGAGCCCTACCTGGCCGCGTTGGAAGGCCGCGACCTGGAGAGCTTGCCCCTGTACGGCGTACCGTTTGCCATCAAGGACAACATCGACCTGGCCGGCATTCCGACCACCGCCGCCTGCCCGGCGTTTGCCTACGTGCCGTCCTGCTCGGCGACCATTGTCGAGCAGTTGCTGGCACTGGGCGCGATTCCCCTGGGCAAGACCAACCTCGACCAATTCGCCACCGGGCTCAACGGCACCCGCTCGCCTTACGGCGCCTGCCGCAACAGCGTGTTGCCCGACTATCCGGCAGGCGGTTCGAGCGCCGGTTCGTCGCTGGCCGTGGCCTTGGGCGTAGCGAGTTTTGCCTTGGGCACCGATACCGCCGGCTCCGGCCGGGTGCCCGCGGCGTTGAACAACCTGGTGGGGTTGAAGGCCACTTTGGGGTTGATCTCAACGGCGGGCGTGGTCCCGGCCTGTCGCACGCTGGACTGCGTCACGACCTTCACGGCGACGGCCAAGGAAGCCAGCCAGCTCTTGGCGCTGACGGCCCGTCCAGACCCTGGTGACGACTACAGCCGCTACAACCCGCAGTGGAACGACGGCGCCGCGTTCGGCGCGCCCCGGCGCTTTCGTTTCGGCGTGCCGCGCCAGCAGGACTTGGAATTTTTCGGCTGCCAGGAAGGTCCGCAACTGTTTCAGGACGCCGTCGAACGGCTCGAACGCCTGGGCGGCGAAGCCGTGGAACTGGACTTGTCGCCGTTCCTGGAAGCCGCACGGCTGCTTTATGAAGGTCCGTGGGTGGCCGAACGCTACAGCGTTGCCGGCCCCTTGATGGAACGCGAGCCGGAGGCCGTACTGCCCGTCATCCGCGCCGTCCTGGCGAAAGCGCCTACGGTAGATGGCGTGCAAACCTTCCGCGCCCGGTACCGTTTGCAAGCGCTTAAAGCCCAATGCGACCGAGCCATGGACACACTTGATTGCGTACTCACTCCGACCATCGGCCGCCCGGTGACCCTTGCCGAACTGACCGCCGAACCCGTGCTGCGCAACTCGGAGCTGGGTTACTACACCAATTTCATGAACCTGCTGGACTACGCCGCCGTCGCCGTTCCCAGTGCGTTCATGGCCAACGGCTTGCCCTGGGGCGTGACGCTGTTCGGTCGAGCCTTCACCGATCAATACCTCTTGAGCGTGGCCGATGCCTTGCAGCGTCAACAGGACAAGGCCTTGCCCATTCCCGCCCACCCGGCTCGCCACGACCGGGCGCGGCTGGTGGTGTGTGGCGCACACCTGGACGGGTTGGCGCTGAACTGGCAGCTCAAGCAACGCGGCGCCCGGCTGATCGAGGCCACCCAAAGCTCAGCGGACTACCACCTCTATGCTTTGGCTGGCGGCCCACCGTTGCGTCCCGGCATGGTTCGGGTTCGTGAAGGCGGCGTGGCGATCGAGGTCGAGGTCTGGGAGCTGCCGAGCAGCGAACTGGGCTCGTTCCTGACCGGCATTCCCGCACCGTTGGGGCTGGGTAAGGTGCAACTGGCCGATGGACGCTGGGAAAGCGGATTCATCTGTGAATCGTATGGCCTGGAAGGCGCACGAGACATCAGTCATTTGGGGGGATGGCGGGCTTATCTAATTACCCTTGAGTAAACAGGACTCTGTGGCGAGGGGATTTATCCCCGCTGGGCTGCGCAGCAGCCCCAAAACCCTGTCAGCGCGGTATATCAGACAGAGTGCATTGGGGCCGCTTCGCGACCCAGCGGGGATAAATCCCCTCGCCACAATTTTGCAAACCTGCAAATCCGAGCACCTTTTCCCACAGGGCCACTAAACTGATTTCATTGGGTCTGCGCCAAGGGAATCGCCATGTCGCTCCGTTCGCCGTTGTATTCCCAGCGCAAGCCGCTCCTGGCGGTGGTGGCGCTGCTCGGTACAGGTTTCCTGATCATTACGTTGCTGGGCTATTACGCCGCCCATACCTCGATACGCGATCACATTCTCAAGACGCTGTACGTGAACCTGCTGATCGGCGTGCTCGTGACGCTGGCGGTCCTGGCCATCCTTTATCGGCTGATCAACCACTACCAGCAACGCATCGACGCCCAGGCCACCCTCGACAGCCTGACCGAATTGCCGAACCGCCGTGGCTTCGACCTGCTGGCCGTGCAAGCCCTGCACGAAGCCCAGCGCGAGCCCAAACCCTTGACGGCGCTGCTGGTGGAGCTGGACGACTTCAAGCGGCTGGACACCACCCACGGCCATATCGCCACCGATCAACTGCTGACCGGATTCGCCCGCGACCTGACCCAAAGCCTGCGGCATTCGGACATCGTCTGTCGCTGGAGCGCCGACGCCTTTGTCGTCCTGCTCAAGGACACCGACGGCCAGACCGGTCTGAAAATCGCCGAGAAAATTCGTCAGCACATCGAAAAGCAGCGCTATTTCTGCAGTGGCAAACAATTGTTGGTCACCGTCAGCCTCGGCCTTACCACCTTGCAGGACGAAGACACCTTGCACAGCCTGCTGTCGCGGACCGATCATGCGTTACAACGCGCCCGGCAGACCGGGTGCAACCGAACCTGCGTGGACAAGCCTCACTCCAGTTATGAATAAACCCGACCTTTGCCCGGCCTGCGGCGGCACCAACGACTGCACCCTGGCCGACCCACGAACCGCCGACAGGGCCTGCTGGTGTTACGGCGTGAGCATTGACCCGGCCGTGCTTGAAGCATTGCCGGCCGAACTGCGTGATCAGTCCTGCCTGTGCCCACGTTGCGCCCAGGTCGAAGCCCAGTTGCGCGCCAAGCCCCAGCCGATCGCGTAAGATGCCCACCCTCCGCTGCCCTGCCTGAACTGCCCATGCGTGTCGACCGTTTCCTCAGCAATCTTCCGCGATTCAATCGCCAACAAGTGCGCCTGTTGCTGGTGGAGCGCCGGGTGCGAATCGACGGCCAGACCGTCAGCGATCCCCATGCACCGGTACGTGAATTCAGTCGCGTCGAAGTCGACGACCAAGTGCTGCAAGCCGGCCGGCCGGCGCGCTACTTCATGCTGCACAAGCCGCCCGGCTGCGTCAGTGCCACTCGCGATCCGCAACACCCCACTGTCCTCGACTGGTTGAACGAACCGGACAAGGACGACCTGCACATCGCCGGGCGCCTGGATTTCAACACCACCGGGCTGATGCTGATCACCAATGACGGCAGTTGGTCGCGGCGCCTGACTCAACCGCAGACCAAGCTGCCCAAGGTCTATTACGTCGAAACCGAGCAAACCATCACCGCCGAATACGCCGACACCTTCGCCCAAGGCCTGTATTTCGCCTTCGAAGACCTCACCACCCAACCGGCAGAGCTGACGCTGCTGGGGGAAAAATCAGCGCGCTTGAGCATCGTTGAAGGGCGCTACCACCAGGTCAAGCGCATGTTCGGCCACTTCAACAACAAGGTGCTGCGCCTGCACCGCGAGCGCATGGGCCCACTGACGCTGGACGACCATCTCGAGCCGGGCCACTACCGCGCCTTGAGCCCTGAAGAAATCCAGCTCATCTGATCCCGCTACCGCTGGGCAGAAGTGTCGAACAATTTTCCGACAGGTACTTGCGCAACGGTCTACCCCCTGCTTGAATCAAACCGTCGGCCGAAATGTGACCGATGAGTCACCACATACTTCCAAGAAACTTTTTGCCGGCGGGAACCCTCAGGTTCCGTCTGTTCGCCCGGCAAACTGCCCGCCTATAACAACACCCGTCGACCGCTGTTTTGGATCGACATGGGCCTTATCTTCCAGGCGTATGCCTACCTGTCACATTGCCCGTGCAATCTCATTGCGCGCATACCCGCTTGCCAGGAGTCTTATGACATGAGGCCAGAAATCGCTGTGCTGGATATACAGGGTCAGTATCGGGTTTACACGGAGTTCTATCGCGCAGACGCCGCACAAAAGACCATCATTTTGGTCAACGGCTCAATGGCCACCACCGCGTCGTTTGCACAGACCGCCAAAAACCTCTACCCGCAATTCAATGTCGTGCTGTACGACCAACCCTACGCGGGCAAGTCAAAAGCTCACAACCGACATGAGCAAATGCTGACAAAAGAGATTGAGGGCCAGATTCTCCTGGAACTGATCGACCACTTCGCCGCCGAACACGTGCTGTCGTTTTCCTGGGGCGGCGCCGCCACGCTGACTGCCTTGGCCCAGCGGCCAAGACGTATCGAAAAAGCGGTGATCAGCTCGTTCTCGCCAGTGCTCAATGCGCCGATGCGCGACTACCTGGAGCGCGGTGTGGATTACCTGGGCAACCTGGACGGCGACCGGGTCGGGCATCTGGTCAACAGCACCATCGGCAAGCACCTGCCGCCGTTGTTCAAGCGTTTCAACTATCGCCACGTCAGCAGCCTGGCCGAGCATGAGTACGGGCAGATGCACTTCCACATCAGCGATGTGCTCCACAGCGATCGCTTGTGCTACGTCAACGCAGCGAAAAAAATCAACGTGCCGGTGCTGTTCCTGAATGGCGAATGGGACGAATACACCGCGGCCGACGACGCCAAGCTCTTTGCCGATCATGTGCAGCACAGCAGCTTCAGCACGCTGCAAGCCACCGGGCACTTTCTGGACATGGAACACAAAGCCGCTTGCCGCGACAGTCGCAACGCCTTGATGAGTTTCCTCACACCGGAACAACACGAAAGCCGACCGCGCTATAGCTACGTGCAGGGCTACCATGCACTGGCTATCTGAAACCGAGTCTTGGCGAGCAAGCCCCTTCTTGCGCCTTCAGCAATGGGGTTTGCCCGCCAACGACCGCTCTGGTTTGAGGCTCACGTAGACGACTGACCGCACGCCATGTGAAGAAAAACTTCAAATCCGTGCCCACATCTGGTACAAAGTCAGCCGCTCTGAGCGGGTGTCGTATAATGGCATTACTCCAGCTTCCCAAGCTGATAACGAGGGTTCGATTCCCTTCACCCGCTCCAATCGAATTCTGGTCCCGCGTCGTATGTTTTTTGACGGGGGATTAAAAAAACCGGCTCTTGGTGGCCGGTTTTTTTTGGTCTGGAGTTTGTGGTGGTTTGCTCCCCTGGTGGTCGCGCCGAGGATCTACATGTCGATCAGCTTGTGAAGCACATTGATAATTCTGGACGCCTCTACAAGGCTGGCGTTGACAAGATCGACTACCATATCCCCGAGAAGCATACGGGACACGAACTGATGGCCATGCTTGGGATAAATGACGGAGCAACTCCCTGTTTACCATGAAACTCGGATCCACAAAGGAGTCCACAAGCCCATTCGCAGACTTCATTCGTAATGCGAAATCGGAAGAAAAAAACGCGTCTACAGTGAAGTGCTGATCGAAGCTACCAAAAAACAGAATGAAGTGATGTTGGCTGCGCGTGCAAAGCCAGCCTGATCACGTTGCTGGATTCCAAAACTGCCCGGCCGACCGCCGGGCTTTTTCATTCCGCTGTTAACCTGCTCTCACGCTCTGGCGCCTATGGGCACGCCGGCAAGTTTGGAAAGCCGACTATGGCCAGCGAGACGTTGCACAACCTCAACAACGGGACCTTTGCAGGAAAGATAGACAATTGTCCTGAGAGAAATGAATCTCGTGGCGAGGGAGCTTGCTCCCGCTTGAGTGCGAAGCGCTCACAAGAGGGCTGTTGCGCAGCCTAGCGGGAGCAAGCTCCCTCGCCACGGGTTCCGCGGTGCTCTCCCTGCGTTGCGTCGCCCTCAGTATCCAGTCAAGCACTCGGCAAATGCCCCAACGGCAACGCCCCCGGCGTCTTCACCGTATTAATCGCAAAGTTACTCCGGATATCGCTGATCCCGGGCAATTTCAACAACTGCCCCGTGACAAAACGGTCATAAGCCCGCAGGTCTGGCACCACGACTTGCAATAGAAAATCCGACTCGCCCGATACCAGGAACGCCGAGATCACTTCGGGCAATGCCGTCACTGCCTGGCGAAATGCTTCGGCTCGCTCGTCGTTGTGCCGTTCGACCTTGACGCCTACGAAGATTGTCAGCCCGAGGCCCACCTCGTCGCGGTCCAGGACGGCTTGGTAACCACGAATAACCCCCGCTTCTTCGAGCAACCGCACACGGCGCAGGCAGGGTGAGGGGGACAGGCCGATTTCTTCGGCCAGTTGCACGTTGCTCAGGCGGCCGTCGCGTTGCAGCGCGACGAGGATTTTGCGGTCGAAGGCATCCAGTTTCATGAGTTGGCATTTTCCGATTGAATGATGCAGATATTTGGCAGGTTATGCCAATTCTTGAAGCTTTAGAAGCCATCTTCGCAACCACCTGCCCTGCCCGTCAGCCATAGACTTGGCACTTGCGAATCGTTGATGAAAGGGGTGTGGCATGGCAGAGCTCGGGTTGTTTTTGATGGCGTTGACGGTGGCGTATCTGTTGCCCGGGCCGGACATGATCCTGCTGCTGCAAACCGGTGCCCGTCAGGGCAGGGGCGCGGCGCTGGCGACGGCAATGGGCCTGGGAGTTGCTCGGGGATGCCATGTTGCGTTGGCGGCGCTGGGACTTTCAGCGTTGTTCAAGACAGCGCCATGGACCTTTGATGCAGTGCGTCTGGCCGGGGCTGCTTATTTGTTATGGATCGGTTTTCAATGCCTGCGGACCACCTTGTTGCCGAGTTTTGAAGGCGCCGCTGTCGAGGCCGGAAAGCGACATTGGTGCCAGGCGATTCGGCGCGGGTTGCTGACAAATCTGCTCAATCCCAAGGCCTTGCTGTTTTGCTCAGTGTTATTGCCGCAATTTATCGATCCACAAGCTGGACCGGTGCTGGGGCAATTCGCGATCCTGGGCATGGTGCTGGTCGGCGTCGGCCTGTTGTTCGACAGCACCTACGCATTGGTGGGTGTCGCACTTGGACGCTGGCTCCAGCGATCGCCTTCGGCCCAGCGTGTACAGCAGTGGTTGTTTGGGAGTCTTTTGATTGGTTTTGCGATACGGCTGACGTTTGTGCAGCAGTCATAGCGACAGCAATTCGCAAGCGGCTCCTGGCTATAAATCCAGGGCTGCTTCAGCCAGCGGGAGCAAGCTCCCTCGCCACTCACGCATTTGCACCCTGTTTCACATCCCGAAATAAACCCACCCCGCCCCTCTGCCGCCCTTGTGCGACACCGCTTCTAGACTTCGTTGCAATACCTGCCCGAGCCCACCCATGGCGTCCGTGGTGGTTATAGTGTTGATCATTTCTCTTCAGTAGGTATAGTACCCACCAAGCACGCCACACGGAGGTGTTGTGAATAGCCGATTTTTGATAAGCCAGATCATTGCAGACGGTTGGTATCTGGTGCGGGTTCGGGGCAGTCACCATCACTTCAAGCACCCTACCAAACCGGGATTGGTCACGGTTCCTCATCCGAAGAAGGACCTGCTCAAGAAAACGGCCATCAGTATTTTGCAACAGGCGCTGCTTCAGCCGGCCCGTTGCGCGACGTTCCCGGAGGACGATGAATATGCTTTACCCGATTGCGATTTCCATGGGCGATGACAACCACGCCTGGGGTGTTGAAGTGCCAGATATTCCAGGATGTTTTTCCGCTGGCGACGACCTGGACGAAGCCATGGCGATGGCGCGTGAGGCTATCGAGGGTCACTTCGAGATTCTGGCTGAAGACGGCTCGCCGATTCCGCCGGCCAACACCGTCACCTTGCACGTAGCCAATCCGCAATATGCCGGTTGCACCTGGGCACTGGTGGATATCGATGTGACCAAATACCTGGGCAAGGCGCAGAAACTCAACATCACGTTGCCCGGCTACCTGCTCAACCGTATCGATGAGTATGTGTTGCACCATCCTGAAGAGAAGAGCCGCTCCGGCTTCCTGGCGTCGGCAGCGCTGAAGGTGTTGCAGCAGGGGCGGTGAGCAAGCGCTGACGAAACACGAACCTGTGGGAGCGAGCTTGCTCGCGATAGCGGTGTGTCAGCCACCCGTGTAGTGCTGAGCGAGCAAGCTCCCACAGGGTTCAGCTAGACGACTATTTGTTCGTCTTTCCAGACTCCTGCATCTGCACCGAAGACTTGGTGCCATCGGTGTTGTCCTTGGTCTCGTTATCCGAGTTGTCGAAACAGCCTTGCAGGGCGAACAGGCAGCAGGCGAGGCAAAGGGTGCGGGTGGTACTCATGGTGTACTCCAATACTGAGGACTTTCAGCAGTGACCTGCGAAAGATCCAATGGTTGCGAATGACCATCGTGCCGAGCGAGGAATGGCGCGGATGTTTGTGACTTGCTATTTCACCACCTCGTTGTTGCCGCCCCCTCGACAGACCAATTCAACTTGATCACCTACGGGTGGTTCAATGTGTCGCGTATGGCACCGCTCAAGCGCCACGTCCCGCCCATGACGGGTTTGCGGCTCGAAAGGATGCCACCCTCCCTTCCCCGCCACTGGCTCAGCCGTCGCCGAATAATCGTTCATGGAAATAATTTGTTCAGCGTTGAAAAACAACGCAACAAAGGACTCCGTCCTGTCCAAAATAAACCAACTATTATATGAACAGATTGACGCGTTCATTCGCAGACCTTACCACCAACGACATTTAAACAAATATTCATCGGCGAACAACTTATCAAGCATAAAGATTTACAAAGGAAATTTGACACAAGGAACAAACCATCATTTCATATGGCGACTTACTTTCAAGACACTGAAAAATTCTCGAACAAGATAATGACCCCAATTAATTTCTGGCACAGCACGCACCAGATTAAAGAAGACACCTCTCATGTTGACACCTTTGTTTTCAGTCACTTGATTGCACCTTATTCTTATATTTCAAATTCACCTTCACAACACTACCCAAGGATATTGCCGTGTCAGAGCGAATTAAAGTAGTTATTTCCGGGGCTGATCGCCTGGCTCAAAACCAAATCTGCAAATTTAATTCATCGCATTACGATGTGGATCTGATCCATGAATCGTTTCCCGATCAGGCACGGCTTATCTCCGCAATCACCGACGCACATATTTATATTCAAGCTGGTGAGGAAATACTGACCGAAGAGGTCCTGCGGCACGCTGCCCAATTGCAGCTCGTGGCATGCCTGGCTACCGGGGCCGAGCATTTGGTCGATATTGATGCAGCAGATCGCCTCGGTATCTCGGTTACCAATACGCCAGGCTTGAAAGTGATGTACGACGCCATGGGCGAGTTTCTCGTGGGGCTGGTTATCGCGCTAAGAAGGAAATTGATCTACTTCCATACCGAACAAAAAAAAGGTCGTCTGCATGAAATGGATACTCCGCTTCTCAAGGATGCGGTGATCGGCATCATCGGTATGGGCAGGGTCGGCTCCCGCATTGCCCGAATAATGCACGATGGGTTCAAGTCCAGGATCGTCTACACCGCTAACTCGCAGAAACTCGACATAGAACGCGATATCCAGGCCCAACGACTGTCGATGGCCTCATTATTGGAAAGTAGTGACGTGGTGATTCTGGCCTGTCCGTACAACGACTCCACATTGGGCCTCATCGGAGAGCAGGAAATTGCCCTGATGAAATCCTCCGCCATGCTGATCAATACATCAGAGGCCTCGTTAGTTGATGGCCGGGCACTCTACAAGGCCCTGCTCGAGCAGAAAATTGCAGGGGCCGCGTTTGACGACAAGAACTGGGATATGCCACCACTCATCAAGAATGGCGAGGCGATCAACATGCCGATCGCCATGCTTGAGCTGCCTGATGACCGTTTCATCTGCACCCCCTATGTAGGAGCGTCGACCGCTGCCGTGTGGGATGAGATGGCAAGCGTGGCAATCAGCTCGGTAGTGAACTATCTCAAGCATGGAACAGATGAACATCTTTACAACCGGAACCTGGATATGGCCATGCATGCGCAACGTGCCAGCGCTGACTTATTCCACTCTGCGGTACTGGAAGGCTAGTGGCAGGAACAACGCAATAACGCAACTACGTCCGGAACGGACTTAAGCTACTTAAACTGGTGGAGTGAATTGGGATTTTACTCCTCTCCACCATTTTTACTCGGTCTCGGTTGCTTCGCATTCGAGAGGCAAGGCATGTAACGGGGG
>NZ_JBDGLI010000006.1:71792-299007 GCF_057655955.1 Pseudomonas sp. Soil_N_39
GGGAGAACGCCCGGTGGCTTGGGCGCCAACTACTTAAGTTGGTAGTCGTGAGTTCGAGTCTCACTCTCCTCCACCAATTTTTATTCGATCGCGATTGCTTCGCGTTCGACAGGCAAGGCATGTAACGGGGGAGAACGCCCGGTGGCTTGGGCGCCAACTACTTAAGTTGGTAGTCGTGAGTTCGAGTCTCACTCTCCTCCACCAATTATCGGCAGTTCGGTTTGTTCAGCTCAGCGAGGGACAACTTGAACAGTTTGTAAGCACATTCGATCTTCTTGTCTGTGCTGACTTGAATGAAGGATGCAGGATATGCAGTGGGTTTCAGAGGGTCGGCGCATCATCAAAATTGCGGTACCACTTTCAATCGTCTATCTGATTGAGAGCATGATGGCATTCGTTGACTCCGTATTCATGGGCAGATTTCGTGCAGATGAAATTGCTGGCTATGGTTTAGGCGCTCGTATTGTTTTCGACACCGCTAATGTCATTTGCGTGTGCGTCATTGGCATGGTTGCGGTTTTTTCAGCCAAGTACGACGCCATTCAGAACAAACGAGCCGTGGAAGTGCATGTGCAACATGGTTTCTACATGTGCTTTCTACTTGGCCTCCCAGTCGTTCTGGTGACGTTGAATCTTGGCAGCTTGCTGCTTGCCTTCAATGTCGACCCAGCGGTGTCTTTCCAGGCTGATCAATACGCACAAGGCGCGGCCTACTCAATCTTGCCGTTAGCGTTGTTCTGCGTCCTGAGGGACCACTCGGCGGCGGTTTCCGACTTTTCGTCCATTTTCTACATCACGCTGTTTGCCAGCGTATTTAAAGCGGTGATTTCCTACGCACTGATCCTAGGTGAGTTCGGTTTTCCGCGGCTGGGTGCATATGGTGCGGGGCTTTCAACCTCCTTGGTAAGCTGGGGAATGCTGGCTGCGGAGGTCGGGCTCTACTCACTGAGCAACCGCAAATCCGCCAAGGCATACGCCATCTTCACAGGCTGGACGGCACCTAAACTATCCCTGGTAAAAAAATACTTGGCGATGGGGTTGCCACTCTCTGCCACTAGCTTTGTCATTTCGCTGATGATCATCCTCCTTATGCTCTTTACAGAGAAGGTGGGCACATTGGAGTTGGCAGCGGCACAACTGGTGTTCTCCTATATCTTTCCAGTATACATGCTGGTTGAAGGGGTTCGTGAAGCCATTGCCATTCGTGTCGCTCAAGAGCATGCGCTGAATAACGTGCACAAAGTGCGAAAACTGACGGGGGTGGCATCCATGGTCGGCATGCTGGTCTTGTTGCCTTTTGCCCTTATCGTATTTTTCGATTCCACGTTGGTCGCATCCATGTTCTTCGACGTCAAAGCCTCCTCGAACTCTGATCTTCTAACCCAGTTCAATCTGATTGTTTGCCTGGCGACACTGAGCATCGTCTTTGAGTGCGTCCAGATCATGCTGCTGGGCGCATTGAAGGGTTTGGAAGATACCAAGGTGCCCTTCCTTATCAATACCGCTACCGCCTGGTTGGTCGGCGTGGCCGGTGGATATCACTTGGCATTCAACATGGATCAAGGCGTAGTCGGTCTATGGGTGGCGCTGATCCTCAGTCATCTCCTTTCGTTGCTGATGCTGACGGTACGGCTGGTACTGGTCACAAAACCCAACAGTCCCTTACTGAGCGCAAGCCCTACACACGACTAGTCGCCATTTATCACGCCAGTCGAAGCAGGCCGAGAGGCTGATCATCAGAGCTTTTGCAACCATCACCGGTTGGTATGAGGGGAAATGCGTATGCGTGAAGTACTGGCTACTTACATCGACGCTTATGAAGTTGCAATCAACTACCTTGAGCAGTTACATGGCGTCGAGCTTGCGACGGCGGTAGGTGAATTACTGTCGCGAATTGCCGCCTGCGATGATGTACTGGTCAACAATGTACTTAAGCATCATGGCCATGTACTTGAACTCAGCGCTGAGGAATGGGCGTGGTTCTTGCCCGGCATTCTTGAATTGGAACGCAACAGCGCCTTTGTCGCGGCGTATCTGATAGAAAAAATCCCGCTGCTCAAGCGTCACTTGGATATGCAGGCGTTCGTGGAATTCCTGTTGGCCATCAAGGATCAATCTGCACGCGGCGTGTCCTGTCTGATCGGCACATCCGACTCCGCCTTGTGTGATGATCTGGAGTCGATCCTTGAGGCGGTAGGCGTGGCTTATTATCAGGCCGCCATGGGCTGCGTGCTACGCCACAAGGATGTACTAGGCCCTTGCTGCGCCCCTTTGCTCATCCATATCAAGCACTATCATCGGCACCTGCCTGCCACGGAGCTGGATGCGCTGGTGGCATTGGTTTGCGCCGTACACGCTCGTTACGGCAGTTTTGGTGCCGTTGCGTTGCTGGAAAATGCCGATGTGGTATTTGAACACCATAGTATTCAGACGGTGCACAAACGTCTTGACGCGCTGTCAGACGGAAGTGTTGACTACTTCCATTACCTGTTGGTCAATGGTTTGCCGGAGGTTGGGGCGGTTCGTACCATCACCGCTTCGCTTGAGCAATTGAATGCAGCGAGTCTGATCTCGCATATCGATGCACCTGGGGTATTCGATGGCGGGCTGATCTCCGCGATTCTTTCCAATATAAATCTCATGGACCCGAAAACAATCGAAAACATGCGGTATCAGTTGGCGATTGATAATTTCAATAAATGGTTCGAACAGCAACACGCCTTTGCCAATGCCCGTAGGCATATCACCGATGCTTATGCTGGCGCTTGGTTTTTACCGTTCAACTATTGGGGCGGTGAAATGGGTATCGCCCGTTTCAGAACGCTGATCGGACAGGCGATAGACGCGACCTACGACAAAGTCGCCCGGCAAACCTTGGTGTACCGGAACAAATCATTGTTCGACCGACATGCCGAGTACACCGAAACCCGTTTGCGGTCAATAATAGATGCGGCCTTCCCCAGAGACGGCATTGGATCGCCAGAACCTGAAAATATTACAAGTATCAGAACCTTCCTCGACGATAAGGATTGGGAGGGTTTAAGGGAACGTCAATCAAGGCAGAGGGGGTTCATTAGTACCTGGAACAGAAATCCATGGCAGGACTACAGTCGCTCCGACGAGTTTTATTCTTGTACCGGTATCGGTGACTACGCGGTCAACAATGCCCCAGGATATTTGGTTGAACCAAATTTATGTCGCCTGTATGTCTGGTATCAAGGGCGGCGCATTGGCCGTATTAATCTGATTGCCGTGGCAGATGTCAAAGGTGTGCCCGGGCTATTGCTTGACGGCGTCGAAGGCGGCGGTCGCCTGCTGCAATCAGAAGAACGGCTGTTGGACATCTTGGACAGCGTTGGTGAATTCGCCAAGCGTTGTGGATTGAGCGCCTATTACATTAACTGCAAGGCGACCTACAACAATGTCCCAAAGCAGTTCATAGCCCAGGCGATTTTCCATATGGGGCTACCGGTGAAGCCTCGTTATCTGCGGCGCTTTTATCAAGGGATGGAAATCTATCAGGCGATGCCGCACGGACTCATACCGTTCTTCGAATCTTTCGGGAACAACCTGTCCGGTGTAGTTAGCTGCCTCAAAATAAAATTGGATTGAAGAGGGTGTTCAGGGGACCTGCGGCAGAAGCACTGGTTGCGACTGTCATCGCGCCGGACGATGAACGTGGGGGACCAGTTGAAATGTAAGTAGAATTTTCACCGCCTCGTTGCTGTCACACCAGACAGGTGCATCCAACAAGGAAACACGGCAATGACGTTCGCAAAAATCGCTCAAAAACTGGCCCTCTGGGCGGGGAGCCCCAAGACATTCCTGGGGGCCATCGTGTTGTTGGCGCTGTGGGCCGCCAGCGGACCTTTCTTCGGTTTCAACGACACCTGGCAATTGATCATCAATACTTCGACCACCATCATCACCTTCCTCATGGTGTTCCTGATCCAGAACACGCAGAACCGCGATACGGACATCTTGCATTTGAAAGTGGACGAATTGTTGCGGGCGACCAAGGAAGCACAGAATGCGATGCTCGGCCTCGAGTCGCTGGACCTCAAGCAACTGGAAGCGCTGAGAAAACATTACCAGGCCATGGGCCAGGGCGAAGCCAAGAACCTTGAAGGTTTGGAAAAAGACAGCAAAGTGGACCTGAACCAGTGCTGAGGCAGATGCGCTGGAAGGCCCCCATCTAGCGGGCAAACATCAGCCGGGACGCGAACGTCCCGGCCCAGGATGCAACAACATGTGGATCAGCGGCTGGCCTGCAGTGCCCTGGCCATTTCGAGATGGGTCTGCAACTTGGGCAGGGTTTCGTCGGCGAAAGCCTTGATCTCCGGCACTTCGGTGGTCTGAGCCTGCTGCTGGATCTGCGCGATGGCCTCCTCGGTGGCCTTGACCTGGCTGGCGGCATACGCGGCTTCGAACGACTCGCCTTCCTTGACCTGCGGCATCAGGGTCTTGGCCTTGTCAGCCACCTCCTCCCGGGGGGCGACAGGCAAGTCGAGCTTCTTGGCGATCTTCGCCAGATGTTGATTAGCGGTGGTGCGGTCGTTGATCACCATGATGGTGTAGTCCTTGACCTCCCTGGATTCGGCTTTTCCGTGGGCCATGCGACTGGCCTCGATATCGGCCATGCCTTTGGCTGAAGCATCGTTGATGAATTCGGCAGGCGATTGGGCCCAGGCACTGTTGGCACCCAGACCCATCAACACGATGACACTGGTGGTGCGAAAGAAGCTGGCCATACGGCTCATAGTCGCGCCCTCCTCTGATAAAAGTTCTGACGGGTTCCCGCCTCTGAATCAGAACCACCCGATTTCGCTTTCCGCTGAGTAGCTGTCGACAGCCGCGAGAGTGGTTCTCCTACTTCTGCGACCCACTTCAAACCTCTTCGTTCGATCATGGACGATGTTTCCGGCGAGCGGAGCCCGCCTGACATCTGAAAAGGACAACGCTTGAAAGGTTGAAAAAGACTTTGGCGCCGCGACGAACGGCGACGCGCTATCAAATGCCGAATGCCCTGTGATTGTGACGCTTGGCCGCGTACATCGCCTCGTCGGCGTGGCGAAACAGCGCGACATCTTCAGTGCCATGCTCGGGGAAGCAGGCCACGCCGATGCTCGGTTCGATGCTCAGACAGTGCCCGTCCAGACGCAGCGGCTGGGCCAGTGCATGGCGGATTTTTTCCTGCACGCGATGGGCATCCTCCAAGGCCTGGATGCTGTGCAGCAAGACTACGAACTCGTCTCCGCCAATGCGCGCCACGGTGTCGGTGTCGCGAATACAGCCCTTGATACGATTGGCCACCGCCTGTAACAGCATGTCGCCCACGCCGTGGCCATAGGTGTCGTTGACCTGTTTGAAACGGTCCAGGTCGATATACAGCAAGGCCATGCGCCCGGACGCAGCGCGGGCAGTCGCCAGTGCGCACTTGAACCGTTCACGGAGCAATTCGCGGTTGGGCACCTGGGTCAACTGATCGTACTGAGCCATGTGCTGCAAGCGGGCGTGCAACTGCTTGCGCTCGATGGCGATGGTGATCTGTACGCAGACGTACTGCAGCAGTTCCTTGTCCTGTTCGGTGTAGCGCTCGTTGTCCGGCGCACTCTTGACGATCAACGCGCCAATCGTGCCGCTCTGTGAGTTCAGCGGCACGCCCAGCCAACACGGCGCGTCCGGCTGCGCCACCAGGTCGTCGAACCCCGCTGGCAACTGGCTGCAACCGGGCGTCAGGAGGATCGGCTGGCCACTGCGAATCACCTCGGCGCACAAACGCCCTGTGACCGTGCCCGGCAATTCGGGCTGCCCTTCCCGATCATCGACGTGATAGGGGAAGTTCAACTGCGAACATTGTTCGTCATACAGCGCCACCGAAAAATTCAGCGCCGGCAGCCACTCGCCAATAATCAGGTGGATGCGCTTGAACAGCGCCAGCAAGTCGGCCGCGGCATGGGCCGCCTCGGAAATCGCATACAACGCCGCCTGGCGGGACTCGGCCTGCTTGCGTTCGGTGATGTCCCGGGCCACGGCAATGCGCAGTTGGTCCACCGGCGACCAGCGTGCCGACCACAGGATGTGCACCACCCGCCCGTCCTTGCGCAGGTAGCGGTTCTCGAAATTGAGTTTGGGCTCGCCCTCCATGATCTCCCGCGCCGCCTCGAGGGTTCGCTGGCGGTCGGCAGGGTGTACCAGATCGATCATTGGCTGACCGATCAATTCTTGCGGGGTGTAACCAAAAATGCGCTCGCAGGCGGCACTGACAAACACGAAACGCCCTTGACCGTCGACGGCACATACGGCGTCCAGCAGAAGGTCGATGTAGCTGGCCAGCGGCGCGGAACTTGAAGTGTCCATGGGGCTGGTGGTCATCCGGGTAATGCAGCGGTGAGCGAAGCGGGTGATCGTCAGTTCGTGACGCCGATACAACGAGCGAGACCGACGCGCCCCCGATATCGATGAGGATAGCGCAGGCGATCAGAGTGCAGAGGATCAAACGCCTACTCGATTCGACGCCGCCCCATCACCGCGCGGTAAAAAACCTCATGCCAGCATACGGTGCCTGCCGACAGGCCTTCAACCGCGACGCCAGGTCACCCACATGGACCTCCAGCTTGTGCCCGTCCGGGTCGAGAAAGTAGAACGAATCACCCTCGCTGCGGTTGTCTCGCCACGATGACACCTGGGCCGCTTTCAGCCGCGCCACCAGCAGCGGGAAATGCTCGGCGCTGGTACTGAATGCGTAATGGGTATAGTCCGCGCTCGGCTCAGTCCTGCGCAACGGGTCGAAAGACAGGCACAACCACAGCTCCGGCAGCGACAAATACGCCCCGCTGTTCCATTTGGCCTCAAGACGCAACTGCAAGAGTTCGCCATAGAAAGCCACGCTGCGATCCAGGTCGGTGACCGCAAGGGTCAGATGATTGAGGCCAGAGAGCATCAGCAAGCAACCTTCAGAAAAGAGTGATAACCCAGCGGGCTTGGGGCAAAACCTGGGTGCTCCCAAGCTCCGACAGCGCCGATGGATTCCCCGGCCAGGGTCCTAGGCAAAGTCCTACGTGGAAATCTCCAGTGACACTCAAACACGCCGGAAACAGCCGATTCAAAGCCCTGCACAACAATCTGTAAAGTCTGGAAACACACCGCTATCGAAACACCCCACGGACAGCACCATCAACCAAGGAATGTAATCGCGCCATGGACCAGACTGCTCAACCACCTCATTACTTCACCAACTACCGCAAGCTCATTTCCCTTGCTGACCTGGATTGGCAGGGCACCGAAGCCGGAAAAATCTCAGGGCTGAATGTCGAGGTCAAGACACCCAATGTACTGGTCGATCAATACGGTCGGACGTTTCATCACTTCTGCACCACGTCCTACCTGGGCCTGGACTATCACCCCGCGTTGCTGGACGGCGCCATGACCGCCCTATGGGAAGCCGGGACCTTGCGGGTCGCCAACTCAAGGAATCGCTGCAAGCTGGCGATCCTGGAGCAGTACGAAAGCCAATTGTCGGAGCTGTTTGGCGCCAGTTGCCTCAGTGCCCTGTCGTGCAGTGCGGCGAGCGCCGGGATCCTGCCGCTGCTGGCCAGCGGCGCATTCACTCAAAATCGCGCGCCCGTCATGGTGTTCGACAAACATGCCCATTATTCGATGAACCACAGCAAGGCCGCCTGCGCCGACGAAACCCAGGTTATCACCTGCCCGCACAACGACATGGACTTCATCGAAGACGTGTGCAAACGCCAGCGCGAGGTGGCGTATGTGGCCGACGGCGCCTACAGCATGGGCGGGATGGCTGACCTGGACAGCCTGATGTACCTCAAGCAGCGCTATGGCCTGTTTCTTTACCTGGACGATTCCCACGCCCTGTCTGCCGTCGGGGAATCCGGCGCTGGTCTGGTCCGTTCGCGCATCCCGGCGGTGGACGAGCGCACCCTGATCGTGGCCTCGTTGGCCAAGTCATTCGGCGCCAGTGGCGGGCTGGTCATGTTTGGCTGTGAGCGGCACAAGGCTCTGGTGCAGCGCTACGGTGGGCCGAGCAATTGGTCCCAGAGCCTGGACGCCGCGGCCATTGGCGCCGGCATGGCGTCGATCCGCCTGCACCGCAGCCGGGAATTCAGTGCATTGCAGGCGCGTTTACAAGCTAATATCCGCCTCTTCGACAGCCTCGTGCGGACCGGACAGCGCGGCACCCCCATGGCGATCCGCATGGTGCCTTGCGGTGAAGCGACCCTGGCCAACAGCCTGGCGGTCGAACTGGCCGAACTGGGGTATTTCACCTCGGCGGTGTTTTTTCCCGTGGTGCCGCAAGGCAAGGCCGCCATTCGCATTACCCTGCGCGCCGACATGGAGCCGGACGTGATTCGCTCGTTTTGCGAACAGATCACCGAACTGCTGCTTACCCACGGGCGTGACCTTCGCCCTTGAGACAGGACGCTCGATGAAGAACCGTACCACCCTGATCGTCACCTGCACCACCGTCTTCCTGGCACAACTGGGCATGAGCATCTACTTGCCGGCCCTGCCCGCTATCGCCCGGGATCTTGGTGCCGATGCGTCGCGGGTTTCCTGGGGCCTGTCGGTGTACCTGATCGGCATGGCGCTGCCCATGTTGCTGTGGGGCAGCCTGAGCCAGCGCTTGGGGCGCAAGCCGGTCTTGCTGGCGGCCTTGGGGTTGTACGGCCTGGGCAACCTGGCCCTGCCGCTGAGCACAACCGTGGAGGCATTCCTGACGTTCAGGTTGATCCAGGGCATCGGTGCCAGCGGTATCTCAGTGATGGCGCGGGTCTTGATTCGCGACAGTTTCAGCGGCGACCTGTTGGCCAAGGCCCTGTCCTGGATATCGATCGCCTTTGTGATTGCCCTCGGTATCGGCCAATACCTGGGCTCGCTGATCCAGGCCGCTTTCGGCTGGGAGGCGATTTTCCAGGGCTTGGGTGCCGTCAGTCTGGCCATGGCAGCGGCTGTGTCCCAGGCCAGGTTCCCGATACTGGTGCACGCCAGCAATGGGCAATCGGCGTGGGGGATCTACGGGCAGATATTCCGGCAACGGGCGTTCCTGTTGCCGGCCTTGGCCGGTGGGCTGGGTTACGGCGTGATCGTCGCCTTCAATACCGCAGCGCCGCTGATCCTGCAGGAGAGCTTCCACTGGTCGGCCATCGAATACGGCCTGCTGGGCTGGCCGATCAGTGCGGCGTACCTGCTCGGGGCGCTAGCGGTGAACGCGTTTGTACTGCGCACCGGCCAACGGCGGATGATGGGCTGGGGCATCGCACTGGTGCTGGGCGGCAGCATGACCATGCTGGCAGGCAGCCTCACCCTGAGCAGCATCGCGTTGCTCTTCTGGCTGCCGTATTGCTTCGCGGTGTTTGGCCAGTCGTTGATCTATCCCATCAGCCTGTCCCTGGCCAATGAAGGCGCACCGGTGGCCGGCGCTTATGCCATGGCGTTGAGCGGGTTCCTGCATCAACTGATGGCCTCGGTGATCGGCGCCATGGCCAGCCTGTTGTTGAGCCAACAAGCTTGGCCACTGGCGGCGTTGTGCGCACTGCTGGGGGCGGCGGCGATGCTCTGTGTGCGGTTCGTGCCGCCCCGGGTCGCTTAGAACGCGCTGCGGAAAATCTCTTCGATCTGCCGCTGGTCCGCCGCCCGTGGGTTGGTCAGGCCGCACGCATCTTTCAAGGCGTTGGTGGCCAGCACCGGTATGTCGTTGAGGCGCACACCCAGGTCACGCAAACCGGCCGGAATGTCCACGTCAAGGGCCAGGCTGCGGATCGCCGCAATAGCGTCCCGGGCCCCCTCTTCTGGGCCGGCCCTGTGCGTATCGACGCCCATGGCATGGGCCACGTCGGTCAGGCGAGCAGCGCATACCGAGGCGTTGAAGCTCTGCACATGAGGCAACAGCACCGCGTTGCACACGCCATGAGGCAAGTCGTAAAAACCACCCAGTTGATGCGCCATGGCGTGCACGAACCCCAACGACGCATTGTTGAACGCCATCCCCGCGAGAAACTGCGCATAAGCCATGTTTTCCCGCGCCGCCAGATCGTTGCCGTCGCGCACGGCCAGGCGCAGGTTGTTGCTGATCAGGGTGATGGCCTTCAGCGCGCAGGCATCGGTAATCGGCGTGGCGGCGGTGGAGACATAAGCCTCGATCGCGTGGGTCAGCGCATCCATGCCGGTGGCGGCCGTCAGGCCCTTGGGCATCGCCACCATCAGCGCCGGGTCGTTCACCGACATCAATGGGGTCACGTTGCGATCGACAATCGCCATTTTCACGTGGCGTGTCTCGTCGGTGATGATGCAAAAGCGGGTCATTTCGCTGGCGGTGCCTGCCGTGGTGTTGATAGCGATCAGCGGCAATTGCGGCTTGCTCGAACGGTCGACGCCTTCATAGTCGCGAATCTGCCCGCCGTTGGTGGCGCACAGGGCAATGCCCTTGGCGCAATCATGGGGCGAACCGCCCCCCAGCGACACGACGAAATCACACTGGCTCTCCTTCAGCAGCCCCAGCCCGAGCTCGACATTGGCGATGCTTGGGTTGGGCTTGGCGCCGTCGAAAATCACCGAATCGATATCCTGCAGCGCCAGCAGTTCAGCCACCTTGCTGGCGACGCCGGCCTTGGCCAGCCCCGCGTCGGTGACGATCAGGGCCTTGCGAAAGCCGTAGTTGCGAATGGCAGTCATCGCTTCATCGAGGCAGCCCAGCCCCATGATGTTCACGGCGGGAATGAAAAAAGTGCTGCTCATGGGGTCACGCTCCTGGTTGAGGCCGGATCGGCAGGGCCTACAGAATGACCGACTAGTCATGACGCATCTTGATCTGGCTCAAGACTGGGTCGTGATAAAGTCGCGACCTGCCTTTGCCACGTTTTGAGATGATCCTTGCGATGACCGATTTCCAGGAATACGACACCCGGCTCGAAGACTGGGAGGCCGTGCGCGCCGATACCGCCTTCAGCGGCCTGCTGGTGGGCAATGGGGCCAGCCGCGCGGTGTGGGACGATTTCGGCTATGACTCGCTGTTCGAAAATGCCCGCACCGTCGAGGAGAAGCCCTTGAGCCCGTCGGAACTGAGCGTGTTCGACGCGATGCAGACCCGCAGTTTCGAACAGGTACTCGGGGCGCTGAAAACCACCAGCCGGGTCAACAAGGCCCTGGCCGTCAGCTCCGCCGCCCCGCGCAACCGCTATTACGCGATCAAGGAAGCACTGATCAACACCGTGCACGCGGTACACATCCCGTGGCGGCTGGTGCAACCGTCGACCCTGGCGACGCTCAACCAGGAGCTGAGCCGCTACCGCACGGTGTTCACCACCAACTACGACCTGCTCAACTACTGGGCGATCCAGCATAGCGC
Source organism: Pseudomonas sp. Soil_N_39 (assembly GCF_057655955.1). Taxonomy (NCBI): domain Bacteria; kingdom Pseudomonadati; phylum Pseudomonadota; class Gammaproteobacteria; order Pseudomonadales; family Pseudomonadaceae; genus Pseudomonas; species Pseudomonas sp. Soil_N_39. Next base: position 83,161 of record NZ_JBDGLI010000006.1, read on the forward strand.
CGAGACCATCAGCGACCTGTTCTTCGGCGATGACCACAGTTTCGACCTGAGCCAGGCGGCCACAGACAAACCGCGCCTGCTGTACTTGCACGGCGGTCTGCACCTGGTGCGCAACCAGGACGGCACAGCGCGCAAGCTCACGTCCACCGAAGGCACCTTGCTGGGCAGTTTCGCCATCAACAACACGATCAAGACCCTCGACGACGTGCCACTGTTCGTCAATGAAGGCCCCAGCGCCGACAAGCTCAAGACCATCCGCAGCAGCGATTACCTGTCGTTCTGCTACGACCAGTTGCTGCAGCATGGCGACAACCTGTGCCTGTTCGGCCATGCCTTGGGCGAGCAGGACCGGCACATTGTCCATGCCCTGCGCCTGGCCGCCCCGAAAACCGTGGCGATCTCGATCTATCCCCGTAGCCAGGCCTTCATCCAGCATCAGAAGCGGCATTACGCCAAGGTGTTCCAGGGGCTGGAGGTGCAATTGCGCTTCTTCGATGCCAAGAGCCATCCATTGGGCGATCCGAAGCTGTCGGTGCCGGTGGAGGTTTAAAGGCAGGCTAAACCTGAGTGGCGAGGGGGTTCACTTGTGGGAGCAAAGCTTGCTCGCGATGAACGATAACTCGGCTAGCCTGCACAATCGCAGCGCCTGCATCGCGGGCAAGCCTTGCTCCCACAGGTAACCTCGCCACAGATCCTCTTATTGCCGTCCTGTCAGAGCGCAACCACGGTCTTGTCCTTGATGACCGTCGTCGGTCCGTTGGCCTTGACGCTGGCGATGCCTTTGTCCCGCGCAGCGTCCGATGAATACGCCTCACTGCTGCCAATCACTTCGTGGTTGCCGGCCTTGAGGTTGAAGTACGGATGGCCGTCCTTGGTGTTCTTGAGTTCATAGCGCTCGGCCAACGGACTGTTTTTCTGCACCGCAGCAATGCCACCGTCGACGCCGCTGCGGGTGGTGTACAGCTCGCTGGTCAAGATGGTCTCGGCGTTGGCCGCCTTGAGTACAAACCGAAACTGGCCACTGCTGCTTTTGCTGATTTCGTACCATCCAGACATGATTGTTCTCCAGGCAATGAGGGCATGCCCCGAGAGTAAAGACCCGCTGCGCTTGTCCTGCCAGTGCGTTACTACAAAGTGATAGCGGTGCCCAACAGGGTCAGGAACCCCGCCAACCAGTTCGGGTGCGCAGGCCAGGCCGGTGCGGTCGCGAGATTGCCCTGGACATGGCCTTGGGTCACGGGAATGTCCATATAGGTCCCACCCGCCAGCCGTACTTCCGGGGCACACGCTGGATAGGCGCTGCATTCGCGCCCTTCGAGGATGCCCGCCGCCGCCAGCAATTGCGCACCGTGGCACACCGCGGCAATCGGTTTGCCCGCCAGATCGAAATCGCGCACCAGTTGCAAGACCGCTTCGTCCAGGCGCAGGTATTCCGGCGCACGCCCACCTGGCACCAGCAGCGCGTCGTAGTCGGCGGCCTGGACACTGGCAAAATCATGATTGAGGGCGAACAAGTGCCCCGGTTTTTCACTGTAGGTCTGGTCGCCTTCGAAATCGTGGATCGCCGTGCGCACCGTCTGCCCGGCCTTTTTGCCCGGACACACGGCGTGCACGGTGTGGCCGATCATCTGCAAGGCCTGGAATGGCACCATGACTTCATAATCTTCGACGTAATCGCCGACCAGCATCAGGATTTTCTTGGCGGCCATGGGAAGGGCTCCTTTGGGAATGCGTGAGGGGTGAACGCATTAAAGGTAGACCGGTACGTCGGTGGATGAAGGATAAGCAGTGATTACCTGACGGGCTGCATCGATACGCTGTTCTCACAGGCCAGACTCAACCTTGTGGGAGCACAGCTTGCTCGCGATGCAGGCACCATGACTCGACAGTAGAACCGAGTCATCCTTCGTCGCGAGCAAGCTTTGCTCCCACAGTCCCCTACTCCAGGAGTTGGCGTAAACAGGAGTCAGGCGAGATAACCATCCGCCCGCAGCAGCGTTTCGAGGCAGTGCTCGGTGATGTGGTAGAAGGCCTTGAGTTCGTCGATTTTTGCCAGCAGCTCGGTGGGGTCCGCAGGTTCTGCGCGTTTGACGGCCAGGATCATCTTGTTCTTGTTGGTGTGGTCCAGGGAGATGAACTCGAAGACCTTGGTCTCGTAGCCGCAGGCTTCCAGGAACAGCGCCCGCAAACTGTCGGTGACCATTTCCGCCTGCTGGCCCAGGTGCAGACCGTATTGCAGCATCGGCTTGAGCAACGCCGGGCTCTGGATCTGCAGGCGGATCTGCTTGTGGCAGCACGGCGAGCACATGATGATCGAGGCGCCCGAGCGAATGCCCATGTGGATCGCGTAGTCGGTGGCGATGTCGCAGGCGTGCAAGGCGATCATCACGTCCACCGCGCTCGGCGCCACGCTGCGCACGTCACCGTGCTGGAAGCTCAGGCCCGGGTGTTCCAGCCGCGCGGCCGCTTCGTTGCAGAGCTTGACCATGTCCTCGCGCAGCTCGACACCGGTCACCACGCCTTCGGCCTGCAAGGTGTTGCGCAAGTAATCATGGATGGCAAAGGTCAGGTAGCCCTTGCCCGAACCGAAATCCGAGACCCGCACCGGTTTGTCCAGGGCCAGTGGCGAAGACGTCAGCGCATGGCTGAAGACCTCGATGAACTTGTTGATCTGCTTCCACTTGCGCGACATCGCCGGAATCAGCTCGTGCTTGTGGTTGGTCACGCCCAGGTCCGCCAAGAATGGCCGGCTCAGGTCGAGGAAGCGGTTTTTCTCGCGGTTGTGCTCGGCAGACGGCACTTCCCGCAGTTGCTGGGGTTTGCTCTTGAACAGCGAGCTTTTGCCCTTCTTGCTGTACTCCAACTGCGCCTCGTCGGTGACCGCCAGCAAATGCGCGTTCTTGAACGATGCCGGCAACAGCGCGGCGATGGTCGCCACGCCTTCGGCCAGCGGGAAATTCTTGGTGATGTCGCGGGTCTTGTAGCGGTAGACGAAGGACAGGCATGGCTGCTCCTTGACCGTCAGTTGCTTGATGATCAGCCGCTGGAGGTCCGCCTCATCCCCGACATATTTGGCCAGCACCAGTTTGATGAAAGCATTGTGCTCGAGGCTGGTTTGCAGCAGCTCGATGAACTGGGCGTGGTGATCCGGCGCAGGACGGGCGGGGGTGGCGGTGACAGACATGAAAAAAGCGGCCTCGGGGCGGGCGGATCGGGAATGACGGGTATTTTAGGGGGGATGGGCAGCGAGGGCACGGAAAAGTTCGTGTAGTGAGCAGTAGCCTCTGTGGGAGCAAGGCTTGCCCGCGATGGATACGCCGCGATAGTGCAGGCTCACCGCGTTATCGTTCATCGCGAGCAAGCTTTGCTCCCACAGGCTTTGCTCCCACAGGCTTGTGCTGGCGGGAAATTTTCAGCCCAGCACCACCAACCGATTCGGCAGTTCATTGCGCTCGTGGGTCACCGGTACGTGCACCTTGAGCAATTCGCCACAGGCTTCGATGCAGGTCACGAACCCCTGCAAGGTCTGCCCCTGGCGAACCTGCTGGGTGAACGTTGCGACGATGGCGTCCCAGCATTTGTTATCCAGGTGCTTGGAGATGCCTTCATCGACCAGGATTTCCACATAACGCTCGGCCTCGCAGACAAAAATCAGCACGCCCGTGCTGCCCACGGTGTGGTGCAGGTTCTGTTCGAGGAATTGCCGGCGCGCCAGGTTGGAGGCCCGCCAGTGACGCACGGAACGAGGGATCAGGTGCGTGGTGACCCTGGGGATGCGGAACACCAGGCACAACACGATGAAACTGACCCACTGCACCAGCAACAGGCTATGCAGGGCCAGCCAACCGGTGAGGTAATGGACCACGCCAGGCACCACCAGGGCCAACAGGCTCGCCCACAGCAGTGGGATGTAAGCATAGTCGTCGGCGCGGGCGGCCAGCACCGTGACCAGTTCGGCGTCGGTATGCCGCTCGACCCGGGCGATGGCCTCGGCGACCTTGCGTTGTTCGTGTTCAGTCAGTAATGCCATGGTTAAAAGTGCCTGCCCATTCTCATTATTATTGTCACCAGCCGCCCGACGAACCGCCGCCCCCGAAACTGCCACCGCCACCGCTGAAGCCGCCGCCTCCACCGCCGAAGCCTCCCCCACCGGAGCCGCCCGAACGACTGGAGCCGCCGCCTCCAGTCGGCAGGATACCGAGCATCTGGCAGACCAATATCGTCAAAATAAACAGTATCACCAGGAAGATGAACAGCCCGGGATGGCGCTCGACGAAATCGCCCTGCTCCTGCTGCCCATCCGCACTGTACGCCGGCGCCGGCTCGTCCAGCGGGCTGCCGCCCAGCACCACCAGCATCGCCGCGACGCCGTCGCTGATGCCTTTGTTGAAGTTGCCGGTCTTGAAGGCCGGGGTGATCACCTGGTTGATGATCACCGAACTCTGGGCGTCGGTCAGGCGATCCTCCAGGCCATAGCCCACTTCGATGCGCAGTTTACGGTCATCCCGGGCGACGATCAGCAGCGCGCCGTTGTTTTTATCCTTCTGCCCAATGCCCCAATGGCGCCCCAGTTGATAACCGAAGTCTTCGATGCTACTGCCTTGCAGATCCGCCAGCGTGACCACCACCACCTGTTCGCCGGTGGCCTGTTCGTGGGCCTTGAGCTGCGTCTCCAGTTGCGTGCGCACCGAAGGGTCGAGCATCTGGGCAGTGTCCACCACTCGTCCGGTCAGTGCCGGAAATTTCAGCTCGGCCTGGGCCGTGATAGCAAAGACCCAGAGCAACAGCACCAGGCCAAATTTCAACACTCGCATCGTAACTCCTGTGTGGGAGCGAGCGGGTGTGGGAGCTGAGCTTGCTCGCGATGAAGGCACCTCGGTCTTTCTAATGTCGGCGTTATCGTTCATCGCGAGCAAGCTTTGCTCCCACAGGCTCACTCCCACAGTTTTTTTCAAAACTTCACTTCAGGGGCTTTTTCGGCATTGGGGCTGGTGGCCTCGAAGGTTTCGCGGATTGGCAGGTCGCTGTACATCACGCTGTGCCACAGACGCCCCGGGAACGTGCGGATCTCGGTGTTGTACTTCTGCACCGCCAGGATGAAGTCGCGGCGGGCCACGGCGATGCGGTTCTCGGTGCCTTCGAGCTGCGATTGCAGCGCCAGGAAGTTCTGGTTGGCCTTGAGGTCCGGATAACGCTCGACCACCACCATCAGCCGGCTCAACGCGCCGCTCAACTGGTCCTGGGCCTGCTGGAACTGCTTGAGTTTTTCCGGGTTGTCCAAGGTGCTGGCGTCGACCTGGATCGACGTGGCCTTGGCCCGCGCCTCAACCACTGCGGTGAGGGTGTCCTGTTCGTGCTGGGCGTAGCCCTTGACGGTTTCCACCAGGTTGGGGATCAGGTCGGCACGGCGCTGGTATTGGTTCTGCACCTGGCCCCAGGCGGCCTTGGCCTGTTCGTCCAGGGTCGGGATGTTATTGATGCCGCAACCGGCCAGCAGCGTGGTGAGCAGCATCAAGGCCAGCATCGGCAGGCTGCGAAGGTGGTTCAGTCGTGGATTCATGGGATGAAGCGCTCCCTGGCATGACATTGGAAAAACCCGGCCACCTATCTCACTGGCGTCTGGGGCATAATCTGCCGCCGCACTGGATTGAAACGGGTCGATGGGCTAAAAGATGCGCAGTGCGAAACTAAGTTCAGCCCAATGGGTTCGAAAGTGTGCTGCATTTAACTGAACAACAATAGCCGCTCCTCACATTTTGGCTGACCGGCGTGATCACCGCCTTTTAGGCTTGCGAGAAAACTATTCATGAAGAAGCTGTGTTTGCTGGGCCTGTTTGTCACCCTGGCCAGTCAATCCGTATTAGCCGACAACCTGCCCGCCCCCATAGAGAACAAGGACGCGTTCATCAGCAACCTGATGAAGCAAATGACCCTCGAGGAAAAGATCGGCCAATTGCGCCTGATCAGCATCGGCCCGGAAATGCCCCGGGAGATGATTCGCAAGGAAATCGCCGCCGGCAACATCGGTGGCACGTTCAACTCCATCACCCGCGATGAGAACCGTCCGATGCAGGACGCGGCCATGCGCAGCCGGTTGAAGATCCCGATGTTCTTCGCCTATGACGTGATCCACGGCCACCGCACGATTTTCCCGATCCCCCTGGCCCTGGCCTCGAGCTGGGACATGGACGCCATCTACCACTCCGGTCGCATCGCGGCCAAGGAAGCGGCCGCCGACAGCCTGGACATCACCTTCGCGCCCATGGTCGACATTTCCCGCGATCCACGTTGGGGCCGAACGTCCGAAGGTTTCGGTGAGGACACCTACCTGGTGTCGCGCATTGCCGGGGTGATGGTCAAGGCCTTCCAGGGCAACGGCGCCAACGCGGCCGACAGCATCATGGCCAGCGTCAAGCACTTCGCCCTGTACGGCGCAGTGGAAGGCGGCCGGGACTACAACACCGTGGACATGAGTCCGCTGAAAATGTACCAGGACTACCTGCCCCCCTACCGCGCCGCCATCGACGCCGGAGCCGGCGGGGTGATGGTCGCGCTGAACTCCATCAATGGCGTGCCGGCCACGGCCAACACCTGGCTGATGAACGACCTGCTGCGCAAGGAATGGGGTTTCAAGGGCCTGGCGGTCAGTGACCACGGCGCCATCTTCGAACTGATCAAGCACGGCGTCGCCAAGGACGGTCGCGAAGCGGCGAAGCTGGCGATCAAGGCCGGTATCGACATGAGCATGAACGACTCGCTCTACGGCAAGGAACTGCCAGGGCTGCTCAAGGCCGGCGAGATCGAGCAGAGCGACATCGACAATGCCGTGCGCGAAGTGCTCGCGGCCAAATACGACATGGGCTTGTTCAAGGATCCCTACCTGCGCATCGGCAAGGTCGAGGACGACCCGGCCGACACCTACGCCGAAAGCCGCCTGCACCGCGCCGACGCCCGTGACGTGGCGCGCCGCAGCCTGGTCCTGCTGGAAAACCGCAACCAGACCCTGCCCCTGAAGAAGACCGCGAAAATCGCCCTGGTCGGCCCGCTGGCCAAGGCACCGATCGACATGATGGGCAGTTGGGCCGCGGCTGGGCGCCCTGCGCAATCGGTCACTCTGTTCGACGGCATGACCCGCGCCCTGGGCGCCGACTCGAAGCTGATCTACGCCCGTGGCGCCAACATCACCGGCGACAAGAAGGTGCTCGACTACCTGAACTTCCTCAACTTCGACGCCCCGGAAGTGGTGGATGACCCGCGCCCAGCTCAGGTGCTGATCGACGAAGCGGTAAAAGCCGCCAAGGACGCCGATGTGGTGGTGGCCGCCGTGGGTGAGTCCCGTGGCATGTCCCATGAATCGTCGAGCCGTACCGAACTGAACATCCCGGCCAGCCAACGCGAGCTGATCAAGGCCCTGAAGGCCACCGGCAAGCCGCTGGTGCTGGTGCTGATGAATGGCCGTCCGTTGTCGTTGCTGGAAGAAAAGCAACAGGCCGACGCGATCCTGGAAACCTGGTTCAGCGGCACCGAGGGCGGCAACGCCATCGCTGATGTGCTGTTCGGCGACTACAACCCGTCGGGCAAGCTGCCGATCACCTTCCCACGTTCGGTGGGGCAGATTCCGACCTACTACAACCACCTGAGCATCGGCCGGCCGTTCACGCCGGGCAAGCCGGGTAACTATACCTCGCAATACTTCGATGACACCACCGGTCCGCTCTACCCGTTCGGCTACGGCCTGAGCTACACCGAGTTCAGCCTGTCGGACATGGCCCTGTCGTCGACCACGCTGAACAAGACCGGCAAGCTCGATGCCAGCGTGACCCTGGAAAACACCGGTAAGCGTGACGGCGAAACCGTGGTCCAGCTGTACATCCAGGACGTGACTGGCTCGATCATTCGTCCGGTGAAAGAGCTGAAGAACTTCCGCAAGGTGATGCTCAAGGCCGGCGAGAAGAAAGTCATTCACTTCACCATCACCGAAGACGACCTGAAGTTCTTCAATGCCCAGCTCAAGTACGGGGCTGAACCGGGCAAGTTCAACGTGCAGATCGGCCTGGATTCCCAGGACGTGAAGCAGCAGAGTTTTGAGTTGCTCTGACCCCTGGCAACACAAAACCCATGTGGGAGCGAGCTTGCTCGCGATGGCGTCAGATCAGTCACATTAATATCGACTGACACTCCGCTATCGCGAGCAAGCTCGCTCCCACAATTGGTTCTGTGACAAACGCTTTTGTGATCGCTGAAACTCCCACAGTTGTATCTGGTTGTTCGGACTAACCCCGCCGATCCAACAGATTCACCACCACCCGATCCACCAATCCCCACACCCGCTGCTTGAACCGCTTCCACAGCGGCCGGCGCTGCCAGGCGTCGAGGCTGACTTGCAGGCTCTGGGCGAAATCCCGCTCGAAACTGGCCGCCACGGCGCTGCTGAGCCTGGAATCCAGGGCTTCGAGGTTGGCTTCCAGATTGAAGCGCAGGTTCCAGTGATCGAAATTGCACGACCCAATGCTGACCCAATCATCCACCAGCACCATTTTCAGGTGCAGGAAACACGGCTGGTACTCGAATATCTGCACGCCGGCCCTGAGCAATCGCGGGTAGTAACGGTGCCCGGCGTAGCGCACGGACGGGTGATCGGTACGCGGGCCGGTCAGCAGCAGGCGCACGTCGACGCCTCGGGCGGCGGCCTTGCGCAAGGAGCGGCGCACGTTCCAGGTTGGCAGGAAATACGGCGTCGCCATCCAGATGCGTTTCTGACCGCTGTTCAACGCCCGCGATAGCGACTGCAGGATGTCGCGATGCTGGCGGGCGTCGGCATACGCCACCCGGCCCATGCCCTCGCCCACCGGCGGAACGCGAGGCAGGCGCGGCAAGCCGAAATTGGAGGCGGGCTTCCAGGCTCGCCGATGACGGTTGGCAAGCCACTGGCGGTCGAACAGCAACTGCCAGTCGAGCACCAACGGACCGACGATTTCCACCATCACTTCGTGCCACTCGCTGCGGTCGTCGAGGGGGTTCCAGAATTCATCGGTCACCCCGGTGCCGCCCACCACAGCCAGGCGTTGGTCTACCAACAGCAGCTTGCGGTGATCCCGGTAGAGGTTGCGCACCCAGCGACGCCAGCTCAGGCGATTGTAGAAACGCAACTCCACCCCGGCCTCGGTCAGGCGCTTGCGCAGGGCCAGGGTAAACGCCAGGCTGCCGTAGTCATCGAACAGGCAGCGCACGCGAACGCCGCGCTCGCAGGCCTGGACCAGTGCCTGGACCATCGCCTCGGCGCAGGCCCCCGCTTCCACCAGATACAGCTCCAGCTCGACCTGTTCCTGGGCTCGGGCGATTTCCACCAGCATGCGCGGGAAGAACTGTGGGCCGTCGATCAACAGCTCGAAGCGATTGCCTTCACGCCAGGGAAAGACCGGGCCGCTCATGTCAGCGCGCCGTGAAGATCAGCACCGCATTCACCGGCACCGACAGGCTGATGGCCGACAACCCGGCCAGGTTGCGCAGCTTTTCCAGACCCGGCGCCAGATCGAAATCCGCCGCGTTGAGCACCACCGGTTCCAGGGTCACCACTTGGAAGCGACGTTCATCCAGGCGCGTCGCCAGCAGTTCGACCGGGTACTCGTGCTGCTTGCCGTGCAGGTTCACCGTCAGCGGCAGGCGCAACTCCAACTGGGCGCCGTTGGCCAGGTCCTGGATCGGCGCCAGGTCGATCTTGGCAGTGACGGTGGCTTCGGCAAATTGCTTGATCTCGAACAGCTCGGCGCGCATGCGCTCGTCCCGCAGGGGGATGCCGCTGTTGATGGATTCCAGTTCCACTTCCAGGCGCGCCAAGCCGTCGGGCTGGACTTGGCCGTGCAGCACCAGGAAACGCTGGACCTCGGAGACGTTGCCATTTTTGCTGCTGATAAACGACAGCCGCGACGACTCACCGTCCAGGTACCAGTCGGCCTGGGCCGGCAGCGCTGCGCAGGCCAGCAGCAAACTGGCGATCGCGTGAGGGAAAAACCGCTTGAACATACACACTCGGGGGGCAGATAAACCTGTGGCGAACCTTAACCGGGCCGAGGGCGCTTGCAAACTGTCTGTTTCAATAACTGCCAGGAACACACAGAACCTGTGGTAAAGGGATTCGTTTGTGGGAGCAAGGCTTGCCCGCGATGGCGATTCCTAAAACGCCATCGCGGGCAAGCCTTGCTCCCACAATAGGATCGGCGTCAGACCTTGTACCCAGCTCAGGGTTCCAACCGACACCCCTGCCGCTCGCCCAGCCATTGCGCACTGTTGCTGCGCCCCAACCCACTGACGGTGACGCGCTTGGCCTCAACGGTTTCGAGTAAATCGCTGATGGGCACTGACTGCTTCACATACCCCCGGCAATACTCGGCCGGTTGCTCCATCACATAGCGGCACGAGCAGTATTCCTTGGCGGTGTAGGCGCTGATAATGTCGGGAAAGGCCCGCAGCGCCACCCGCTCCAGCCAGACCCAACCGAACAAGGCGATAAGCAGCACCGACAGCAAGGTAAGCAATATTTTGCGCTTCATGGCTGCACCTTCCCGGCGAACGCCGCCATGGCGCGCTTGAGCAGTTCGTTATGGCGATAGCTCCCGTCGCGGTCGTCGCCGTAGCGCACGATCACCAGTTTGGCGCTGGGAATGACGTACAGCGCTTGGCCCCAATGACCAAGGGCGGCGAAGGTATCCGGCGGCGCATCGGGCCAGGGGCGGAGCGTTGGATCGGCGCCGCGGTTGAGCCACCAGTGCCCGCCCGGCACGGCTTCGTCCTGGCCGGCCAGGAAGTGCACGAACGGTTCGCGGCTGAACGCGACCCAATCCTTGGGGATCAGTTGCCGTTCGCCCCAACGACCGTCCCGCTGCATCAACAACCCGACACGCGCCAAGTCCCGCGCGGTGAGGTAGGCATAGGACGATCCCACGAACGTGCCACTGGCATCGGTTTCCCAAGTGGCGTGGCGGATGCCCAGGGGTTCGAACAGGGCCGTCCAGGGATAATCGGGATAACGTGCCGCGCCGACGATGTTTTTCAGGGCCGCCGCCAACAGGTTGCTGTCACCGCTGGAATAGCGGAACGCCTGCCCCGGTGGGCTGAAGCTGTCATGCTGCGCGGTGAACGCCGCCATGTCATGACGCCCGCGGGTGTAGAGCATCGCCACCACCGATGACTTGAGCGGTGCGTATTCGTAGTCTTCCTGCCAGTCCAGGCCCGAAGCCCAGTGGAAAAGATCAGCCAGGGTCATGTCCGAATGCTGGCTCAGTGGCGGATAGTATTTGGCTACCGGATCGTCCAGGACAAAGCGCTGTTCACCGTAGGCCACGCCAAACACCGTCGCCAGCAGGCTTTTGCTGATGGACCAGGTCAGGTGCGGTGTCTGGGCGGTGGTCGGCCCGGCGTAGCGTTCGTAGACCAGCCGACCGTCCTGGATCACCAGCAACGCGTCGGTGCGGATGCCCTCGCGGCTCGCATCGTCCCGGGGTGGGAAGGCGTATTGTTCCAAGGCTTCAATGGACTGCCCGGTGGGGGTCGGGCCACTTGGCCATTGCTCGCCGGGCCAGTCTTCGGCCTGAACGCTCAGGTTGAGCAACAGCAGCGGGATCAGGAACCAGCCTTTGGACATGCTTGGGGCTCGCAGGGATGAACCTTCGAAGCCTATTCAGACTTGATGACAATTTGAGTTTTGTGTGCCCCCTGTGGGAGCGAGCTTGCTCGCGATGGCGGTTTGTCAGTCACCCTATGCTTACCTGACATTTCGCTATCGCGAGCAAGCTCGCTCCCACAAGGGGGGGCGCTTGAAGGGCTATCCCAACGCCTTGACCAGCCGTTTGGCCCGCGCCCCCGCCGCAAGGTCCATCACTCCCTTATCCCGCGTCCACATCTCGTGCCACGCCGCAGGCCCGGCGGCCAGGGCCGCATTGAGTTCGCCGTCGAGCCCTTGGAACTGGGCGAACAACCCTCCCAGCAGCACATGTCCGGCAGGGCTGGAAGGGTTGTGGCGACTCACTTCCGCGCAGCCGGCGAGTAACGCCAGCAGGCGCAGTTGCAACACCTGGGGCCAGGCACATTCCTGCCCGACGCCATACAACCAAGCCGTCATCGCACTGAGCACATAAAGGTCTTCCAGGGTGCGGAACGGTTTGACGTAGGCGTCCCAACCATCACCTGCCAGCAACTCGCACAACGCGCCGTCAAGCAGCACGCGACCATGGCTGATGTCGGGCATCAGGCCCATGGCGGGCAGTTTTTCCAGGGTCACGCCGGGCTCGCCCGCATAGGCCACCGCCAGGTTCAGCCGTGGCGTTTCACCGGGCGCTTCGCAGCGGGCGGCAATCAACAGCCACTCGGCGGCATCGCCGGCGGTGACGAAATCCTTGCGCCCGCTCAGGCGCAAGTCGTCGAGGCGGGTTTGCATGTCCGCCGGGCGCAGGCTGCGTTGTTCAGTGGCACACAGGGCGCCAAGGCTCTGCGGCGCGCTCGGCCAAAGCACCCGCAGCGCCGCCTGGTACCCGACCAGGAACGCCAGCCCCGGCGTGGCCATCGACCGAGCCCCAACCACGGCCAACTCGAACGGCGTCACCGGCCCCAGGCGTTGCAACAACGCGGCATAACCTTCAGCCAGGTCCGGATGGGTGGGCAGCCGTTCGCCGCGTTCGATCAGGGTGTGCCAGGGCATGAGAGGGGCTCCTTGAAGGCTGTCATATAAGCATCACCAAAGCTTCATGGCGATGACACCGGGGCTACATAGCCTGACTTTGCACAACATGGCTGCATAAAGAAAGTCGACAGGCTGCAACTGAACAGCCCGCACGGAGATTCGCTATGACCCAGATCGCCCGCATCAGCGACACCGGCAATGAACGCCGCCTGCAAGCCGAACGCCTGATTGGCGCCCACGCCTTGCAAGAAGCCCAGGCCCTGCGCTTCAACGTCTTCAGCGGCGAATTCAACGCCAAGCTCAAGGGCGCGGAAAAGGGTCTGGACATGGATGACTATGATGTTCACTGCGCCCACATCGGCGTACGCGACCTGAACACCGGCCGCCTCGTGGCGACCACTCGCCTGCTCGACCACCAGGCCGCCAGCAGCCTGGGCCGGTTCTACAGCGAAGAAGAATTCAGCCTCCACGGCCTGGTCCATCTCAAGGGCCCGATCCTGGAAATCGGCCGCACCTGCGTCGACCCGGCCTACCGCAACGGCGGCACCATCGCCGTACTGTGGGGCGAGCTGGCCGAGGTCCTGAACGAAGGCGGCTACAGCTACCTGATGGGCTGCGCGAGCATTCCGATGCAGGATGGCGGCATCCAGGCCCAGGCGATCATGCAGCGCCTGCGCGAACGCTACCTGTGCACCGAACACCTGCAAGCCGTGCCGAAAAAACCACTGCCGACCCTGGACGTGCCGTCCAACGTGATCGCCGAAATGCCACCGCTGCTCAAGGCCTACATGCGCCTGGGCGCGAAGATTTGCGGCGAGCCGTGCTGGGACGAAGACTTTCAGGTGGCCGACGTGTTCATCCTGCTCAAACGCGACGAACTCTGCCCGCGCTACGCCCGTCACTTCAAGGCAGCGGTGTAATGAGCCGGTTGCGGGTGTACGCGCGTATTGCGCGAGTCTTGCTGGTGGTGACCCTGGGCCTGAGCATGGCCAGCGTGTTCGGCCTGTTCGAACGCCTGGGGGTCGCCAACTCGATGGTCCGTCGCCAGCGCTGGTCGCGCTTCTTCATGGCGCGGCTGAGCCATGCCCTGCCCTTTTCCGTCACCGTCCACGGTCAACTGCCGCAACGGCCGATGCTGTGGGTCAGTAACCATGTGTCCTGGACCGACATCCCGTTGCTGGGCATGCTCACGCCGATGTCATTCCTGTCCAAGGCCGAAGTGCGCACCTGGCCGGTCGCCGGATGGCTGGCCGCCAAGGCCGGCAGCCTGTTTATCCGGCGCGGGTCGGGTGACAGCCAATTGATCCGCAAGCAAATGAGCCGCCATCTGGAACAGGCCCATCCGCTGCTGATGTTCCCGGAAGGCACTACCACCGATGGCCGCTCCCTGCGCACCTTCCACGGGCGCTTGTTGTCGGCAGCCATCGATGCCGACGTCGCGTTGCAACCGGTGGCGATCCGTTACCTGCGCAACGGTGAACCGGATTCGCTGGCACCGTTCATTGGCGATGATGATTTGCTGTCGCACCTGATGCGCCTGTTCGCCAATGATCGGGGCGAGGTGCACATCCACCTGCTGAAACCGATTGCCTGCCACGGCCAGGAACGCGCGGCCCTGGCTTTCCAGGCGCAACAGGCGGTGCACAAGGCGTTGTTCGGGACGATTCCCGAGAAACAGCAAGCGCCGGTACGGCCTGCGGCGATTGCGGCCTGATCCGGACCTCTGCGAAGCCCCACTGTGGGAGCGAGCTTGCTCGCGATAGCGGCTTAACATTCAACAGATCAGTTGGCTGATACACCGCTATCGCGAGCAAGCTCGCTCCCACAATTAGTCCTGCGGCGTGATTTGGTTTTGGGCAAAATCCTGAAGCTGCGGATAGAACAACCGGAAATCCTCGCTCAACGGCTCATAGAGTCTGACCAGTTCCGGCATCGCCCCTGCCAGCTCCTCCGGCCGGGACAGGCGTCGGGAGATTCCCCGCAGCACCTGCCCCAGCACCTCGAATTCCTGATAAGACCCCAGCCAATCATCCGCCGCCATATAAGGCGCGATCTGCGCCAGGCGCCCCGGCAGTTGCGGTTCGGTATTGAGTACCTGGTACACCCGAGAGGTGAAATCCATCAGCGGCCCCTCGCCGTACAGCATCCAGTCCCGGGCCAGACAGTGATCGAAAAACACGTCGAGGACGATCCCGGCATAGCGCCGGCGTACCGTGGAAAAACGCGACAGGGCAACGTCCACCAAGGGATGGCGGTCGGTGTACATGTCGATGCGCCGATGCAAGGCAATCGCCGCTTCGATCCGGGCATCGTACTGCCCTTGCAGCGGCCCTTTGACGAAATCGCCGTAGAGACTGCCGAGCAATTGTTCCCGGCCGAGGCCGCCGAGGTGCAGGTGCGCGAGATAGTTCATGGCGAGCAGCTTAGCATCGTCACGCCAATATCGTTATAACCCGATATAGCGATTTATTCGATCCTCAGATCAAATCCATATTGGTATATCGCAAAATAACGATTTAAGGTTCGCTCCATCGCGATATAGCGTTTTACTCACCCCGAGCTTGCCACCCATGACCCTCGACCTCGACGAAATAATAAAAGCCCTGGCGCACCCAGTACGGCGAGACATCCTCAACTGGCTCAAAGACCCCAAGGTCCAGTTCCCGGAACAGTTGCACAACCACGAGTTCGGCATTTGTGCCGGGCAGATCGACCAGCGTTGCGGCCTGTCGCAATCCACGGTGTCTGCGCACTTGGCGGTGTTGCAACGGGCGGGGCTGATCACCAGCCAGAAAGTCGGTCAATGGCACTTCTTCAAACGCAACGAGGAAGTGATCCAGCAGTTCCTCAAGCAAATGAGCCAAGAGCTCTGACCTGACAAGGACCCATCATGCCCCTCTCACTCCTGATCCTGGCTCTGAGCGCCTTCGCCATCGGCACCACCGAGTTCGTCATCATGGGCCTGTTGCCCGATGTGGCGGCCGACCTGGGCGTGTCGATTCCCGGCGCCGGCTGGCTGGTGACCGGCTACGCTCTGGGCGTGGCCATCGGTGCGCCGTTCATGGCCCTGGCCACCGCCCGGCTGCCGCGCAAGGCCGCCCTGGTGGCGTTGATGGGGATTTTCATCGTCGGCAACCTGCTCTGCGCCATCGCCAGCGACTACAACGTGCTGATGTTCGCCCGGGTGGTCACGGCCCTGTGCCACGGCGCGTTCTTCGGCATCGGTTCGGTGGTGGCCGCTGGCCTGGTGGCGCCCAACAAGCGCGCCTCGGCCGTGGCCCTGATGTTCACTGGCCTGACCCTGGCCAACGTGCTAGGTGTGCCGCTGGGCACCGCACTGGGCCAGGAAGCCGGCTGGCGCTCGACCTTCTGGGCCGTGACCGTCATTGGCGTGGTAGCGCTGATCGGCCTGATCCGCTTCCTGCCCGCCAAACGCGATGAAGAAAAACTCGACATGCGCTCGGAACTCGTCGCGCTCAAAGGCGCTGGCCTGTGGCTGTCCCTGAGCATGACCGCGCTGTTCTCCGCGTCGGTGTTCACCCTGTTCACCTACGTCGCCCCATTGTTGGGTGAAGTCACCGGCGTATCGCCCCGTGGCGTGACCTGGACCCTGGTGCTGATCGGCTTGGGCCTGACCCTGGGCAACATCATCGGCGGCAAGCTGGCGGACAAGAGCCTGGCGAACACCCTGATGGGCGTCTTCCTCACCATGGCCGTGGTGTCCACCGTACTGAGCTGGACCAGCGTGGCGTTGATCCCCAGTGAAATCACCCTGTTCCTCTGGGCCACCGCCTGCTTCGCCGCCGTACCGGCCCTGCAAGTCAACGTGGTGACCTTCGGTAAAGACGCACCCAACCTGGTGTCCACCCTGAACATTGGCGCCTTCAACATCGGCAACGCCCTGGGCGCCTGGGTCGGCGGCAGTGTCATCGACCACGGCCTGGGCCTGACCTCCGTTCCCCTGGCCGCCGGCGCGCTGGCCGTGCTGGCGCTGCTCGTCACCCTCATCACTTTCCGTCAGGGCGGCAACGCCGACCTGGCCCCGGCAACTCATTGACTGTTAACCCTTTCACTTTCGAGGTTGTATTTTCATGGCGACTATTTTCGACCCCATCAAACTCGGCGACATCGAGCTGAAGAACCGCATCATCATGGCCCCGCTCACCCGCTGCCGCGCCGACGCAGGCCGCGTGCCCAACGCGTTGATGGCCGAGTACTACGTGCAACGCGCGTCCGCCGGCCTGATCCTCAGCGAAGCGACCTCCGTCACGCCGATGGGCGTGGGCTACCCGGACACGCCGGGTATCTGGTCCAACGATCAGGTGCGCGGCTGGGCCAATATCACCAAGGCGATCCACGGCGCTGGCGGCAAAATCTTCCTGCAACTGTGGCACGTGGGCCGGATCTCCCATCCGTCGTATCTGAACGGTGAAACCCCGGTGGCGCCCAGCGCGATCCAACCCAAGGGCCACGTGAGCCTGGTGCGTCCGCTGGCCGACTACCCAACGCCGCGCGCACTGGAAACCGCTGAAATCGCCGACATCGTCGACGCTTACCGTGTCGGTGCCGAGAACGCCAAGGCCGCCGGTTTCGACGGCGTGGAAATCCACGGCGCCAACGGCTATCTCCTTGACCAGTTCCTGCAAAGCAGCACCAACCAGCGCACCGACAACTACGGCGGCTCCCTGGAAAACCGTGCCCGCCTGCTGTTGGAAGTGACCGACGCAGCCATCGAAGTCTGGGGGGCCGGCCGGGTTGGCGTGCACCTGGCGCCACGCGCCGACTCCCATGACATGGGCGACGAAAACCGCTTGGAAACCTTCAGCTACGTGGCTCGCGAGTTGGGTAAGCGCGGCATCGCCTTCATCTGCTCCCGTGAGAAAGAAGGCGACGACAGCATCGGCCCACAACTCAAGCAGGCTTTCGGCGGCCCGTACATCGCCAACGAACGCTTCACCAAGGACAGCGCCAACGCCTGGCTGGCCGAGGGCAAGGCCGATGCCGTGGCCTTCGGCGTGCCGTTCATTGCCAACCCGGACCTGCCGGCCCGCTTGCAAGCCGATGCACCGCTGAACGAAGCGCACCCGGAGACCTTCTATGGTAAAGGTCCGGTGGGTTATATCGATTATCCAGTGATGTAAGTCTAAAAAAACAAAAGCCCTGCCTCGAAAGAGCCAGGGCTTTTTTATTTGCGCTTAATATCCAGTCAAACATCCAAACTTCTAAAACCCATCTAACTGTCCATATTATCGCCAGCCACAAGACCAAACGTCTTGCCCGCTTGCAGTCACTCTCTTTGAAAAGGATTTCAAATGAACACTACCCTAGAAAACAGCCAACAGACCAACAATAGTATTTATGAACTCATCGCTTCTCAATTCAGTTGGGCACCGTTGGCCGTGTTGTACCAGTTCCTCAAATCACTCGATACGCAAGAATATGTGCCGATGCTCACGGCGCTGATAGAGAAAGCGAACCTGAATGACAAGGTCAACAAGGAGGTTCAAGCCTGGGAACAGGAACGCCTCAACCCAAGCCGCACCCGTCTCGTCGTAAAGTTGATCAACCATACCGACTTGGATTTTGAAGTCGGTGAACATAACTTGCAGTGGAATGCGGACGAGCAACACCCCACACAGATTCTTCCCTGGGATATCCAAGCCTGGAAGTTCGACCTCGCGTATACCCGGCGCCTGGGCAGTCCCAGTAAGGACATGTTCAAACATTTCATTGTGTTCGGCGATAAAGAGTTTGGCTTTCGTTTTGACTTCGGTTTGCGCGTCAATACATCCTTCGGTGTTATTTCACCAACGCTGACCCCCGTCCGGACCCACACACTGACCTCGATTGGAACAAGCCCGATCCAATGCACGACTCGAATCACTCGCACAGCCCGTGAAGAGCCCTATGGTTTTACCGTGGAACTCACGCTGAGCTGAAAAATTCGGCCTCGCCCGTGATGCTGTTCACTTAAGGCTTGCCTGAATCCTTGTGGCGAGGGAGCTTGCTCCCGCTAGGCTGCGTAGCAACCCCTTTCTTGTGAGCGCTTCGCACTCAAGCGGGAGCAAGCTCCCTCGCCACAGGTTCATAGTTTTCTTAAGAACAGTATTACAGCCTCGCCAGGGCCGTCTGGCGGCCTGTTCGGAAGACCTTGTCGACCGGGCTCTTCCTGCACATTTCATCCACGCGAAACAAATTTCCTACAAAATTCGCCGCCGGTTGCCTATCAACCGCGCCAGTGTCGGTTTATAAAAGCATCCTTACGCGCTTCGTATTGACACAAACCGACGCAATTACGCATTTTGTTTCATTTGCGCAGGCTGGGGCTCAAGTGCAGCATGTCCAGCCCGATCTCCACCCAACGCTCGGCTTCACCCGCCAGGGCGAAGCTGTCGGGGGCCAGCAGCCACTGGTACAAAATGCCATCGATGTAGGCATGAATGGCGACTGCCGCCCTTTCAGGGTCCAGATCATCCGGCAACTGGCCGCGTTTCATCGCATTGCGCAACGACAGGGCGATGCGCACATTGCAGTCGAGGCTGACTTCGCGTCGCTGCTGGCGCAAATCGCACATTTCATCGGTGAATTCACACTTATGGAACAGGATCTCATTAATGCGTCGGGTTTTCGGATCCAGGGCCACTTGCTGGAACAACCGGACCAACAACTTGCGAATACAGCCCAGCGGATCAAGCTCCTCTTCACTCTCACTGGCACGGGCCAACTCGTCGAGCGGCTCGTGCAGGGTATCGAGCATGGCCTGGAGCAGATCCGCCTTGTTGCTGAAATGCCAATAGATGGCACCGCGCGTCACACCGGCCAGTGTCGCGATGTCGGCCAGGGTCGTACGCGCCACGCCACGCTCGAAAAAGGCCTTTTCGGCCGCTTCGAGTATCTGGCTGCGAGTCTCCTGGGCTTCCTCTTTGGTACGACGGACCATGGCAGTAAACACCTCAATCAGGATGCGGTCAGCAATGCGTAAGAATCAGCTGAACAAAATGTGAGGCGACGTCTCCTGGAAGGCGTCCCCGATCTACGCTGGCCTTTGTCAGGCTTTTGTAAATCCGGATATTACGCAATTTGGCTGTTTACAAACAACCATGTACGTAAGTATATTTCTTAGCATCCTACTAATTGAATTACTGCTGCTTTTTTACCTTTCCACCTTTCGAGTGCGCCCGCTGCGCGCCTGGACCCGAGGATTTCCATGCAATTCAAGCCAGCTGTTACTGCTCTGGTTACCGCCATCGCCCTGGCATCGCTGCTCAGCGGATGCAAAAAGGAAGAGGCTGCACCTGCTGCTCCCCCTCCTCAGGTCGGCGTCGTAACCCTCAAGACCCAAGCCTTCACCTTGACCTCGGAACTGCCGGGGCGCACCAGTGCGTTCCGCGTCGCGGAAGTACGGCCACAGGTCAACGGGATCATTCTCAAGCGCCTGTTCAAGGAAGGCGCCGACGTCAAGGCCGGCCAGCAGCTTTACCAGATCGACCCGGCCGTCTATGAAGCAACCCTCAAGAGCGCCGAGGCCAACCTGCGCTCCACCAAGTCGATTGCCGACCGCTACAAACAGCTGGTGGACGAACAGGCGGTGAGCCGTCAGGAATACGACACCGCAGTGGCCAATCGCCTGGAGTCGGAAGCCAACCTGCAGACCGCCCAGATCAACGTGCGCTACACCAAGGTCTATGCGCCGATTTCCGGTCGTATCGGCCGCTCCTCGGTGACCGAAGGTGCGCTGGTCAGTAATGGCCAGACCGATGCCATGGCAACCATCCAACAACTGGACCCGATCTATGTCGACGTGACACAGAGTTCGGTCGAGCTGCTGCAACTGCGCCGCGAGCTGGAAAGCGGTCGCCTGCAAAAGGCCGGCGAAAACGCTGCCATGGTCAAGCTGACCCTGGAAGACGGCAGCCAGTATCCGCACGAAGGCAAGCTGGAGTTCTCCGAAGTGTCGGTCGACCAGACCACCGGTTCGGTGACCTTGCGCGCAGTGTTCCCCAACCCTGACCACACCTTGCTGCCGGGCATGTTCGTCCATGCACAGTTGCAGGCCGGAGTGAACAGCGCGGCAATCCTGGCGCCGCAACAAGGCGTGACCCGCGACCTCAAGGGCATGCCGACCGCCATGGTGGTGGGCGCCGACAACAAAGTCGAACTGCGCCAGCTCAAGGCCAGCCGCACCGTCGGCAACCAGTGGTTGATCGAAGACGGGCTCAAGGCCGGCGATCGCTTGATCACCGAAGGTTTGCAATACGTACGGCCGGGGGCTGAAGTCAAAGCCACCGAAGCCACCAACGTCGATACCAAGAACCCGGCCCCCGCTCAGGCAGCTGATAAAGCAGCCGGCGGCAAAGGGGAGTAAACCATGTCGAAATTTTTCATCGACCGTCCGATTTTCGCCTGGGTGATCGCCCTGGTGATCATGCTGGTCGGGGCTCTATCGATCCTCAAGTTGCCGATCAACCAATACCCGAGCATTGCGCCGCCAGCCATTGCGATCCAAGTGACCTACCCGGGCGCTTCCGCGCAAACCGTGCAGGACACCGTGGTGCAGGTGATCGAGCAGCAGCTCAACGGCATCGACAACTTGCGGTATGTGTCCTCGGAAAGTAACTCCGACGGCAGCATGACCATCACCGCGACCTTCGAGCAGGGCACCAGCTCCGATACCGCGCAGGTCCAGGTCCAGAACAAGCTGAACCTGGCCACCCCGCTGCTGCCGCAAGAAGTGCAGCAGCAAGGCATCCGCGTGACCAAGTCAGTGAAGAACTTCCTGATGGTCATCGGTGTGGTGTCGCGCGACGGCAGCATGACCAAGGACGACCTGTCCAACTACATCGTGTCCAACATGCAGGACCCGATCTCGCGCACTGCCGGTGTCGGCGACTTCCAGGTTTTCGGCGCCCAGTACGCGATGCGGATCTGGCTCGACCCGGCCAAGTTGAACAACTTCAACCTGACCCCGGTGGACGTGAAAAACGCCATCGCCGCGCAGAACGTCCAGGTCTCGTCCGGCCAACTCGGCGGCTTGCCTGCCCTGCCCGGCCAGCAACTGAACGCCACCATCATCGGCAAGACCCGTTTGCAGACCGCCGAGCAGTTCAAGGCGATCCTGCTCAAGGTCAACCCGGACGGCTCGCAAGTGCGCGTCGGCGACGTTGCCGAGGTGGGCCTGGGCGGTGAGAACTACAGCGTCAGCGCCCAGTTCAACGGCGCCCCGGCCTCGGGCCTGGCGGTCAAACTGGCCAACGGCGCCAACGCCCTCGACACGGCCAAGGCCCTGCGCAAGACCATCGACGACCTCAAGCCCTTCTTCCCGCAAGGCGTGGAGGTGGTGTTCCCGTACGACACCACCCCGGTGGTGAGCGAATCGATCAAGGGCGTGGTGGAAACCCTGGTCGAAGCGGTCGTGCTGGTGTTCCTGGTGATGTTCCTGTTCCTGCAGAACTTCCGCGCCACCATCATCACCACGATGACGGTGCCGGTAGTGTTGCTGGGTACCTTCGGGATCCTCGCGGCGTTCGGCTTCAGCATCAACACCCTGACCATGTTCGGTATGGTGCTGGCCATCGGCTTGCTGGTGGACGACGCCATCGTCGTGGTGGAAAACGTCGAACGGGTGATGAGCGAAGAAGGCCTGTCGCCCAAGGAAGCCACCAAGAAATCCATGGGCCAGATCCAGGGTGCCCTGGTGGGTATCGCCCTGGTGCTCTCGGCAGTACTGCTGCCAATGGCGTTCTTCGGCGGTTCCACCGGTGTGATCTATAAGCAGTTTTCCATCACCATCGTCTCGGCCATGGCCCTGTCGGTCATGGTGGCGTTGATCTTCACCCCGGCGCTTTGCGCCACCATGCTCAAGCCCATTCCCAAGGGTGAGCACGGCACGCCGAAACGCGGTTTCTTCGGCTGGTTCAACCGCAACTTCGACCGCGGCGTACGGAGCTACGAACGTGGCGTGGGCAATATGCTCAAGCACAAGGCGCCGTACCTGCTGGCCTACATCATCATCGTGGTCGGCATGGTCTGGCTGTTCACTCGCATCCCGACAGCGTTCCTGCCGGAAGAAGACCAGGGCGTATTGTTCGCCCAGGTGCAGACACCGGCCGGTTCCAGCGCCGAACGCACCCAAGTGGTGGTGGACAAGATGCGTGAGTTCCTGCTGCGTCCAAGCAAGGACGGCGGTGAAGGCGATGCCGTGGCGTCGGTGTTCACAGTGACCGGTTTCAACTTCGCCGGTCGCGGCCAGAGTTCCGGCATGGCCTTCATCATGCTCAAGCCATGGGACGAGCGTAACGCCGACAACAGCGTGTTCAAGCTCGCGACCCGTGCCCAGCAGCACTTCTTCACCTTCCGTGACGCGATGGTGTTCGCCTTCGCCCCGCCGGCCGTGTTGGAGTTGGGTAACGCCACCGGTTTCGACGTGTTCCTGCAGGACCGCGCCGGCATCGGCCACGCCAAGTTGATGGAGGCGCGTAACCAGTTCCTGGGCATGGCGTCCCAGAGCAAAATCCTTTCCCAGGTGCGTCCGAACGGCCTGAACGACGAGCCGCAATACCAGCTGGAAATCGATGACGAAAAGGCCAGTGCGCTGGGCATCACCTTGTCGGACATCAACAACACCCTGTCGATTGCCCTGGGCAGTAGCTATGTGAACGACTTCATCGACCGTGGTCGGGTGAAGAAGGTGTACGTGCAGGGCCAACCCGGTTCTCGCATGAGCCCCGAAGACCTGCAGAAGTGGTACGTGCGCAACAGCGCCGGGACCATGGTGCCGTTCACGGCGTTCGCCAAAGGTGAGTGGGTCTACGGCTCGCCGAAACTGGCGCGTTACAACGGCGTGGAAGCGATGGAAATCCTTGGCACCCCGGCGCCAGGCTATTCCACCGGTGAAGCCATGGCCGAAGTCGAAGCCATCGCCAAGAAGCTGCCGGCCGGTGTCGGCATTTCCTGGACGGGCCTGTCCTACGAGGAACGTCTGTCGGGCTCCCAGGCGCCAGCGTTGTACGCCTTGTCGCTGCTGATGGTGTTCCTGTGCCTGGCGGCGCTGTACGAAAGCTGGTCGATTCCGATCGCGGTCATGCTCGTGGTTCCCCTGGGGATCATCGGGGCCCTGCTGGCGACCAGCCTGCGCGGCCTGTCCAACGACGTGTACTTCCAGGTGGGCTTGTTGACCACCATCGGCCTGGCGGCGAAAAACGCCATTCTGATCGTGGAATTCGCCAAGGAACTCCACGAGCAGGGCCGAACCCTGGTGGAAGCCGCCGTTGAAGCCTGTAGGATGCGTCTGCGACCGATCATCATGACCTCCCTGGCGTTCGTCCTCGGCGTAGTCCCGCTGGCAATCTCCACCGGCGCCGGTTCGGGCAGCCAGCACGCCATCGGTACCGGTGTAATCGGCGGTATGCTCACCGCCACCATCCTGGCAATCTTCTGGGTGCCATTGTTCTTCGTGACCGTGTCGTCGATAGGCCGTCGCAAAAATACCGACGGGCACGACACTCCTGAAACTTCCAAAGAGGCTGGCCAATGAGCAAGTCGCTACTCTCCCTGACCATCGCCGCCATCGTACTCAGCGGCTGCTCGCTGATCCCCGACTATCAGCGGCCCGAAGCACCGGTCGCGGCGCAATACCCGCAAGGGCCGGCCTACGAGGCGGCCAATGCGCCCGGCCAGGCCGCCGCCGAGCAAGGCTGGAAGCAGTTTTTCCATGACCCGGCGCTGCAACAGCTGATCCAGGTCGCCCTGGAAAACAACCGCGACCTGCGCGTCGCGGCGCTGAACATCGATGCCTACGCCGCGCAATACCGCATCCAGCGTGCGGACCTGTTCCCGGCGGTCTCGGCCACCGGCTCCGGCAGCCGTCAGCGGGTACCGGCACGGGCTTCGCAAACCGGCGAAGCGGCGATCAGCAGTTCCTATTCGGCGACCTTGGGCATCAGCGCCTATGAACTGGACCTGTTCGGTCGGGTTCGCAGCCTGAGCGAGCAAGCGCTGCAGAGCTACTTTGCCACTGAAGAAGCCCGCCGTAGCACCCAGATCAGCCTGGTGGCCAACGTCGCCAATGCCTACCTGACCTGGCAGGCCGACAAGGAACTGCTCAAGCTGACCCAGGAAACTCTCGGGGCCTACGAGCAAAGCTTCAAGCTGACCTCGCGCAGCGCCGAAGTCGGCGTCGCCTCGGCCCTGGACCTGAGCCAGGCGCGCACCGCGGTGGAAAACGCCCGTGTGCAACTGGCCCGCTACACCCGCCAGGTCGCCCAGGACGAGAACAGCCTGACCCTGCTGCTGGGTACAGGCCTGCCGGCCAACCTGAACTCGCAACCGTTGAGTGATGACTTGCTCAGCGAAGTGCCGGCCGGGCTGCCATCGGACCTGCTGCAACGTCGTCCGGACATCCTCCAGGCCGAACGCAACTTGCTGGCCGCCAACGCCAACATCGGTGCCGCACGGGCCGCGTTCTTCCCGAGCATCAGCCTGACGGCCAACGCCGGCACCCTGAGCCCGGACCTGTCCGGCCTGTTCAAAGGCGGTTCGGGCACCTGGACCTTCGCGCCGCAAATCAACCTGCCGATCTTCAACGCCGGCAGCCTGCGCGCGAGCCTGGACTACGCCAAGATTCAGAAAGACATCAACGTCGCGCAGTACGAGAAGTCGATTCAGACAGCGTTCCAGGAAGTTTCCGACGGCTTGGCCGCGCGCCAAACCTACAACGAACAGTTGCAGGCCCAGACCGACTTCGTCGCCGCCAACCAGGACTACTACCGCCTGGCCGAGCGTCGCTACCGCATCGGCGTCGACAGCAACCTGACCTTCCTTGATGCCCAGCGCCAGTTGTTCAGCGCGCAACAGTCGCTGATCACTGACCGCCTTGCGCAACTGACCAGCGAGGTCAATCTGTACAAGGCATTGGGCGGTGGTTGGAATGCCGAGACGGGCAAGAACGAGCCGGTGGCGGAGAAAGCGCCGCCACTGAAATTGTTCTGATTTGAAGCCTGAACGCTGAAACACGAAGCCCACCGGAAGGTGGGCTTTTTGTTTGTGTGCGCTTTAACGCTGGCCTATGTGGGAGCAAGGCTTGCCCGCGATGGAGGCGATGCGGTCTTTCAGGAACCGAGGCGCCTGTTTCGCGAGCAAGCTTTGCTCCCACAGGACCTGCTCAAACAGATCTGATGGGTGTACGACCAGGAGAGCCAGGTCGGCTACTAGGCCGCCTCGTGGTGGACGTTGATCTCGGCGCCCCGTTAACCACAATGCCCGCGTTCGGGCACACCGAGCCTAAGCGAGGTGCCGAGTGGTGGGGCAGGAGCGTTTTGGTTACTTTTGCGCCTTCAAAAGTGACCCGCCGTAAGGGCGGACCCCTAAGTCGCCGTTACCGCGAAAACGGATATGTACTCAGTCAACAAGAGCAAAGCCAACTGACAGGCCGCCATCGCGAGCAAGCTCGCTCCCACAGGAATGGCATTGGGCCGATGTAATTTTTGCCGTTCGATAATCGCCCAAAACCCGCAAACAGCAATTGAACCGATCCCGAGCGGCCCTTCACCATCGCTCCCACAAAACCAATAACAACAGGTTCGTCGCCATGCCCACACGCCCTACTTCGTCCGGCTGATCAACAGCGCGCCCAGTTCCACCGCACCGTCTGCAACCCAACGTTGCGGCAACGACTCGCTTCGCCCACAACAATTAGAGACACGCCCATGAAACCCACACAGCACTTGTTCCCCAGCCTCATCGCCGTCGCCCTGACCAGCACCGCCCTGCCCGTCTTGGCCGCGGAATCGGGGTTTGTCGAAGACGCCAAGGCCACGCTGAACTTGCGTAACTTCTACATCAACCGCAACTTCACCAACCCGAACAATGCCCAAGGCAAAGCCGAAGAATGGACCCAGAGTTTCATCCTCGACGCCAAGTCCGGTTTCACCCAAGGCACAGTCGGTTTCGGCGTGGACATCCTGGGCATGTACTCGGTCAAGCTCGATGGCGGTCGCGGCACCGCCGGCACCCAGTTGCTGCCGGTGCATGACGACGGTCGCCCCGCCGATGACTTCGGCCGTTTGGGCGTAGCCCTGAAGGCCAAGGTATCGAAGACCGAGTTGAAGGTCGGCGAATGGATGCCGGTGCTGCCGATCCTGCGTTCCGACGACGGTCGCTCCCTGCCGCAAACCTTCCGTGGCGGCCAGGTGACCTCCACCGAAATCAACGGCCTGAGCCTCTACGGCGGCCAGTTCCGTGGCAACAGCCCGCGCAACGACGCGAGCATGGAAGACATGTCGATGAACGGCCGCGGCGCGTTCACCTCCGACCGTTTCAATTTCGGTGGCGGCGAATACGCCTTCAACGAAAAACGCACCCAAGTCGGCGTGTGGTACGCGGAATTGTCCGACATCTACCAGCAGCAATATTTCAACCTGACCCACAGCCAACCCATCGGCGATTGGACCCTGGGCGCCAACCTCGGCTACTTCACCGGCAAGGAAAACGGCAGCGCGCTGGCCGGCGACCTGGACAACAAAACCGCGTTCGCCATGCTCTCGGCCAAATACGGCGGCAACACCTTCTACGTCGGCCTGCAAAAAGTCGGCGGCGATGACGCCTGGATGCGCGTCAACGGCACCAGCGGCGGCACCCTGGCGAACGACAGTTACAACTCCAGCTACGACAACGCCAAGGAAAAATCCTGGCAACTGCGCCACGACTTCAACTTCGCCGCCGTCGGCGTGCCGGGCCTGACCCTGATGAACCGCTACATCAGCGGTGACAACGTGCACACCGCCACGGTCGACGACGGCAAGGAATGGGGCCGTGAAAGTGAGCTGGCCTATACCGTGCAGAGCGGTGCGCTGAAAAGCCTCAATGTGAAATGGCGCAACTCGACGATGCGCCGGGATTACAGCAGCAATGAGTTCGATGAGAACCGGTTGATCGTCAGCTATCCGATCAGCCTGCTGTAGAAGCCAAACATGGATGGAGGCTGTACCACCGTCATCGCGAGCAGGCTCGCTCCCACAGGGGATCTGTGTCGAGCACAAAATGTGTACTCACTGAAGATCCAGTGTGGGAGCAAAGCTTGCTCGCGATATAGCGGTGGGTCAGTGGCATTTCTGTTGAGTGTGGCATTGCATCGCGAGCAAGCTTTGCTCCCACAGTCTTGACTCCCACAGGGAGTTTGGGGGTGAACGCAGATCCGGTGACCAGTAAAAATCCATGTGGGAGCGGGCTTGCTCGCGAAGGCGTCATCACATTCAACATCGTCGCCAGCTGACCCACCGCTATCGCGAGCAAGCTCGCTCCCACAGGGGTTGGGGTGATGCTCAAGTCCGGGATTCGACACCCAGTTCATCCCAGACCGACTCGGCCAGGTGGAAAGTGGCATTGGCCGCCGGGATGCCGCAGTAGATGGCGCTCTGCATGATCACCTCCTTGATCTCGCTGCGGCTCACGCCGTTGTTGGCGGCGGCGCGCAGGTGCAATTTGAGTTCTTCGTTGCGGTTCATGCCGATCAGCATGGCGATGGTGATCAGGCTGCGGGTATGGCGCGGCAGGCCCGGGCGGGTCCAGATGTCGCCCCAGGCATGGCGGGTGATCATCTCCTGGAATTCGCTGTTGAATTCGCTCAGGGCATTGAGGCTGCGATCGACGTGGGCATCGCCCAGCACCGCGCGGCGTACTTGCATGCCTTCGTCGTAACGTTGTTTCTCGTCCACAGGAAACTCCTCAGGCCCGGCCAGAATCAAGCAGGAAATCCAGCACCCGCGCGCTGAACGCCGCGCCAGCCTGGACGTTGGACAGGTGCGCGGCATGGAACTCAGCGTACTCGGCCCCACTGACCCGCTCCTGGATAAAGTGCCCACCCGACGGCGGTGTCACGGCATCTTCGGTGCCGGCGATCACCAGCAGCGGCACGCGGATCGATGACAACTGCTCGCGGAAATCGGCATCGCGCACCGCCGCACAGTTGGCGGCATAACCCTGGGGCGAGGTCGCGGCCAGCATGTCAGTGATTTTTTTTGCCGTCGCAGGCTGGGCCTCGGCAAAGTCGGGGGTAAACCAACGGGCAATCGAGGCGTCACGCAACGCCACCATCGCATCCTTGCCGTCACGCAGCACGGTTTCGATGCGTGGGTTCCACACCGACGGGTCGCCTATCTTGGCAGCGGTGTTGCACACCACCAGTTTGCGCAGGCGCTCGCCAGCATTGATGCCCAACCACTGGCCAATCAGCCCACCCATGGACAAGCCACAGAAATGCACCTTGTCGATGCCCAGGGCATCGAGCATCGCCAGCACGTCGCGGCCCAGTTGTTCGATGCTGTAGGGGCCTTCGGTCACCAGCGACTGACCATGACCACGGGTGTCGAAACGCAGCACGCGAAAGTGTTCGCTGAAGGCCACGACCTGCTCGTCCCACATGTGCAAATCGGTGCCCAGGGAGTTGGAGAGCACCAGCACCGGGGCGTCTTGCGGCCCGTCCAATCGGTAATTCAGATCGCCCTCGGCGAGTTTGACGAATCCCACAACAATCTCCTTTCAGGCGTTCAAGGCAAGGTGTTCGGCCACGGCTCGGGCGACCCAAGTCTGGGCTTGTCCGAGGTAATGGGCCGGGTCAAGCAAATGATCAAGCTCGGTCGCGGATAGCTGCGCGGTGACCTGGGGTTCGTCCCCCAGCACCTCGCGTAGATGCCGCTGTTCGGCCACGGCGCGCTTGCAGCATTGCTCCAGTAAATGATGCGCCGTGTCGCGTCCCACACGCTGGGCCAGAACGATGCTCACCGCTTCGGCCAACACCAAGCCCTGGGTCAGTTCCAGGTTGCGGGCCATGCGCACAGCATCCACTTCCAGCCCTTCGGCCAGCAGCCGCGCCTGTTGCAAGGCACCGGAGACCAGGCAGCAGATTTCCGGCAGGGTTTCCCATTCGGCGTGCCACAGGCCCAGGCTGCGCTCGTGTTCCTGGGGCATGGCGCTGAACAGCGTCGACAACAAACCTGGTACTCGCGTCGCTGCGCCGATCAGCACGGCCGCGCCCACCGGGTTGCGCTTGTGCGGCATGGTGGATGAACCGCCCTTGCCCGGCGCGGAGGGTTCGAACGCTTCGCCGGCCTCGGTTTGCATCAACAGGCTGATGTCGCGGCCCAATTTGCCCAGGCTGCCGGCGACCAACCCCAGCACCGCGCCGAACTCCACCAGGCGGTCACGCTGGGTGTGCCACGGCTGTTCCGGCAGGGTCAGTTGCAGTTCGGCGGCCAAGGCTTCGGCGACCGGCAGCGCCTGTTCACCCAATGCGGCGAGCGTTCCGGAGGCACCGCCGAATTGCAGCACCAGCAAGCGCGGCTTGAGCTCCCGCAAGCGTTGGCGACTGCGAGTGACAGCCCCCAACCAACCGGCGATTTTCATGCCCAGGGTCACCGGCGTCGCGTGTTGCAGCCAGGTGCGCCCGGCCAACGGCGTGGCGGCATAACGTTCGGCTTGTCGGGCCAGGGTGGCGGCCAGTTGCGCCAACTCGCCCTCGATCAAGCCCAACGCCTGGCGCAGTTGCAGCACCAATCCGCTGTCCATCACGTCCTGGCTAGTGGCGCCCAGGTGCACGTAGCGTTCGGCTTCGGCGCTCTGGGTGGCGATGCGCTTGCCCAACGCCTTGACCAGCGGAATCGCCGAATTGCCGGCACTGGCAATCGCTTCGCTCAATGCCGAAAAATCGTACAACTGGGCACGGCAGGCGTTCTCGATCGGCGCCACCGCGTCCTGGGGGATCAACCCTACCCGTGCCTCGGCCCGGGCCAGCGCGGCCTCGACATCCAGCATGGCCTGGACCCGCCCCGCATCGCAGAACACCTCGCGCATCTCGCGAGCCGTGAAGTAGGCATCGAACAGCTGATTGCCCGGTCGTTCGCTCATAAACAGTCCTTGGGGGCGCCGGCCTCACGGGCCGACGCAGTTGAGTCAAAGGTCATGGTGCAAATACGCCGGTTGCTTGGGCAGGCGGAAGCTGAACAGGAACGCCACCACCATCATCACCGTGACATACCAATAAAAGGCGTTCTCCATGCCCTGGGCTTTCAGGCTCAAGGCGACGTATTCGGCCGATCCGCCAAAAATCGCATTGGCCACCGCATAGGCCAACCCTACTCCCAGCGCCCGCACTTCAGGTGGAAACATTTCAGCTTTCACCAGGCCACTGATGGAGGTGTAGAAACTGACGATCGCCAGCGCCAACGTGATCAGGACAAACGCCAGGAACGGGCTGCTGATGCTTTTGAGGGTCAGCAGGATCGGCACCGTGCACAACGCCCCCAGGGCACCGAACCAGAGCATGGAGTTACGCCGGCCGATCTTGTCCGCGAGCATGCCAA
Source organism: Pseudomonas sp. Soil_N_39 (assembly GCF_057655955.1). NCBI lineage: Bacteria > Pseudomonadati > Pseudomonadota > Gammaproteobacteria > Pseudomonadales > Pseudomonadaceae > Pseudomonas > Pseudomonas sp. Soil_N_39. The sequence goes on from NZ_JBDGLI010000006.1 coordinate 114,190, forward strand.
ACAGCGGCTGCATGCACATATAGAGAAACAGCGCGCCGGTCATGATGTAGCTGGCGGTCTTGGCGTGCAGGCCGGCGGTGTTCACCAGGTATTTCTGCATGTAGGTGGTGAAGGTATAGAAAATCAGCGAGCCGCCGGCGGTGTAGCCCAGTACGGTAATGAACGCCGCCTTGTGGTCGCGAAACAGCGCCGTAATGCTGCCGGCGTCCTTGTTCTCGCGCATTTCCTTGCTGCTGGTTTCCTTCAGGGAACGCCGCAGCAACAGGGAAATCAACGCCGCAGCCGCCCCCACCACAAATGGGATACGCCAGCCGTAGGCGCGCAATTCATCTTCGTTGAGAAACTGTTGCAGGATCACCACCAGCGACACCGCCAGCAGTTGCCCGCCGATCAGTGTCACGTACTGGAATGAGGCGAAAAAGCCACGTTGGCCCTTGAGGGCGACTTCGCTCATGTAGGTGGCGGTGGTGCCGTATTCGCCGCCCACCGACAGGCCTTGCAGCAAACGCGCGAACAACAGCAGTACCGGCGCCCAGACGCCGATGTCCTTATAGGTGGGCAAGCAGGCGATGAGCAACGAGCCGAAGCACATCATCAGCACCGAGATCATCATCGAATTCTTGCGCCCGTGACGGTCCGCCACCCGACCGAAAATCCAGCCACCAATGGGTCGCATCAGGAATCCCGCGGCAAACACACCGGCCGTGTTGACCAGTTGCACCGTCGGGTTGTCCGAGGGGAAGAACGCCGGGGCGAAATAAATCGCGCAGAACGCATAGACGTAGAAGTCGAACCATTCGACCAGGTTGCCGGATGAAGCACCGACGATGGCGAAGATGCGCTTGCTGCGCTCTTCACCGGTGTAGTGACTGCTGATTGGGATGGTCATGGGGTGTTCACTCGTTAGGGACTGACGAATTCTAGACACACTTCGTAACACTCCCGTTCCACAGTATTGCATTGCCTGTACTGGCACCCTGTGGGAGCGAGCTTGCTCGCGATGAGGGCGGCACCATCAATAATGGATGCAAGCTGACCCACCGCTATCGCGAGCAAGCTCGCTCCCACAGGTGTAATCACTCAGTAGTCGAAGAACACCGTCTCGGCATCCGTTCCCTGCAGGATTACGTTCCACTGATACACGCCCGACGCATCAGGCTTGCTAACGATAGTGGCGCGACGTTCTTCGGGCACGCAGGCCAGCAGCGGGTCGGTTTCGTTGGCCGGTTCGCCGTCGAAGTAGATGCGCGTCAGCAAATGCTTGACCAGCCCGCGTGCGAACACCAGCACCACCAGGTGCGGTGCCTGGGTCGTGCCTGCCAACCCCGGTACAGTGCCCGGCTTGATGGTGGTGAAGCGAAAACGCCCTTCGGCATCCACCGGCACCCGGCCGAAGCCTTCGAAGTGCGGGTCCAGGGGTTTGTCCTGGTCGTCTTCCGGGTGAGCGTATTTGCCGGCGGCGTTGGCCTGCCAGACTTCCAGCATCGCGTCGTTGACGAACTGGCCGTTACCGTCGACCACCTGCCCGGTGATCGCCACGCGCTGGCCGAGGGTTTGTGCGACGGTCAGGTCTTCGCGGTTCAGCCAGGTCAGGCCGATGTGGTAGTACGGGCCAACGGTGTGGGACGTGGTGGCGGTGAGCGTCATCTTATTTCTCCATCGGCGTGGCATCGCGGCCGCGCAAGACGATGTCCCAGCGGTAACCGAGGGCATAGTGAGGGACGGTTTTTTCCAGGTCGAAACGGGCGATCAGGCGTTCTTTGGCGCGGGTGTCCGGCACGCAGTTGTAGATCGGGTCGTATTCGAGCAACGGATCGCCCGGGAAATACATCTGCGTCACCAGGCGCGTCAGAATGCTCGGCCCGAACAGTGAGAAATGGATATGCGCCGGGCGCCAGGCGTTGTGGTGGTTGCCCCACGGATAAGCGCCGGGCTTGATGGTCTGGAACTGATACCAGCCGTCGGCGTCGGTGACGGTACGACCGGTGCCGGTGAAATTCGGGTCCAGCGGCGCATCATGGTTGTCACGGTCATGGTTGTAGCGACCGGCGGCGTTGGCCTGCCAGATCTCCACCAGGATGCCCGGCACCGGCTGGCCGTGCTCATCCAGCACGCGCCCGTGAATGATGATCCGCTCCCCCAGTGGCTCGCCGGCATGCTGGGCGGTCAGGTCATGGTCCTTTTCCTGCAAGCGGTCGGCGCCGACAGTCGGGCCGGTAATTTCCGACAGCGAATGCGGCAGGAACACCAATGGCTTGGACGGCGAGCGCAGGTTGGTGGACTGGTACGGCGGGTGCAGATACTCCGGCTGGGTGCCCGCTTGAGGGCGACGATAACCAGGCTTGTCAGTCATGTAGCATTCCTCGGTTTCTTATTAGTAGAGCGACGCGTCAGACGCGTTCGATTGCCAATGCCAGACCCTGGCCGACGCCGACACACATGGTCGCCAGGCCTTTCCTGCCGCCGGTCTTTTCCAGATGGTGCAGCGCCGTCATCACCAAGCGTGCCCCACTCATGCCCAGTGGATGACCGAGGGCGATGGCGCCACCGTTCGGGTTGACCTGCGGCGCATCGTCCGCCAGCCCCAAATCACGCAGCACCGCCAGGCCCTGGCTGGCAAACGCTTCATTGAGTTCGATCACATCGAAATCCGCGACGGCCAGGCCCAGGCGTTCAGTAAGCTTGCGCACCGCCGGCACCGGGCCGATGCCCATCACCCGAGGCGCGACACCGGCACTGGCCATGCCCAGCACTTTGCCCCGCGGCGTCAGGCCATGTTTTTTTACCGCTTCGGCCGATGCCAGGATCAACGCCGCCGCGCCATCGTTCACACCCGAGGCGTTGCCGGCGGTGACGGTCTTGTCCGGGCCATTGACCGGTTTGAGTTTGCTCAAGGTCTCCAGCGTGGTGTCGGCGCGAGGATGTTCGTCCTGCTCGACCACGGTTTCGCCTTTTTTATGGGTGATGCGCACCGGCACGATTTCTTCGGCGAAAAAGCCTGCTGCCTGGGCCGCCGCCGTGCGCTGTTGGCTGCGCAAGGCGAAAGCGTCCTGGTCGGCGCGGGACACGGCGTAGTCATCGGCCACGTTATCGGCGGTCTGGGGCATCGCATCCACGCCGTACTGGGCTTTCATCAACGGGTTGATGAAGCGCCAGCCGATGGTGGTGTCTTCCAGTTTCATGTTGCGGGAGAACGCGGTGTCGGCCTTGCCCATCACGAACGGCGCACGGGACATCGACTCCACGCCGCCGGCAATCGCCAATTCCATCTCGCCGCTGGCGATGGCGCGGAACGCCGTGCCAATGGCGTCCATGCCCGAGGCGCAAAGACGATTGAGGGTCACGCCGGGAATGCTTTCCGGCAAGCCCGCCAACAGCAGCGCCATGCGCGCCACGTTGCGGTTGTCTTCGCCGGCCTGGTTGGCACAGCCGAGGAACACCTCGTCCACGGCACTCCAGTCCACCGATGGGTTGCGTTCCATCAACGCCTTGATCGGCACGGCCGCCAGGTCATCGGCGCGCACGGTGGACAAACCGCCGCCAAACCGACCGATGGGGGTTCGAATCGCATCACAGATATAAACGTCGCGCATCAGGCTTCTCCCGGTGCCTGGCCGTGGGCCGCCGCAGTGCGAGCTTCCAGGTCGCGCAGGGCGCGCAGCTCCACCTCGGTCGGCTCGGCGGTGGTTTGCACCTGGTCGGCGAAACGGATCGCCCATCCAGTGGCCGCAATGACTTGTTCGCGGGTCACGCCGGGGTGCAGCGCGGTGACCACGAATTCATGACTGCCGGCTTCCGGCTCCATGATGCACAAGTCGGTGATGATGCCCACGGGCCCTGCGCCCGGCAGACCGAGACGCTTGCGCGAATCGCCACCTTCACCATGGCCGACCGAGGTGATGAAATCCAGCTTGTCGACAAACGAACGCGCGGACTGCTTGAGGATGATCAACACACTCTTGGCCGAGCCGGCGATTTCCGGTGCGCCACCGGCACCCGGCAGGCGGACTTTCGGCTGGTGGTAGTCACCCACCACCGTAGTGTTGATGTTGCCGAAACGGTCGACCTGGGCCGCGCCAAGAAAACCGACGTCGATACGCCCGCCCTGCAACCAGTAGCGAAAAATCTCACCGGTCGGTACGACGGTATCGGCGGTTTCCGCCAGCTCACCGTCGCCGATGGACAGCGGCAGCACGCTGGGCTTGGCACCGATCGGGCCGGACTCGTAGATCAGCACGACGTCCGGCGACGAGGTCAAGCGCGCCAAGTTGGCTGCTTTCGACGGCAGGCCGATGCCAACGAAGCACACGGCATTGTTTTTCAAGCGACGCGCCGCGGCGACGGTCATCATTTCGTTGGTGGAGTAGGTCATGGTTTCACCTGCGAAGCGGCTGCCAGTCTGGCCTGGAATTCACTGAAGTCTTTAGTGCCATGGATGTATTCGTTGATCCAGGCGGTAAAGGTCTCACGGTCCCGGGCGATCGGGTCCCACGCCTGGTAGAAACGGTTGTCACGCTCGGTGTAACCGTGGGCGTAGGACGGATGAGCACCGCCCGGTACGTGGCACACCGCGCTCAACGCCCAGGTCGGCAGCACGCAGGCGTTCATCGGCGCATTCAGGTCGTCGACGATTTCTTCCACGGTGACGATGCAACGCTTGGCGGCCAGGGCGGCTTCTTTCTGCACACCGAGGATGCCCCACAGCAGCACGTTGCCCTTGCGGTCGGCTTTCTGGGCGTGGATCACCGTGATGTCCGGGCGCACCGAAGGCACGGCGGCCAAGACTTCACCAGTGAAGGGACAGGTCACGCTCTTGATCAGCGGGTTGACCTTCGGCAGGTCGGAGCCGGCGTAGGCCCGCAACACCGCGAATGGCAGGCCGGAGGCGCCGGCGACGTAGGCGTTAGCCAGGTCGGCGTGGCTGTGTTCCTCGATCTCCAGCGGGTGCGGCCACTGTTTCTCCACGGCATCGCGCAAGCGGTGCAACGACCCGACGCCAGGGTTGCCGCCCCAGGAGAAAATCAACTTGCGAGCACAACCGGCGCCGATCAACTGGTCATAGATCAGGTCAGGCGTCATGCGCACCAGGGTCAGATCTTTCTTGCCCTGGCGAATGATTTCATGACCCGCCGCCGTAGGAATCAGGTGAGTGAAGCCTTCGAGCGCGACGGTATCGCCGTCGTTGACGAATTGCTTCACCGCGTCGTGCAGCGAAAGGATTTCAGCCATGGGGCAGGCTCCCGTTTTCCAGTAGACCGACATGAAGAAAAAAGCGCGAGGTTAAGCGCCGAGGTGACTGAAGATTAAGCTTCGGGATAACGCCAAACAATCCGATAATCGACTGAGTGTTCGTTTATCGAACAGATTGTTGTTTGGCTATCGATCTACCAAAGTACACGGAGCCCCCCCGTGAGAGCAGACCCTGTGGGAGCCGAGCTTGCTCGCGATGGTGATGTGTCAGCGATGGATACATGCCTGATCCACCGCTATCGCGAGCAAGCTCGGCTCCCACAGGGATCCTGCCTGCCCACAGTTTTGTCTTCCCACAAGGGTTATGCCGTTGGCTCAGGTCGCATCCGCATGGCTGACCATGCCCTTGATCACCACCGCCGTGGTCGCCAGGGCGGCGGGGATGACCAGCGCGGTCAGGACCTGCTCGAAATTCCAGCCCAGGCCAAGCAGGGTCGCGCCCATCCAGGCCCCGAGGATCGCCCCGAAGCGACCGATACCCAGCATCCACGAGACGCCGGTGGCCCGGCCCTGGGTCGGATAGAAACGCGCCGCAAGGGAAGGCATCGCCGATTGCGCGCCGTTGACACACATGCCCGCCACCAGCACCAGGGTAGCGAGCAAAGTGATATTGCCCAGGCTCTGCCCCACCGCGTAGGCAAACACCCCGGCCATCAGATAGAACAGGCCGATGACCTTGTGCGGATTGAACCGGTCCATCGCCCAACCCACGAAGACGGCGCTCAACACGCCGCCGAATTGAAACAACGCGCCGATAAACGCGGACTGTTCCATGCTCGCGCCGCTGTCGCGCATCAAGGTCGGCAGCCAACTGGTCAGCAGGTAGACGATCACCAGCCCCATGAAATAGGTCAGCCACAGCAGCAAGGTGCCGGCGCTGTAGCTGCCGGAGAAAATCACCGCCAGTACGTTACGGGCTTTCACGGTTTTCTGTTCCGGCACACTGAAGCTCGCCGCTTGGGCCACGGTATGCGGCTCGATGGGTGCCAGGGTCTTGCGCACTTTGTCGGTACCGCGATTGCGCACCACCAAGTAACGCGCCGACTCCGGCAGCCAGAACAGCAATACCACCGCCAGGATCAACGGCAGGATCCCGCCAATCAGCAGCAGGCTGTGCCAGCCAAACGCCGGTATCAGCTTGGCGGAGATGAACCCGCCGCCGGCCATGCCCAGGTTGAAACCGCAGAACATGCTGGTCACCAGCAAGGATTTCTTGCGCTCCGGGGTGTATTCCGAGAGCAAGGTGGTGGCGTTCGGCATGCCGGCGCCTAAGCCCAGGCCAGTCAGGAAACGCAAGACCAGCAATTGATCGACGTTAGTGCTGTAGGCCGACGCCAGGCTGAACGCGCCGAACAGCAGGACCGCGCCCACCAGTACGACTTTTCTCCCGAAGCGGTCAGCCAGCGGCCCTGAGCCCAGTGCGCCAAACACCATGCCGATCAGCGCGGCGCTCATCACCGGGCCGAGGCTGGCGCGATCGATGCCCCAGTCCTGGGATAAGGCCGGGGCGATGAACCCCATGGCCGCGGTGTCGAGGCCGTCAAGGAACACAATCAGGAAACAGAGGATCACCACCCGCCACTGATAGCGCGAAATGGGTTGGGCATTGATGAAGGACTGCACATCAAGGCAGTTGCCTACGGAGGTCTGGGGCTGGTTCATTTTATTTTTATTCCACGCAAGAAACGCAGGCGAACGAATCAGAGACCGGCGAAACACGCCGGATGACGCTGCGCGACATTAATGAGGCCAGGCAAATACCGTCAATTCATCGTCGCCGACTGTGTGCGTTTATCGAACAGCTTAAGTGAACAGTTGCGCGCTCAGGTCGCGACTGGCCCCCAGCAAGCCTGGCAGGAAGCGCTGTTCCAGCTCATTGCGGCTGACCCGCCCAGCATGGGTGCTGACGTTGAGCGCGGCCACCACTTGGCCGGAAGCGTCGTACACCGGCACGGCAATCGAACGCAGGCCCTGTTCCAGTTCCTGGTCGACGATGCACCAGCCCTGCTGGCGCACCTGTTGCACGCATTCGAGCAACGCTTCGGGTGTGTGCAAAGTGCGGCTGGTCTTGGCTTGCAGGTCGGCATGGTCGAGGTAATCGCGCAACGAAGCGTCATCCAGGGCCGCCAGGAGAATCCTGCCCATCGAGGTGCAATAGGCGGGAAGGCGCCCGCCCACCGACAGGTCAACCGAGATCAGGCGCTGGGTGGTGGCGGAACGGGCGATATAGAGGATGTCGTCGCCTTCAAGCGTGGCCATGTTGCAGGCTTCGTGCAGTTGCTCGCTCATGCGGTCCAGGTACGGCTGGGCAGAAACGGCCAGGGGCGTGGAGGACAGATAGGCGTGACCGAGGGTCAACACTTTAGGCAACAGCGAATAGGTACGCCCGTCCGTGGTGGCGTAGCCAAGCTTGATCAAGGTATGCAGGCAACGTCTGACGGCGGCGCGGGGAATTTCCGTGCGATGGCTGATCTGGGCGATGGTCAGGTGCCGCTTGCGCTCCTGGAAGGCCTGGACCACGGCCAACCCGCGGGCCAAGGAGGTCATGAAGTCAGGATCGCCGGTCAGCGCCTGGATTCGCTTGGCCGGCGAGGCGACGATCGGTGGCGCGACGGAAGTGAAGGCATTGCGCAATTGGTCGTTCATGTCTGATCCTTCCCCGGAAGTGACGGCTATTCAAACGGCTGCACGATGGGCAAGCAAGGGCTGCCGGCCAAGATCGTTCGATTATCGAACCGTCGACCGATAATCGCAATCAGACCCGTGTGTTGGCCAGCCGCGCGTGCGTTCGCCAGTAAGTCGAAGGAAACAGTGACACGCGGTTTGCCGTGAAGGGGCTGGCGATATTTGAACTTGTTGGCCTCAATGGCATCTGGTTACTGGCACTCGCCGGCATCTTTCTGCAAGCTGTGATACAAGTTGCACATACAAACATGAGTTCACACAACAACAACGTCTTTTACTTTTTCCCGATAGTGTTATTCGGCTGGACCGCTATAATGCAAAACAGCGACGGTACGGCCAATCGACCGTTCCCGTACGCAGGCATCGTGGTCGCTACCCCGGTGCCCGAAGCACCTTCATGGTCGCTTCCCCTGTTTGGCAACAACGCGAAGCCCTGATGCTACGTCAGCTGTCAGCTCTGGTGCCGTGGCCGTCTGCATGTCCACATGCAGTGCGTATCACCAGATTCAACTTCAATTAATTTAGGTAAAACTGTGACGAAAGACGAACTGCGCGCGGAACTTGAGCGCCAGGAACAACGTTACAAGGAAGTTTACGGCGGGGAAGTCACCACCTACGCCGCGCAACCTGAACCGGAACGCAAGCCTTGGCGTAAGCGCGCCACCGTTCAGGACCAGGCCTTCACCCAGGAACTCCAGAAAATGGAAAAAGAACTCAAAGCCGAAGAGCAGTGACGCTCCGGGCCCGATGTTCTTGTGAAGAGGTCTCCGGCCACCACCCAGGCCGGAAACCGTAGCGCACGCCCGCCATGAGCGGGCCGCCATCCGCTCCCGTCCGACGGTCGGGAAGGGTCATGGCCGACCTCCTTTTCAGATATTTCATACAATCCCTCGAGGCGTCCTACCGCTGGCGGTGATCCCGGCCAGATGCGCTTTGCCCCCCTGAATCAAGGGGTTACGCGTCCCGCGGAAAACCTCGCCCTTGAGGCTTTCCTACAAATTATTTCGTTGAAGAATGTTACCGACGAGCAGGCAATGCATCGATTGCCAAGGTTTTCTGGCATAATCGCGCCCCCTTACGACCGGGTCAGAAAACCTTCATGATCGATTTATTCAGCGGACTGGATGCTTGGGTGCTCGTGAGCCTCTTGCTCGCCCTGGCTTTTGTCCTCGCCTTCGAGTTCATCAACGGCTTTCATGACACCGCTAACGCGGTTGCCACTGTTATCTACACCAAAGCTATGCCGCCTCACCTGGCGGTGTTCTTTTCCGGTGTGTTCAATTTCCTCGGTGTGCTGCTGGGCGGCGTGGGGGTGGCGTACGCCATCGTTCACCTGCTGCCCGTGGAGCTGCTGATCAATGTGAACACCGGACACGGGCTGGCCATGGTGTTTTCGCTGCTCGCAGCGGCCATCACCTGGAACCTGGGCACCTGGTACTTCGGTATCCCGGCCTCCAGTTCCCACACGTTGATTGGCTCGATCCTCGGCGTGGGCCTGGCCAACGCCCTGATCAACGATATCCCGTTGGCCGATGGGGTGAACTGGCAGAAGGCGATCGATATCGGCGCCTCCCTGGTGTTCTCGCCCATGGCCGGCTTCCTGATCGCCGCCCTGGTGCTGATCGCTCTGAAATGGTGGCGCCCGCTGTCGAAGATGCACAAGACACCGGAACAGCGCCGCAAGATCGACGATAAGAAGCACCCGCCGTTCTGGAATCGCCTGGTACTGGTGATCTCGGCCATGGCCGTCAGCTTTGTCCACGGTTCCAACGATGGCCAGAAAGGCATCGGCCTGATCATGCTGGTGCTGATCGGTATCGTGCCGGCGCAATTCGTACTCGACCTGGGCAGCACCACCTACCAGATCGAACGGACCCGTGACGCGACCCTGCACCTGAGCCAGTTCTACCAACGCAACAACGAATCCCTGGGTGAATACCTGGCGCTGGGCAAAAGCGTGAAAGGCGATCTGCCGGAGAAGTTCCGCTGCAACCCGCAGCAGACCGAGCCGACCATCAATGCCCTGCTCGACACGCTCAAAGGCGTGGCGGACTACCACTCGCTGCCGTCGGAACGACGCATCGAGGTTCGTCGCTACCTGCTTTGCCTGGACGACACGGCGAAGAAGGTTGGCAAGTTGCCAGGCCTGGCAGCCCGTGAGAAAGACGACCTGAACAAGCTGCGCAAGGACCTGACCGCCACCACCGAATACGCCCCGTTCTGGGTGATCCTGGCTGTCGCACTGGCGCTGGGCCTGGGCACCATGGTTGGCTGGAAACGTGTCGTGCTGACCATCGGCGAGAAGATCGGCAAGCAAGGCATGACCTACGCCCAGGGCATGTCGGCGCAGATCACCACCGCGTGCATGATCGGCATGGCGAATATCTTCAGCCTGCCGGTTTCCACCACCCACGTGCTGTCCTCGGGCGTGGCCGGCACCATGGTCGCCAACAAGAGCGGCCTGCAAGGTGGCACGGTACGAACCATCCTGCTGGCCTGGGTATTGACCCTGCCAGCGACGGTGGCGCTGTCGGCCGGGCTGTTCTGGCTGGCGTCCAAGGCCCTGGGTAGCTGATTCTAGCGGCTTGCAAAAAAGGTGCGACCCTTACGGGTCGCACCTTTTTTTATGCCCGGACACCTGACTACTGTGGGAGCGAGCTTGCTCGCGATGGCGCCGGGTCAGTCAACACATGTATCTACAGACATACCGCTATCGCGAGCAAGCTCGCTCCCACAATGGGCTTGTGTGGAACAGGGGAAATCTGCTCAAAAAAAAAGGGCGACCGAAGTCGCCCAAAATGCCTTGCGTGCTCGTTGTAGCCGGAAAGACCTACGGTTTTTTCCGCTTGTGTGCATCTTTCCAGATGAATAATCCGAAACCTGCGAAAAACACGAACATGAGGCCGACCGTCAACACCCCGGCAAACACCACATTATCGAAAAACATGACTAGCCTCCTGGTCTTGCCCCTGTTGCGATGGGTTCAAGGTAACCAATCAGGCCTGGATGAAAATTGACCGGGGTCAATAACGCCCGCAACGGAGCGCAAAGGTGGGGAAATAACTGATCTGCATCAATGGATCGAGGGGGTTCAGCGCTTTTTCGGCTTGTTCTTCGGCTTTTTCTTGGGCTTGCCCAACGGCATGGCCTGCTCGAAGGCCTGGCGGACTTCATTGAGGCGTTTTTCGTTGAGGTCGTGAACGCGCTTGGCGCGCTCGGCGCTGAGGTCGATCAGTTTGTCTTCTTGGCTCATGGCGTGTGGGCATCGTGCAGTGAATTGCGGATGCGCCCATGATGCGGGCTGTTGGCGGCGTTGACCAGCCTGTGGATGCAGGCAAACGCCTGGATCAGATCTGGATATCGACCCACAGGCCCTGGCGTGTCTCGTCGTCGATCAGCGGCACCACCGGTACGGTGTTGTCGGCGTTGAGTTCGGTACCCGGTACGGCCAGGTGCTCTTCAGGGTCTTCATCGGCCTCGCGGCGGCGGCGCTCGCGTTCCTGCTGGCGACGCTGCTCCTCGCGCAGCAGCAGCGCGGTCTCTTCCGGGTCACGATTTTGCAGGTCGATGGTGCTTTCGTTGGAGCTTTGCTGCACCGGAACCACGGGCGGGATGTCCGGTCGCTGACGAACCGGATCCTGTTGAGCGGTGATGGGTACGGCGCTCAAAGGGAGCATGGGTGGCAACATAAAGTTCTCCTGTCTTCAGGTTGTCGGCGGCTAAAGTGGCAGCTTGAACCGCCGGTCTGAAACTTGTGACCCAGTTGGCAATTGCAGCGATCACCAGGGCCGAGCTTGTTTGATCGCTGGGCAAGCGTAAGTTCCGTGCCGTTGGTAATGAATCAGCGTACGTAAATCCTTTGGTCTGAAGGATCCTTCCGTTAAGATAACCGGCTTTTTCAAGGCGGGAGTCAGGCAGCATGGCGCAGCAGTATCAACCGGGGCAACGCTGGATCAGTGACAGCGAAGCCGAGCTGGGTTTAGGCACCGTTCTGGCACAGGACGGCCGCTTGTTGACCGTGCTCTATCCGGCCACTGGCGACACTCGCCAGTACGCGCTACGGAATGCGCCACTTACCCGTGTACGGTTTTCGCCGGGCGATGTGATCACTCACTTCGAAGGCTGGAAGATGACCGTGCGCGAAGTCGATGACGTCGATGGGCTGCTGGTCTACCACGGCCTCAACGGGCAGAACGAAGTCGTCACCCTGCCCGAGACCCAACTGTCGAACTTCATCCAGTTCCGCCTGGCCAGCGACCGTCTGTTCGCCGGCCAGATTGACCCGCTGGCCTGGTTCTCCCTGCGTTACCACACCCTGGAACACACCAGTCGCCAATTGCAGTCTTCGCTTTGGGGCCTGGGCGGCGTACGTGCCCAGCCGATTGCCCACCAATTGCACATTGCCCGTGAAGTGGCCGACCGCATTGCGCCGCGGGTATTGCTGGCCGACGAAGTGGGCCTGGGCAAGACCATCGAGGCCGGCTTGGTCATCCACCGTCAATTGCTGTCCGGCCGCGCCAACCGCGTCCTGATCCTGGTGCCGGAAAACCTCCAGCACCAGTGGCTGGTGGAAATGCGCCGGCGCTTCAACCTGCAGGTCGCACTGTTCGACGAAGAACGCTTCATCGAAAGCGATGCCAGCAACCCGTTCGAAGACACCCAACTGGCCCTGGTGGCGTTGGAGTGGCTGGTGGACGATGAAAAGGCCCAGGACGCGCTGTTCGCCGCCGGCTGGGACCTGATGGTGGTCGACGAGGCCCATCACCTGGTGTGGCACGAAGACCAGGTCAGCCCGCAATACGCCCTGGTCGAGCAGCTTGCCGAAACCATCCCGGGCGTACTGCTGCTGACCGCGACTCCGGAACAACTGGGTCAGGACAGCCACTTCGCCCGCCTACGCCTGCTGGATCCGAACCGCTTCCATGATCTCAAGGCCTTCCGCGCCGAGAGCGAAAACTATCGCCCGGTGGCCGAAGCCGTGCAGGAGTTGCTGGACAAAGGCCGCCTCTCGCCTGAAGCCCACAAGACCATCCACGGCTTCCTGGGCAATGAAGGCGAAGCATTGCTGACCGCTGTCAATGATGGCGATGTCGAAGCCAGCGCCCGCCTGGTGCGCGAATTGCTGGACCGCCACGGCACTGGCCGCGTGCTGTTCCGCAACACCCGCGCCGCCGTGCAAGGCTTCCCCGAGCGCAAGCTGCATGCCTACCCTCTACCCTGCCCGGCCGAATACCTCGAATTGCCGTTGGGCGATCACGCCGAGCTGTACCCGGAAGTCAGCTTCCAGGCCCAGCCGGACGCCAGCGAAGAAGAACGCTGGTGGCGTTTCGACCCGCGGGTCGAGTGGCTGATCGACACCCTGAAGATGCTCAAACGCACCAAGGTGCTGGTGATCTGTGCTCACGCCGAAACCGCCATGGACCTGGAAGACGCCTTGCGCGTGCGCTCCGGCATTCCGGCCACGGTGTTCCACGAAGGCATGAACATCCTGGAGCGTGACCGCGCGGCGGCCTATTTCGCCGACGAAGAGTTCGGCGCCCAGGTGCTGATCTGCTCGGAAATCGGCAGTGAGGGTCGCAACTTCCAGTTCGCTCATCACCTGGTGCTGTTCGACCTGCCGTCCCACCCGGACTTGCTGGAGCAGCGCATCGGCCGTCTGGACCGGATCGGCCAGAAACACGTCATCGAGCTGCATGTGCCTTATCTGGAAACCAGCCCGCAAGCGCGGCTGTTCCAGTGGTATCACGAAGCCCTGAACGCTTTCCTCAACACTTGCCCGACCGGCAACGCCTTGCAGCACCAGTTCGGCCCGCGCCTGCTGCCCTTGCTGGAAGAAGCCGACGATGGCCAGTGGCAAGCGCTGATCGATGAAGCCCGTACCGAACGCGAGCGCCTGGAAGCCGAGTTGCACACCGGCCGCGACCGTTTGCTGGAGCTCAACTCCGGCGGCGCCGGTGAAGGCGATGCGCTGGTGGAAGCCATTCTTGAACAGGATGATCAGTTTGCCCTGCCTATCTACATGGAAACCCTGTTCGACGCATTTGGTATCGACAGCGAGGACCATTCGGAAAACGCGCTGATCCTCAAGCCGAGCGAAAAAATGCTCGACGCCAGCTTCCCGCTGGGCGACGACGAAGGCGTGACCATCACCTACGACCGCAACCAGGCGCTGTCGCGCGAAGACATGCAGTTCATCACCTGGGAGCATCCGATGGTGCAAGGCGGCATGGACCTGGTGCTGTCCGGCTCGATGGGCAACACCGCGGTGGCGCTGATCAAGAACAAGGCGCTCAAGCCCGGCACCGTGTTGCTGGAACTGCTTTATGTCAGCGAAGTGGTCGCCCCGCGCTCGCTGCAACTGGGCCGCTACCTGCCGCCGGCCGCCCTGCGCTGCCTGCTGGACGCCAACGGCAACGACCTGGCCGCCCGGGTTTCGTTCGAAACCCTGAACGACCAACTCGAAAGCGTGCCCCGCGCCAGCGCCAACAAGTTCATCCAGGCCCAGCGCGACCAGCTCACGCCACGGATCAATGCCGGCGAAGAGAAGATCGCCCCGCGTCACGCCGAACGCGTGGCCGAGGCCCAGCGCCGCCTGGCCGCCGATACCGACGAGGAACTGGCCCGCCTGACCGCCCTGCAAGCGGTCAACCCGACCGTGCGCGACAGTGAACTGGTGGCCCTGCGCCAACAGCGCGAGCAAGGGCTGGCGATGCTTGAGAAGGCGGCGTTGCGGTTGGAGGCGATTCGGGTGTTGGTGGCTGGGTGATTTTGGCTGGGGGGCCGGCTGTGGTGCTTTTATCGGGTGTATATCCGTTGCTGCGGTAACGGCGGCTTAGGGTTCCGCCCTTACGGCGGGTCACTTTCGAAAAGCCCGGAAGCCGGCCCAGTCGAAAGTAACCAAAGCGCTTCTGCCCCACCACGAGGCGGCCTGATAGCCGATCTGGTTCTTGGTGGGACCGCGTTTCTCCTGTGGGAGCGAGCTTGCTCGCGATGATGGCAGCAAATCCAACGCCTCTGTAACTGAACGACCGCTATCGCGAGCAAGCTCGCTCCCACATTTGATCTTCAGTGGTCACAGAATTCATGTGAGCCGCAGTACTTCTGTGGGAGCGAGCTTGCTTGCGATGATGGCAGCAAATCCAACGCCTCTGTAACTGAACGACCGCTATCGCGAGCGAGCTCGCTCCCACATTTGATCTTCAGTGGTCACAGAATTCATGTGAGCCACAGTACTTCTGTGGGAGCGAGCTTGCTCGCGAAGAGGCCGGCACATCCAACATCCTCATCGACTGACACTCCGCTTCGCGAGCAAGCTCGCTCCCACAGGAGAAACGCGGTCCCACCAAGAACCAGGTCGGCTATCAGGCCGCCTCGCTTTTGTTTTTGATCTGGGGCGCCCCGTTAACCACGATGGCCGAACGCAGGCATTGCGCAGTGGGCACCTCGGCATGGATGCCGAGGTAGCCGCGCTGGGCCATGGATGGCCCTTCGCGGCGGCCCACGGAGCAATGCCTTCGTTCGGGCACACCGAGCCTAGGCGAGGTGCCGAGTGGTGGGGCAAAGCGCTTTTGGTTACTTTTGGCGCTCTTCCAAAAGTGACCCGCTGTAAGAGCGGAACCCTAAGTAGCCGTTACCGCAGCAACGGATATACACACCAAACGAAGCCCCCCTCAAGGACTGTAATACCCCACCGCCACCAGAAAATGCCCAACCTTCTTCAAATACGCATGCTTGTCCTCAACCTTCCCGGTCACCGGATTCTTCCAGCGATACTCATACTCCCCCACATCCTGCTTGCCGATCATGGCCAGGATCGGCTCCCCAACCGGTTTGCCATCCGGATCCTTGACCCTGGAAAAGTCAGTATTGATCAAACGCAAATTGGTGCCATGACCGACATAGCGCCGGGTATCGAGGTCGACGACAAAGACATACAAATCATCCTGCAGATAACCGCCCTTGAGTGAGTTAACCGCCGTCAGCGTGGCTTTCTCGTTTTTCAGCAGGTCACTCGAGGCCTTGTCCAACAGCGCCCTGGCCTGTTCGGCGGAAGCACGTGGCAGGTAGTAGCCGACGGCCAGGATTCGCTCACCAACACGCTGGAAATACACATGTTTGCGCTCGACCTTGCCGTCCGCCCAGTTCTGCCAACGGTACTCAGCTTGCTGGATGCCACTGGCCTCGGGGGTTTTCAAGGCGTCCTTGAAGGCTTTGCGCAAATCCGGCCCCAGCACCTCGGACACGTCCCGCCCGATCAACGCCGAGGACGGCCCGCCGCTGGCGAGCATCACACCCTGGGTATCCACCACGAACACGTAGCGATCCTTGTCGACAAATTCCCCTTGGCGACTGAAGGCGGCAAAGGCTTTCTCGCCGTTGTCGTGATAATAGGCCAAGGCCTTCTCCAGCAGCGCCCGGGCTGCCTGGCCATCGTCAGGTGTCGCTGCATGAACGGGGGCTAGCCCCAACATAAGCATTGCGCCCAGCCAGGCCATCCTGTGAAAAAAAACCATGCGTGCGCCCCTCGTTCTTGTTGGTGTTTCAAGAGCGTAGACGGCGTGGGGTGATGTTGGAGTATTCAGGGGATTGCTGGAGAGTGTGGTGAGTCAGTGAGTATTGGTATTGATTGACAGGACGCCATCGCGAGCAAGCTCGCTCCCACACTGGACCGCGTTTCCTGTGGGAGCGAGCTTGCTCGCGATGGCGGCGGCACATTCAAGCGCGACGCCCCATCGCGGGCAAGCTCATGCCTACCGGCCTATTGCCCAGCGCTAAGTTGCTGCTGCAAGTTCTGGATCTGCGCCTGCAGGGTGTTGATATTACGGGTGACCTGGCCGCGGAAGGCGTCGAACTCGGCAGTGTTGCCGCCCTTGTCCTGCTGGCTCTTGAGCACGATCACGTCCTGCTCCAGGCGGTCGATGGCAGAGTTGGAGGTGGCCCTTTTAAGGGCGGTGATGTCGGCACCGATGCTCTTGAGCTGGGCATCCAGGGCACCACCCTCGCCCTGGCCTTTCAGGGCGGTCACTTCAGCCGCCAGCGCTTTGACCTGGGTTTGGAGCTCCTTGTTGGAAGCCTGTAGCTGAGTGTTGGTGTTCTGCTGCTCAGAGGCCTGGGCAATGAGCTGGGCCAATTCCTTGTCCAGGTCAGCGGACGGACCGAACGTGGCTTGCTGCTGTTTGTACTGCTCCACCAGCTTGTTGTCGAATTGCCGCCCCTGCTCCTGCAGCTTGCTCTCCAACTGTTTGATCTGCAGCTTCAAGGCTTCACTGTCGCTCATGACGTTGGACTGCCCGGCGACCACCTTGCCGGAAATGTCCTGCAAGCGCCCCGCCGCATCCTCACTGATCCGGGCAAAGCTTTCCTGAGTCGCTACCAGTTGCTGCTCCATCAGGGAAATCTGCTGGAAGCTCCACCAGGCCAGGAAACCGAATGCACACAGCAGCGCGCCGACCAGTGCCCACAGCGGCCCGGTGCTGGGCCCCTTGACCTTCGCCACGCCAGCGGGCGCCGGGCGCGCTTGCACGTGGGGCTGGCGGTTGGGCATGAAATCATCGTCATCGGGAATGTCGGCCCGCATCCGCAGGCTCGGTACATCATCGAAGTCGTCGTTGGCATCGTTACGCATGGGCATGGTTCGACCTTTGGGAAACCGGTAATGGCTTGATGCGGCGAGTATAACCCTCTCGCCCGCCGCACCGATTGACCCCGAACCGGGCACTCGGTTCATGATGGGCCGATCAGCGGGCGTCTTGGACCTTCCACCAAGCGCAAAATTCATCAAGCGCCGTCCACAGGCTGACCTGCGGATCGTAATCGAGATAATGCCGGGCCCGGCTGATGTCCAGGGTGAAATTTTTGTTCATGACCTGCATGCCCAGGCGCGACAGCGTCGGTTCGGGGCGACCCGGCCACAGCTTGCAGACACCTTCATTCAGCGCCGCGACGCTGTAAGCCAAGCCGTAGGAACGATAACGTCGGACCTGTGGGACTTCCATCTGGCGCATCACATAATTGACCACATCCCACAGCGGAACCGGTGCGCCGTTGCTGATGTTGTAGGCCTTGCCCAAGGCTGAATCGGTGGCCAGCAGACTGCTGAGCAACGCTTCGTTGAGGTTCTGCACACTGGTGAAATCCACCTTGTTCAACCCGTTGCCAACGATGGCCAGTCTTCCCTTGCGCTGCATTTTCAACAGGCGCGGGAAAATGCTCATGTCACCGGCACCGGTCACGAAGCGCGGACGCAGGGCTAGCACTTCGAGGCCGAACTCCTGGGCGCCGAAGACTTTCTGCTCGGCCAGGTACTTGGTGGCAGCATAAGGGTGCTTGAAGCGCTTGGGCACCTGTTCTTCGGTCAACCCGAGGTGGTCACGGCCGTCGAAGTAAATGGACGGCGAGGACAGATGAACCAGGCGACGTACCTTCTGCTTGAGACAGGCCTCGACGACATTTTCCGTGACCTGGACATTGCCCTGGTGGAAATCCTGGTAGCGGCCCCACAGCCCCACGGAGCCGGCACAATGCACCACGGCCTCGACATCCAGGCACAGGTCGCGGGCCAGCAGCGGGTCGCTCAGATCGCCTTGGACGAACTGCGCACCGCGTCGCACCAAATGCTCCACACTCTCGGCCCGGCGACCGTTGACCCGTACATCCAGGCCCTGCTCCAGGGCGAAACGCGCAAAGCGCCCGCCAATGAAGCCGCTCGCGCCGGTGACCAAAATCTTCATGCATGCTCCTAAAAATCAGATTCGAGCTACAAGCCACAAGCTTCAAGCCAGACGCTTTTCACTTACCGCTTGCAGCGTGCTGCTTGCCGCTGCGATCAATCGCTCGGTCAATAAGCCGAGCAACTGCCCACCATTGCGCCAATGATGCCAGTACAGCGGCACATCGATCGGTTTATCTGCCAACAATTCCACCAGCACGCCTCGTTCCAGCTGTTCGCGCACCTGCAGCTCCGGCACCAACCCCCAGCCCAATCCCGCTTCGGCAAGACGGATGAAACCTTCGGACGAGGGGCACAAATGATGCTCGAAACCACCCTCCACGCCCACGGATGCGAGGTAGCGGTGCTGCAGGAAATCATCCGGACCAAACACCAATGCCGGCGTGCGGGCCAGTTGATCGGCCCGCACGCCGTCGGGAAAGTGCCGGGCGATGAAGGCCGGACTGGCCAACGCCCGGTAGCGCATCGCCCCCAGCAACACGCTGCGAGCACCCGCCACCGGGCGTTCGCTCGCGCAGACACAGGCCGCCACTTCTCCGGCGCGCATGCGCTTGAGGCCGACGGTCTGGTCTTCCACCACAAGGTCGAGTAACAGCTGATGCTCGGCGCAGAAATCACCGACGGCCAGCGCCCACCAGGTCGCCAGGCTGTCTGCGTTCAAGGCGATGCGCAGCCGCTCCGGCAACCCCTCCTCATCCAGCGCCGGTACCAGGCTTTGCAAGTCGCGTTCGAGCAGCCGCACCTGTTGCACGTGGTTGAGCAACCGTCGGCCGATTTCCGTCGGCGCCGGCGGTGTGGCACGCACCAGAACGGGCTGGCCGACACGCGCTTCCAGCAGCTTGATCCGCTGGGAAATAGCCGACTGCGACAAGCCCAGCACTTGGGCCGCGCGCTCGAAACCGGCCTGCTCGACCACGGCAGCCAGAGCAGAGAGCAATTTGTAATCGAACATCAGTTTTCCTAATGAGCAATCAGCAATATTGGTTTTTCTTATACATCCAGCCACAGGAGAATGGCCAGCAATTCATCAACTGACCGGGGATAAAACGATGTGGCAAAGCTATGTGAACGGGCTCTTGGTGGCCCTCGGGCTGATCATGGCCATCGGCGCCCAAAACGCATTTGTGCTGGCCCAGAGCCTGCGCCGCGAGCATCACTTGCCGGTCGCGGCGCTGTGCATCGCCTGTGACGCCCTGTTGGTCGCCGCCGGGGTTTTCGGTCTGGCGACCTTGCTGGCCCAGAGCCCATTGCTGCTGTCGATAGCCCGCTGGGGCGGCGCGGCGTTCCTGCTCTGGTATGGCAGCCTGGCCTTGCGTCGGGCCTGCTCGAAGCAGAGCCTGCAACAGGGTGAAAACCAAGCCGTGCGCTCGCTACGGGCGGTGTTGCTCAGCGCGCTGGCGGTGACGCTGCTCAATCCCCACGTCTACCTCGACACCGTGCTGCTGATCGGCTCACTCGGCGCCCAGCAGAGCGTGCCCGGCGCCTACGTGGTGGGCGCGGCCAGTGCCTCGCTGCTGTGGTTCCTCACCCTGGCCATCGGCGCGGCATGGTTGGCCCCGTGGTTGGCCCGTCCAAGCACCTGGCGGATCCTGGACCTGCTGGTGGCGGTGATGATGTTTACCGTGGCGGTGCAATTGATTGTCACCGGCTGATTATTCCAAACCGCTCTGGAACCTCTATTCCACACAGTTGTTGCGTGGTTATGCCGCACCCCCGGTGCTATGATCCGACTCCTGCGCCGCAAAGAGTACAAACTCCCCGGCGCTAGTCTGGCCGCCCGTGATCGGCCTTGCGCTCACCGCAACTGACCTGATTAGGAGAATCACCATGGCTTTCGAATTGCCGCCGCTGCCCTACCCACACGATGCACTGCAGCCGCACATCTCCAAAGAGACTCTGGAATACCACCACGACAAGCACCACAACACCTACGTCGTGAACCTGAACAACCTGGTGCCTGGCACCGAGTTTGAAGGCAAGACCCTGGAAGAAATCGTCAAGACTTCCTCGGGCGGTATCTTCAACAACGCCGCTCAGGTCTGGAACCACACCTTCTACTGGAACTGCCTGGCACCAAACGCCGGCGGTCAACCAACCGGCGCGCTGGCCGAAGCCATCAATGCAGCCTTCGGTTCGTTCGACAAGTTCAAGGAAGAATTCAGCAAGACGTCCATCGGCACCTTCGGTTCCGGCTGGGGCTGGCTGGTGAAAAAAGCTGACGGTTCCCTGGCCCTGGCCAGCACCATCGGTGCCGGTAATCCGCTGACCAACGGCGACACCCCGCTGCTGACCTGCGACGTGTGGGAACACGCCTACTACATTGACTACCGCAACGTTCGTCCGAAATACGTCGAAGCGTTCTGGAACCTGGTCAACTGGAAGTTCGTCGCCGAGCAGTTCGAAGGTAAAGCCTTCACTGCCTAAGCTCGATGCCAGACCAAAGAAACCCGGCGCCGTGCCGGGTTTTTTTTGCGCGGCAAATTGACCGCGGGCAAGCTACCTCGCGCCTGGAACTCAAGAAAAAATCCTGACAGGCCTCAAGTTACGGTGCCTTTCAACCGACACAATGGTCGTAGAGCAATCACTCTGGAAAAAACGTATATCGGTCAGGTTTCAAGCGAAAAACCTTGTGTTTGATTGTCCCTTTGACTGACATCACAGGATTGCCAATACTCATGGCAACTTGACGCTACCCGCACGGAACAAGGAACCACTCTTTGAAGCTGGAACTCAAGAACAGCTTGTCTGTGAAGTTGCTCCGGGTCGTGCTCCTCTCGGCATTGATCGTTGGCGTGGTCTTGAGCTGCGCCCAGATCGTGTTCGATGCCTACAAAACCAACCAGGCCGTCGCCAGTGACGCCCAGCGTATCCTCGACATGTTCCGCGATCCGTCGACCCAGGCCGTCTACAGCCTGGACCGGGAAATGGGCATGCAAGTAATCGAGGGCCTGTTCCAGGATGAAGCTGTGCGCATGGCGTCCATCGGCCATCCCCGCGAAACCATGCTCGCCGAAAAAACCCGGCCCTTGCAGCACTCCGAAAGCCGCTGGCTGACCGACCTGATCCTGGGCAAGGAACGCACCTTCACCACGCAACTGGTGGGACGAGGCCCCTACAGCGAATATTACGGCGACCTGAGCATTACCCTCGACACCGCCACCTACGGCGAAGGTTTCATCGTCAGCTCGGTGATCATCTTCATCTCCGGGATGCTGCGGGCCCTGGCCATGGGCCTGGTGCTGTACCTGGTCTATCACTGGCTGCTGACCAAGCCGTTGTCGCGGATCATCGAGCACCTGACCGAAATCAACCCCGATCGCCCCAGCGCGCACAAGATCCCGCAGTTGCGCGGCCACGAGCAAAACGAGCTGGGCCTGTGGATCAACACCGCCAACCAACTGCTCGAATCCATCGAGCGCAACACGCACCTGCGCCACGAAGCGGAAAACAGCCTGCTGCGAATGGCGCAGTACGACTTTCTCACCGGCCTGCCCAACCGCCAGCAACTTCAACAGCAACTGGACAAGATCCTGGTGGACGCCGGACGCCTGCAACGTCGGGTGGCGGTGCTGTGTGTAGGGCTGGATGATTTCAAGGGCATCAACGAACAGTTCAGCTATCAGACCGGCGACCAGTTGCTGCTGGCCCTGGCCGATCGACTGCGGGCCCACAGTGGCCGGCTCGGAGCACTGGCGCGGCTGGGGGGCGACCAGTTTGCCCTGGTCCAGGCCGACATCGAACAGCCATACGAGGCCGCCGAACTGGCCCAGAGCATCCTCGATGACCTGGAAGCGCCGTTCGCCATCGACGATCAGCAAATCCGCCTGCGGGCTACCATCGGCATCACCCTCTTCCCTGAAGACGGCGACAGCACCGAGAAACTCTTGCAGAAAGCCGAGCAGACCATGACCCTGGCCAAGAGCCGCTCGCGCAATCGCTATCAGTTCTACATCGCCAGCGTCGACAGCGAGATGCGCCGTCGTCGCGAACTGGAGAAAGACCTGCGCGAGGCCCTGGTCCGCGAGCAATTCAGCCTGGTTTACCAGCCACAGATCAGCTACCGCGACCTGCGGGTGGTGGGCACCGAAGCCCTGATCCGCTGGCACCATCCCGAGCACGGCCTGGTCCCGCCGGACCTGTTCATTCCCCTGGCCGAGCAGAACGGCACCATCATCGCCATCGGTGAATGGGTGCTGGACCAGGCGTGCAGGCAATTGCGCGAATGGCACGACCAGGGTTTCCTCGACCTGCGCATGGCGGTCAACCTGTCGACGGTGCAACTGCACCACGCCGAGCTGCCGCGGGTGGTGAACAATCTCCTGCAGATGTACCGGCTGCCGCCGCGCAGCCTGGAGCTGGAAGTCACCGAGACCGGCCTGATGGAAGACATCACCACCGCGGCCCAGCACTTGCTGAGCCTGCGCCGCTCCGGGGCGCTGATTGCCATCGATGACTTCGGTACCGGCTATTCGTCCCTGAGCTACCTCAAGAGCCTGCCGCTGGACAAGATCAAGATCGACAAGAGCTTCGTCCAGGACCTGCTCGACGACGAAGACGACGCAACCATCGTCCGGGCCATCATCCAATTGGGCAAGAGCCTGGGGATGCAGGTCATTGCCGAGGGCGTCGAGACGGTCGAGCAGGAAGCCTACATCATCGCCGAGGGCTGCCACGAAGGTCAGGGGTACTACTACAGCAAACCGCTGCCGGCCCGGGAATTGGGCCTTTACCTGAAGCAGGCCGAGCGCGCCAAGGTGTCCATCATCTGATTCCTCCAAGCCCCCCTGTAGGAGCTGGCGAAGCCTGCAATCTTTTGATCTTGATCTTTCACTTGCGACTCCATTGGCTGAGACAAGATCGCAGCCTCGCTTCGCTCGACAGCTCCTACGGACGCCGCCGAAACGGGGTGATCTGCATCATTAAATAAGAAATATTTACAACCATAACCCTTTACACATAATGCAAATCTTTCGCATTATGTCGCAGTTTTTGCGCACCCTCGCGCCTGTCCCATCCATCACCGAAGCAGGATGTTCGCCATGATTCGTATGCCCCTGGCTACCGCCAGTCTGCTGGCCATCGCTATTTCCCTCGCCGGTTGCGGCGAAGGCAAAGACAAGGCCGCCGCGCCGCAAGCGCCAACGCCGGCCGCCAGCACCGCGGCACCGGTCGCCCCTGCTGCCGCCGGCAAAATCGACGAAGCCGCCGCCAAGGCCGTTGTCGCGCACTATGCCGACATCGTCTATGCCGTCTACAGCGATGCCGAATCCACTGCGAAGACCCTGCAAACCGCCGTCGACGCGTTCCTGGCCAAGCCGAACGCCGAGACCCTGAAGGCCGCCAAGGCTGCCTGGGTCGCCGCACGCGTGCCGTACCTGCAAAGCGAAGTGTTCCGCTTCGGCAACACCATCATCGACGACTGGGAAGGCCAAGTGAACGCCTGGCCCTTGGACGAAGGCCTGATCGATTACGTCGACAAATCCTACGAGCACGCCTTGGGTAACCCGGGCGCGACCGCCAACATCATCGCCAATACCGAAGTCCAGGTTGGCGAAGACAAAGTCGACGTCAAAGACATCACCCCGGAAAAACTCGCCAGCCTGAACGAGCTGGGCGGTTCCGAGGCCAACGTCGCCACCGGCTACCACGCCATCGAATTCCTGCTGTGGGGCCAAGACCTCAACGGCACTGGCCCGGGTGCCGGCAATCGCCCTGCTTCGGATTACCTGGAAGGCGCCGGTGCCACTGGCGGCCACAACGACCGTCGTCGTGCGTACCTCAAGTCCGTGACCCAACTGCTGGTCAATGACCTGCAGGAAATGGTCGGCAACTGGAAACCGAACGTGGCCGACAACTACCGCGCCACCCTGGAAGCCGAGCCGGCCGAAAGCGGCCTGCGCAAGATGCTGTTCGGCATGGGCAGCCTGTCCCTGGGTGAACTGGCGGGCGAGCGTATGAAGGTGTCCCTGGAAGCCAACTCGCCAGAAGACGAGCAGGATTGCTTCAGCGACAACACCCACAACTCGCACTTCTACGATGCCAAGGGCGTGCGTAACGTGTACCTGGGCGAATACACCCGCGTCGACGGCAGCAAGATGACCGGCGCCAGCCTGTCGTCCCTGGTGGCCAAGGCCGACCCGGCCGCGGACACCGCGCTCAAGGCCGACCTGGCCGACACCGAAGCCAAGATCCAGGTCATGGTCGATCACGCCAACAAGGGTGAGCACTACGACCAACTGATCGCCGCCGGCAACACCGCTGGCAACCAGATCGTGCGCGACGCCATCGCCGCACTGGTCAAGCAGACCGGTTCGATCGAACAGGCTGCGGGCAAACTGGGCATCAGCGACCTGAACCCGGACAGCGCTGATCACGAGTTCTGATCAACACCGGCTGGCTGAGGGTTAACGCAGCCAGCCAAGCCACAAAACCTGTGGGAGCGAGCTTGCTCGCGATGGGGGTCTATCCGTCGACATTGATGTTGGCTGGTCCACCGCTATCGCGAGCAAGCTCGCTCCCACAGTGGTTTCTGGCGTTTTCGAAAATGCGCGATCTGCTATCAATTCCCTTGTGGGAGCGGGCTTGCTCGCGAAGACGTCGGCACAGTCGACATTGGTGTAGTCTGACACTCAGCCTTCGCGAGCAAGCCCGCTCCCACAGGAGTTTCGTCGTTTGGTGGCTCATCACTGCAACCCCGCAAGCCGCCCTTCGATAAACCGCCGTTCCGGCAATTGCTGCGTCAACTCAAGCGCGCGTCGATACGCCGCCCTCGCCTCGTCCAATCGCCCCAATTGGCGACAGAATTCTGCCTGCGCCGAGTAGGCCAGGTGATAGTCGAGTAACTCCCCACGCCCCAGAATCGCCTCGACCAGACGCAAGCCTGCTTCCGGCCCATCGCGCTTGGCCAGGGCGGCGGCGCGGTTGAGTTCGATCACCGGCGATGGCACGGCACGCAGCAGCACATCATAAAGCCCGACGATCTGGGGCCAATCGGTCTCCTCGGCGGTCGGCGCTTCGGCATGCACCGCCGCAATCGCCGCTTGCAGGCAGTACGGCCCGAACCGCCGTGTTTTTAGCGCGGCTTCCACCAGCGCGCAGCCCTCGGCGATCAGCTCGGCATCCCACAAGGATCGCGCCTGTTCATCCAGCAGGATCAGCTCACCGGTCGACGACGTTCGCGCCGGTCGCCGGGATTCGTGCAGCAGCATCAACGCCAGCAACCCCATGACCTCGGCCTCGGGCAGCAACTCCATCAGCAGACGCCCGAGACGGATGGCTTCGCGGGTCAGGTCTTCGCGGGTCAGCTCGGCGCCCATCGAGGCCGAATACCCTTCGTTGAATACCAGGTAAATTACCCGCAGCACGCTGTCCAGCCGCTCCGGCAGTTCCGCGCGGGACGGCACCTGATAGGGGATCCTGGCATCGCGAATTTTCGCCTTGGCCCGCACGATGCGCTGGGCAATGGCCGCAGGGGCGGCGAGGAACGCCCGGGCGATTTGTTCGGTAGTCAGGTCGCAGACTTCCCGCAGCGTCAGGGGCACTTGGGCATCCGCCGCCAGGGCCGGGTGGCAACAGGTAAAAATCAGCCGCAGGCGATCGTCTTCCACGTCTTCGTCACTCCACTGGCCCTGCTCCAGCTCTTCGAGCTGGGCGATCAACATCGGTCGGGACGCAGCGAAACGCGCGCGGCGACGCAAACTGTCGATGGCCTTGAAGCGCCCGGCAGACACCAGCCAGGCCCGCGGGTTGTCCGGTACACCGTCGCGCTGCCAGCGCTCGACCGCAATGAAAAAGGCTTCGTGCAAGGCCTCTTCCGCGAGATCGAAGTCCCCCAGCAGGCGAATCAGCGTCGCCAGGATCCGCCGCGAGTCTTGCCGATAAACCTGCTCGACCCGCGCCTTGACCGTTTCGACCGACATCAGTCGGGCATGCCTTGGGTAATCAGCGTCTCAAGCCGGTCCAGGCTCTGGCCCCAACCGTCATGAAAGCCCATGGCTTCGTGTGCCTGGCGATCCTCCTCGCTCCAGTGCAGCGCCCGGGCGGTGTAACGGGTCTTGCCGTCCACCTCCTCCAGCAGCACTTCAGCGGTCATGAAGGCCTTGCCGGAGGGAATCCAGCCGGGCAGGAACGCATCGGTGAACACCAGGCGCTGCGGGGCGAGAATCTCCAGGAACACGCCCATGGTCGGGTATTCACTGCCATCGGGGGCGCGCATCAGGGTGCGAAACTGACCGCCGACCCACAGGTCCATTTCGCACTCCGGCGTGGTCATGCCATGGGGACCCCACCATTGGACGAGCAAGCCCGGCTCGGTCCAGGCGCGGAAGATCTTCTGGCGCGGGGCGTCAATGACCCGGCTGATGGATAACGCGTAAGGGGCAGCTGTAAGGTTCATGAATGAAATCCTGTTTGTGATTGTTGTTCAGGGGTTCAGTTGGCGTACCGGTCGTACTTCGACACAGCCGACCCGGGCCGCCGGGATATTGCCGGCGACCTGGATGGCTTCGTTGAGATCCTTGGCGTCGATCAGGTAGAAGCCCGCCAGTTGCTCCTTGGTCTCGGCGAATGGGCCGTCGGTGATCGACAGCTTGCCGCCGCGCATGCGCACCGTGGTGGCGGTCTGTACCGACTCCAACGCCTCGGCGGCCAGCATGCGTCCACTGCCCAGGATCGATTCGGCATAGGCCATGCACTCGGCGTCCTCCGGGCTGTCAGGCGAGTTGTGCAGCGTGTGTTCGTTGCTATACACCAGGCATAGGTACTTCATGGAAGGCTCCGTGATCGGACTGATCAACTATGGACGGCAGAATGACGCTCGGCGAAAAAACCGACGATCAGGGTTGCAGGTCGAACAGCGCCGTCCCGGCCATCGGGTCGAATGGCGCGGACCAATGTTCGTGGACGATCCGCCATTGTCCGGCTACGCGCTGGTAGCAGGCCGTCACACGCATCCAGCAGGCCTGTTCCTCACCTTTTTCGTTGGTACCGCCGCAATAGGCCAGCCAGTGGGCGAAGGCGATGTTGTCGGCCGGGGTGATCTTGACCTGATGGAAATCGAACTTGTGCGGGCCGGGGCACATTTCCATACAGGCTTGCCAATGGGCCCGGTAGGCGGCCTTGCCCTTGAATTGCAAGGCTTGGATGGCATCGAACGAGACAATGTCCTCGTCATAGAGCGCCATGACTTTTTCGACGTCCTTGGCCATGACGGCTTGGCGATAGGTGTCGATCAGGGTCTGGATTTCGGTTTCAGTGGCTTGGGTATTCATGGTGATTCTCCGCAGTTTTTTGTTGAAGACACCCTTTGTCGTTTGGAGAAACAGCGAATCGACAATCCAACAAAAATAATTCAAAGAAAAAAATTCGCTAGAATCCAGGTCCTATTCTGCCGGCAAACAACGGACGTTTTTGTGACCCCTCAGCTCGTCCCCTACGAAGACCTGACCGCGCTGCAACGCGAACAGGTCAGCGCCATCGAAATCCACCCCGAACAGATCAAGTTCGCCGGCGATATCCATGGCGCCCTGCACATGCTGCTGTCCAAGCCCGGCCCGGGGGTCAAAGGCTTTGCGTTATTGGCTGAAGAGGTGCCGGTAGCCTTCCTGCTGCTCAAGCGCCCGCCGGTACTGCCCGCCTGGGCCAACGAACACAGCGCCACCCTGCATGCCTTGCAAGTCGACCATCGGGCCCAAGGCAAAGGCTATGGCAAGGCCTGCCTGCAGGCGTTGCCCGCCGTGGCACGAGCCGCCTGGCCGGAAATCCGTGGCCTGGAACTCTCGGTCGACGCCGACAACGACTTGGCCATCGGCCTGTACACCCGGCTGGGCTGGGTCGACAGTGGCGAAGCCTACAAGGGCCGCATCGGTTATGAGCGGCGGATGGGGTTGGTGTTTTGATAGAACTTGCCCAATAGACTCAGGATGAATGGATGATGTTGACGTCGATTGAACAGTTGGAAGCCCTTTATGGCCTGCCCCACGAACGGGCAGTGCGTAAACAGATCCCCTTCCTGAACGAGGATTATCAGGCGATGATCCGGGCTTCGCCGCTGGTGGTCATCGGTTCGGCAGGGCCCGATGGCCTCGATAGCTCGCCCCGGGGCGATGTGCCGGGTTTCGTGCAGATCCTCGACGAGCGTACCCTGGCCTTGCCGGATCGTCCCGGCAACAACCGCATCGACACCCTGCGCAACGTTCTGCACGATCCGCGGGTATCGCTGCTGTTCCTCATTCCCGGGATTGGCGAGACCTTGCGGGTCAACGGTGCCGCCCGGATCAGCGCCGAACCCGCACTGCTGGAGCGCTTTGCGGTCAACGGCAAGCCGGCCCGCACGGTGTTGCTGGTGTCGGTCGAAGCGGCGTTTTTCCATTGTTCCAAAGCCATCGTGCGCTCAGACCTGTGGAATCCGGCTCGCCACCTTGAACGCTCGGCCCTGCCCAGCGCCGGGGCAATCCACAAGCGCTTGAATGATGGGCAGTTCGATGCCGAAACTTACGACCGTGAAGCGCCCGCACGGATACAGGCCAGCCTGTACTGAAGCCGTGGCGGTCAACTCGGCTTGAGCGGGATCCAGATCTCCAGGGTGCCTTGGCCGGTCCTGGGGTTGAAGTCTTCGCTGTAGCGTTCGAATTCCGGTGTGCAGGCCCCTTTGTGGCCGGACTGCGGTAGCCACTCGTTCCAGATGTATTGGAAGGTTTGCGGCAGTGTCTTCAGCGGGCCCCTGTGTTCGAACACGACGTAGGGCCCGGGCGGGATCTCGATCCAACGGTATTGTGGCGGCAAATCGTCGAGCCGGCTGATTTCCACGCCGGCGATGTATTCGAACCCACCTTTCTTGTCCGGATTGCAGCATACGCCGTAGGTCACTTCATCTTTCTGCCCTGGCACCTTGCCGAGCCAGGGCAGGAACTTTTCCCAGAGCAAAGGGATGTCTTGGGCAGTGTCCTGGGTAAACCGAGCACCAAAACCGGCGATGAGCTGAAAACGTCCCTGTTCAAAGCGTGGTACGGCTGTGTAATCGCGTTTGGGCTTTTCCATGCGGCAACACTCCAGCAAAACGTGAAGTAGGGCTTTGCAGTATAGAAGCCAAACCGTAATTGCCAGGCCGTTTCGCTTGTCAGATGCCCGGCAGGGCGCTGGTGACGGCTTTCCCTACAAACTCGTTGTAACCAGAAACAATCACGTACACCGCGAAATAGCAGAAGATCGCGGCGGATGCCCAATAGGAATACCGCAACAGTTTATCCCCCAACAGTTTGCCGCCCTGGGTCGCCGCCAGGCATAGGGCCGCGCACCACAGCAGCCCGGCGCAGAGAAAACCACTGAGGAACAGCGCCGAGCTGAGCAAGGTTCCGCCGCCCGAACGGGCGATCAGCGTGCCGCCCACCGCCGCGAACCAGAGGATGGCGCTGGGCGATGACATGGCCAGGAAAATCCCGCGAAAGAACTCCTGGCGCGATGAGTTGCCCTGCACTTCGTCGGCCTCGGCCAGTACCGCGCTGTGATAGATCGCCGAGTGGATCATTTTCGCCGCGAAGTACAGCAACAACACCGAGCCGCCGACCCACAGCACCCAGCGCACCGCTTCGTATTGCAGCAGTACGGTCATGCCGGCCAGGGCCAGGACCGCGTAGACCAGGTCGCCCACGCAGGTGCCCAGGCCCAGGGCGAAACCCTGGAAATAGCCGCGTTGCATCGCCAGGGTGATCATCGCGATATTGGCCACGCCAATGTCCAGGCACAGGGAGAGACTCAGCAGGAAACCGCTGGAAAATTCCATCATTCATTCCGTTCGATTGGGGTGCGGCGAATTCAACTGCCCGCAGCCGTCGTTGATGGCTGCGCGGCGAGGTCGACAGTGTCGTCGAAAATAGTTGCGCGCCGCTACTGGACAATCCGACATCCGCCCGATTATCTTGCGCCGCAGGCCACCGCAGTGGCCAACGTCGCTCGGACGGTTCCGGGCGCTCACGTATCTCGAGGCAACAATGGCCGAACAAGGTTCGCCGCGCCGCTTTGCGCGCATCGATCGACTCCCCCCGTATGTATTCAATATCACTGCCGAGCTGAAGATGGCTGCGCGTCGGCGCGGCGAAGACATCATCGACTTGAGCATGGGTAACCCCGACGGCGCCACGCCCCCGCACATCGTGGAAAAACTGGTCACCGTCGCCCAGCGTGAAGACACCCACGGCTATTCCACCTCCAAAGGCATCCCGCGCCTGCGCCGCGCTATTTCGCGCTGGTACAAGGACCGCTATGAGGTGGACATCGACCCGGAAACCGAAGCCATTGTCACCATTGGCTCCAAGGAAGGCCTGGCCCACCTGATGCTCGCGACCCTGGACCAGGGCGACACGGTGCTGGTGCCCAACCCCAGCTATCCGATCCACATCTACGGCGCGGTGATCGCCGGCGCCCAGGTGCGTTCGGTGCCGCTGGTGCCAGGGGTGGATTTCTTCGACGAACTGGAGCGGGCCATCCGCGGCTCGATTCCCAAGCCGAAGATGATGATCCTCGGCTTCCCCTCCAACCCCACTGCCCAGTGCGTGGAGCTGGACTTCTTCGAGCGGGTCATCGCCCTGGCCAAGCAGTACGACGTGCTGGTGATCCACGACCTGGCCTACGCCGACATCGTCTATGACGGCTGGAAAGCCCCGTCGATCATGCAAGTACCCGGCGCGAAAGACATCGCGGTGGAGTTCTTCACCCTGTCCAAGAGCTACAACATGGCCGGCTGGCGCATCGGTTTCATGGTGGGCAACCCGGAACTGGTCAACGCCCTGGCGCGGATCAAGAGCTACCACGACTACGGCACCTTCACCCCGCTGCAAGTGGCCGCCATCGCCGCCCTCGAAGGCGACCAGCAATGCGTGCGCGACATCGCCGAGCAGTACCGCCAGCGCCGCAATGTGCTGGTCAAGGGCCTGCATGAACTGGGCTGGATGGTAGAAAATCCCAAGGCCTCGATGTACGTCTGGGCGAAGATTCCCGAGGCCTACGCGCACCTGGGTTCGTTGGAATTCGCCAAGAAGCTGCTGGCCGAAGCCAAGGTCTGCGTCTCGCCAGGGGTGGGGTTCGGGGAATATGGGGACGATCACGTGCGCTTTGCGCTGATCGAGAACCAGGACCGGATTCGCCAGGCGGTGCGTGGGATCCGCGGGATGTTTCGGGCGGATGGGCTGGTAAGCAAACCTAACGCCTGAGACAAAACCATCGGTGGGAGTTGGATCCCACCTTGGATCTACTGATCACCAGAAACCAACGTGGGAGCGAGCTTGCTCGCGATAGCGGCATAACAGTCAGCGAAGGTATCGACTGTCAGTCCGCCATCGCGAGCAAGCTCGCTCCCACAGTGGGTTATGCGTTGTTGCTTAGACCACCAGCGACAGCAGCAGGATAAAGATCAACCCCACCACCGACAGGATGGTTTCCATTGCGGTCCAGGTCTTGAAGGTCTCGGCCACGGTCATGTTGAAGTACTGCTTGACCAGCCAGAAGCCCGCATCGTTGACGTGGGACAGGATCAACGAACCGGCACCGGTCGCCAGCACCAGCAGCTCACGGTTCACACCCGGCATCATCCCCACCACCGGCACCACGATCCCGGCACCGGTAATGGTCGCCACCGTCGCCGAACCCGTCGCAATCCGAATCACTGCCGCCACCAGCCAGGCCAGCAGAATCGGCGAGATCTGCGCACTCACCGCCATGTGACCGATCACATCACCCACGCCGCTGGTGACCAGCATCTGCTTGAAGCCACCACCGGCACCGATGATCAGGATGATCGCGGCGGTCGGCGCGAGGCTGGCGTCCAGCCATTTGAGCATCTGGCTGGAACCGATGCCCTGTTTGTAGCCGAAGGTGTACAGCGACAGCAGCAAAGCCAGGAGCAAGGCCGAGATCGGGTGGCCGATCATGTCCATCCAGACACGGAAGAGATTGCCGTCCGGCAGCGCTACGTCAGCAAAGGTCTTGAGCAGCATCAGGAACACCGGCGACAGCACGGTGATCAGGGTGATGCTGAAACTTGGCAGCTCGGCAGAGTTCGTCTCGCGGGCCAGTTGGTCCACCAGCTCCTGGTTAGGATGGCCGGGGATGTGCTTGGCAATGAACGTACCAAAGATCGGCCCGGCAATGATGGCGGTCGGCAGCGCGACGATCAGGCCGTAAAGAATGGTCTTGCCAATATCAGCGCCAAATATGCCGATCGCCAACAGCGGCCCCGGGTGCGGCGGCACCAGGCCGTGGACTGCGGAAAGGCCGGCCAGCAACGGAATACCGATCTTGATGATCGACACGCCGGTGCGACGCGCAACGATGAACACCAGCGGGATCAGCAGTACGAAGCCGATTTCGAAGAACAGCGGGATGCCCACCAGGAACGCGGCGAACATCATGGCCCACTGCACCTTGTCCTTGCCGAAAGCGCGGATCAGGGTCTGGGCGATCTGATCGGCCCCGCCCGACTCGGCCATCATCTTGCCGAGCATCGTGCCCAGCGCCAGGATGATGCCGACAAAGCCCAGCACGCCACCGAAGCCGTCCTGGAACGCCTTGATGATGGTGCCGGTCGGCATGCCCGACGTCAGGCCGAGGAATGCGGCGGCGATGGTCAGCGCAATGAACGGGTGGAATTTGAACTTGGTGATGAGGACGATGAGTCCGATCACCGTGACCACTGCATCAAGCAGTAGGAACGTCTCGTGGGACATGCCGAACATGGGAGGTGTCTCCTGATTTGTTGTTGTTATTGAAGCAGTTATTTATGAGCCATCGGGACAGCGCTATCTTTCTGACGCAAATTTTTGAAACTCAGCTGGCAAGCTTCAAACCGTGGGCCAACCACCAGACGTAAGCCTGCTGGGCCAGTTCGTCAACGCTGTGGCTGGACGCGTCCAGAGCCAGGGTCAGGGGCTCGCCGACAGGGGATTCAAGGGTGGCGAACTGGCTGTCGATCAGGGTCGATGGCATGAAATGGCCAGGACGGTGGGAAACACGGTCGGCGGCCACTTCGGGGGTCAATTCAAGGAATACGAAGCCCAGGCCTGGCAAGGCGCTGCGCAGACGCTCGCGATAACTGTGCTTGAGGGCCGAGCAGGTCAGCACCGGGCGCTCGCCCGTGGCGTCGACACGGCGCAACTCGTCGCACAGGCTGTCGAGCCAGCCGGCACGGTCGTCGTCGTTCAAGGGGATACCGGCGCTCATCTTCTGGATGTTGGCCGCGGGGTGGAACGTGTCGCCTTCGATGGCGGTGGCGCCGCTCAATTGGCACAGGGCCTGGCTGACGCAAGTTTTGCCGCAACCGGCAACGCCCATGATGACCAGGGCGGTGATGGGATTGTTCATGTAACACCTCAGCGCGCAGACAGCGCTACCTTTGCCAGTTATGACACCGCAGCAAAAGCAGAAGTTGCCGACGCCTTCTTGTCATTTTTGTGGTTGCAGCATGTTCGTTCACGACACCAACGGACGGGGGATCAGGCAACCCCCGCTCACGCATTTGCAGCGGCGTCGAGACAGCGCTACCTTAGTACCTTGATTTTTGTTTGGCAAGCCGCCCTGATGACCGCCCCTAAAAACGATAAGAATACTCGCACCACCGGTCGCCCTACGCTCAATGAAGTCGCACGCCTGGCCGGTGTCAGCCCCATCACCGCCTCCCGAGCCCTGCGCGGCGTCAGCACCGTCGCCGCGGAGCTGGTGGAAAAAGTCCGCCAGGCCGCCGTGGAGCTCAACTACGTCGTCAATCCCGCCGCCCGCGCCCTGGCTTCGGCCCAGAGCCATTCGGTGGTGGTGCTGGTGCCGTCGCTGTCCAACCTGTTGTTCATCGACACCCTGGAAGCCATTCATCGGGTGCTGCGGCCCAAGGGCTTCGAAGTAGTGATCGGCAACTACCACTACTCCCGGGACGAGGAAGAAGACCTGTTGCGCAACTACATGGCCTATCAGCCACGGGGCTTGCTGCTGACCGGTTTCGACCGCACCGAAAGCGCCCGACGCATGATCGAGGCCAGCAACATTCCGTGCGTGTACATGATGGAACTGGACCCCGGTGCCGGGCTCAACTGCGTCGGTTTCTCCCAGCTCAAGGCCGGCGAAACGGCGGCCGAACACTTGATTTCCAAGGGCCGCAAGCGCCTGGCCTACATCGGCGCGCAACTGGATCAGCGCACCCTGCTGCGCGGCGAAGGCTTTCGTCGCGCCCTGCAAAACGCCGGGTTGTACGATCCAGACCTGGAAGTGCTGACACCGCGTCCATCATCGGTGGGCCTGGGTGGCGAATTGTTCCTGCAATTGCTCGACAGCCACCCGGACGTCGATGCGATCTTCTTCGGCAACGACGACCTGGCCCACGGCGCCTTGTTCGAGGCATTGCGCTGCGGCATCAAGATCCCCGAGCAGGTCTCGGTCCTGGGCTTCAACGACCTGCCCGCCTCGGCCCACATGGTGCCGCGCCTGAGCAGCATCAGCACCCCACGGGAAGCCATCGGCCGCCGCGCCGCCGAACAGATGCTGACGCTGATGGCCGGCAACCGCATCGCCCAACCGGTGGTGGACCTGGGCTTTGAACTCAAGGTTCGCGAAAGCACCTGAGCACCACGCTCAAGCGGTCGATCCATGCCGTCCGACGGCAAGGGTTGGCCGCCCCACTCGCCACGCACTTGTCCACAGCCCTTGGAATATGGCCCTCGCAGCGACGGCATGGGAATTGCTCCTGCCCATCCCTCAGCCATTACCTACAGGTGTTCATCATGTTGGTCAGTGCCAAACAGCAAGCGATGGTCTTGCCACTCAAACGCCCGGGCGAGGATCCCACCGCCGAAGCCGCCAGCGGCCTGCAAAGCGCCGCGTTGCAGGCGTTGCGCGATAACGTCCAGGCCCAGGCCAGCCAAGGCAGTGCCCAGGTCCAGGATTCCTTCACCCGACAAGCCACGCAGCAGGTCAACGCTGCCACCGCCATCAGCGACAAGGTGGATGAGGCGTTCGCCAAGACGCGCGTGCACTTGCAGACGGTCGCCTCGACAGCGTCCGAAGAGGCCAAGAACATTGGCAGTTCCGCATTGGCGCAATTCAAGGACTACATGAGCAAGACGCCTGAAGAGCGCCTGCGCGACAGCATTCTCGAAGAGATGGGCATTACAGAGGAGGAGTTCGAGGCAATGCCGCCCGAGAAGCAGATGGCGGTCAGCCAAGAGATTGCCCAACGCATGCAGGACAAGTCAGCGATGGCACAAGTGGAAAAGGCCCAGGAGAGTCGCACGGACGACAACGCCTCGGCCACGGACATGTTTCTCGCCTCGCTTTGAGCCTCGGCACATCACGAAGCGTTTGAGCTGGGGTGACCACCCCAGCTCAAACCGGAGGCCCGCCGAGGCGTTACCGGCTCAATGACCGAACAGGTTCACCTTCTTGGTTTTTTTGTCGGCGCGCTTTTCATCGGCAGTCTTCGCCGGTTTTTTCTTTGCCGCTTTTTTTGAATCCATGCCTTTGGCCATGATACGTACTCCAGTCATACGGGATGTGAAGTCAGGTATACACCTATCGCCGCACTCGCGTTCTTTTATAATCGCCCTCCTCTCATCGCCCACGATCCTGCCATGCCTGAAATCCATTACGCCGCGCTCGAAGCATCGCTTTGGCCGCTGATGAACAAGTTCTATCGCGCCCACCAATCCTCGATGAAAGCCGTGCGTGACGCGCAGCTTTGGGTGGCGCGGCGCGATGAGATCGTCGCCGCCCTGTGCCTGCGGCCGGTGTCGGGCGGGCATTGGTTGACGGGGTTGTTCGTCGACCCGGCGTACCGCGTACAGGGCGTTGCAGCGCGGTTGATCGCCGAGGCGGTGAAAGACGTGGACGAGCCTGTGTGGCTGTTCTGCCACCCGGACTTGCGTGGTTTTTATGAGCGGCGCGGTTTCAGCTTCAATCCTGAACTGCCCTATGCGATGGCTGAGCGTCTGAGCCGGTATGCGCGTAGCAAGCCGATGATTGCGATGGGGTTGGTGCCCACAAAACCCTGAGATCAACGCAGCCCACTGTGGGAGCGAGCTTGCTCGCGATTGCGGTGTGTCAGCCACATGGATGCAATTGACCTGACGCCATCGCGAGCAAGCTCGCTCCCACAGGGTTTGGTGGTGGGGTGTCAATCGTCTGCAGTCGGATCCAGATCGGGAAACATCACCTCGGTAAACCCGAACTTACTGAAATCCGTGATGCGCGACGGGTACAAGCGCCCGATCAGGTGATCGCATTCATGCTGCACCACCCGCGCATGAAAGCCCGACGCATAACGCACGATCGGCTCGCCCTTGGGATCGAAGCCTTCGTAGCGGATGTGCTGGTAGCGCTCGACCGCACCGCGCAGGCCCGGCACCGACAGGCAACCTTCGAAGCCCTCTTCCATCTGCGGGCCCAGGGGGGTGATCAGCGGGTTGATCAGGATGGTCTGGGGCACAGCCTCGGCGTCGGGGTAACGCTCGCTGTGCTCGAAGCCGAAGATCACCAGTTGCAGGTCGACACCGATCTGCGGCGCCGCCAGACCGACACCGCCAACGCTTTCCATGGTCTGGAACATGTCGTCGATCAATTGCCACAACTCTGGGCTGTCGAACATTTCGACGGGCACCGGCGGGGCGATGCGCAGCAGGCGTTCATCGCCCATTTTCAGGATGTCACGGATCATGGTCGGGCTTCGTCAGGGTGGGTGAGAGGAATGGAATGGTCGCGGCCCAGGCCCGACACGTGCTGTTTTTCGTGCTCGCCCGGGCTCTTTTCGCCGGGGTCCTTGCCCTCGGTGGACATGTGCTCGATCACCGCATTCATCTCCGCGCCGAGCAACAGCACTGCCGCAGAAATATAGAAATACAGCAACAACACGATGATCGCGCCGATGCTGCCATACATGGCGTTGTAGTTGGCAAAGGTCTTGACGTAAAACGCGAAGCCCAGGGAGGCGATGATCCAGACCACCACCGCCAGCACCGACCCCGGCGTGATGAAGCGAAACTCCTGCTTGACGTCGGGCATCACGTAATAGATCAGCGCCACGGCGACCATCAGCAAGATCACGATCACCGGCCAGCGCACGATCGTCCAGAGCGTGACGATGAACTCTTCCAAGCCGACCTGGGCCGCAATCCAGCCCATTACCTGCGGCCCGAGCACCATCAGCGCCGCAGCGGCCAGCAGCATGCCGGCGATGCCGACGGTGTAGAAGATCGACAGCGGAAAGCGCTTCCAGGCCGGACGACCTTCCACGACGTCGTAGGCGGCGTTCATCGCGCTCATCATCAGCCGCACGCCCGCCGAAGCGGTCCACAAGGCAATGACGATACCTACCGACAACAAGCCGCCCTTGGATTGCTGGAGTTGGTCGATCACCGGGTTGACCTGCTCCAGGGCCTGGGGCGGCAGCACCAGTTCCGATTGCAGGCGCAGCCAGGAGAAGAAGTCCGGCAGGTGCAGGAAGCCGATCAACGCGATCAGAAAGAGAATGAACGGAAACAGCGAAAACAGCATCTGGTAGGCCAATGCCGAGGCGTAGGTCGACATCTCGTCGTCGAGAAACTCGGTCACGGTGCGCATCATCACACGATGCAAGGGCAAGCCTTTCAAGGCCGGGAACATCATGTGCGTCTCCTTTCGCCGCAAAAAAGGAAGGTCGCCTGGCGACTCACGGGGTTGCTATCCAAGACAAAAGTAACCTGTTTGGCGACTTTGGAACAATTTCCCCCGTGCAAGTTCGAGCCGACATGAAAACGGCCACCCACGGATGGCCGTTCCAATCGCTTTTTCAACAGGCCGGTTATGCCTCGTCAACGCCTTTCCTGACTGCATCCTTGGCCTTGCCCACGGTTTGCTGGGCCTCACCTTTTTTCTCCTGTACCACGCCCTCGGCGCGCATGCGGTCATTGTCGGTGGCCTTGCCAACGCCTTGCTTGATGTTGCCGACGGCTTCGTTGGCAACGCCCTTCACTTTATCGCTCGTGCTACCCATGACGTCTCTCCTGTGAACAACTGTACGAAAAGTCATTACATAAGGGTTGACCGAGGCTATTTGCGGGGAGTTTCATTTTTCAGCAGCGCATTTCATCGTCAGATGCAGGTTGCGCTTTATGTTTGCCGATCCACCCCCGAGAATGCCCCACGTATTCAGGCTGCGGCCTGAAGCTCCAATCTCGTAGGAACGTTATGAAACTCGATAAAAAGCAGGCCATCGCCCGCAGAAACCAGGAACTGGGCGGCGCCGTACTGGGCGTCAACAACTGCCACTTCAGCGAATTGAACCGCAACCGCAATATCTTCTGGTTCGATATTCCGGTGGCGCGCCTGGCCATCGGTCAGTACGAATGGATCCACCTGCTGCTGCACACGCCGACCACCGATGAGCTGCTGCACCTGAAGGTGCCGACCGTGTTCCTGCGGGAAAAAATGGAAGGCCTGGAAGTGCGCAACCAGGGCAAACGCAAGGCAGCCCTGAGCCTGGAATTGAGCGCTGACAAGGACTCCTATCTTCAGGACATGCGCCCGGGTGGCACCAATCTGGATTTTGCGCAGTTCAGGTTGTAACCCGACTCCCGAGGACAAAAGCGCTCTCTGTGGCGAGGGGATTTATCCCCGCTGGGTTGCGCAGCAACCCCCTGCATCCTGTCTGACACATCGCTGTGGCTGATGAGTCTTGGGGTTGCTACGCAACCCAGCGGGGATAAATCCCCTCGCCACACAAACTACCTCGCCACAAAGATTTTTCGCGCAATAAAAAACCCCGCATCGACGGGGCTTTTTATTGGCTGCGATCTTACTTTTTCAAACCCAGCTTCCTGAGTTCTTCATCCCGCAATTCGCGCCGCAAAATCTTGCCGACGTTGGTGGTCGGCAAGGCATCGCGGAATTCCACGGCCTTGGGCACCTTGTAGCCGGTGACGTTGGCACGCATGTGTTCCATCACCTGTTCCTTGGTCAAGGTGACACCCGGCCGCGCGACGATGAAGATCTTGATCGCCTCGCCAGACTTCTCGTCCGGTATGCCGATGGCCGCGCATTGCAGCACGCCCGGCAGGGTGGCCAGCACATCTTCCAGCTCGTTGGGGTACACGTTGAAACCGGAGATCAGGATCATGTCCTTCTTGCGATCAACGATGCGCATGTAACCGTCCGGCTGGATCAGCGCGATGTCACCGGTCTTGAGCCAACCTTCGCTGTCGAGGATCTCGTCGGTGGCTTCCTGGCGCTGCCAGTAGCCCTTCATCACCTGCGGACCTTTCACGCACAACTCGCCGATTTCGCCCAAGGGCTGTTCGACGCCCGCATCATTGATCACCTTGCACAGCGTCGACGGCACTGGAATGCCGATGGTACCGACCTGAATTTTCTGGATCGGGTTGACGGTGGCCACCGGGCTGGTTTCGGTCATGCCATAACCTTCGCAGATCGGGCAGCCGGTCACCGCTTTCCAACGCTCGGCCGCAGCCAGTTGCAGGGCCATGCCGCCAGACAGGGTGACTTTCAGCGCCGAGAAGTCCAGCTTGCGGAAGGCTTCGTTGTTGCACAGGGCCACGAACAGCGTATTGAGGCCGACGAAACCGCTGAACTTCCACTTCGACAGTTCCTTGACCATCGCCGAAAGATCGCGCGGGTTGCTGATCAGGATGTTGTGGTTGCCGATCAGCATCATCGCCATGCAATGAAAGGTGAAGGCATAGATGTGGTACAGCGGCAGCGGCGTGATCAGCACCTCACAACCCTCATTGAGGTTGGAGCCCATCAGCGCCTTGCACT
This sequence comes from Pseudomonas sp. Soil_N_39, assembly GCF_057655955.1. NCBI lineage: Bacteria > Pseudomonadati > Pseudomonadota > Gammaproteobacteria > Pseudomonadales > Pseudomonadaceae > Pseudomonas > Pseudomonas sp. Soil_N_39. Next base: position 154,634 of record NZ_JBDGLI010000006.1, read on the forward strand.
GCAGCATGTTCGCCACCAGGTTGCGGTGGCTGAGCATCGCGCCCTTGGCCACGCCGGTGGTGCCGCCGGTGTATTGCAGCACGGCCACATCGTCGCTGGTGGGGTTGGCTTCGTTCACTGGCTGGCCGTGGCCTTTGCTCAGCACGTCGTTGAACTTGACGGCCTTGGGCAAGTGATAGGCCGGCACCATCTTCTTGACGTACTTGATCACGCTGTTGATCAACAGGCGCTTGAGCGGTGGCAGCAGGTCGGCGACTTCGGTGACGATGACATGCTTGACGCCCGTCTTCGGCACCACGGTTTCGGCCAGATGCGCCATGTTCGCCAGGCACACCAGCGCCTTGGCACCGGAGTCGTTGAACTGGTGCTCCATTTCCCGCGCGGTGTACAACGGGTTGGTGTTGACCACGATCAGCCCGGCACGGATCGCACCGAACACGGCCACCGGGTACTGGAGAACGTTGGGCAACTGCACGGCGATTCGATCGCCCGGCTGCAAATCGGTATGCTGTTGCAGGTACGCGGCAAACGCTCCGGACAACTCGTAGAGCTCACCGTAGGTGATCGTCTTGCCGAGGTTGCTGAACGCCGGCTTGTTGGCAAAGCGTTGGCAGGACTGCTTCAACACCGCCTGAATATTCGGATACTCGTCTGGATTGATGTCGGCAGCAATCCCAGCTGGGTACTTATCCTTCCAAAAGTCTTCGATCATGGAAGCCCACTCCTCAGCAACGCGAATTCTCACCGCATTTGATGCGATTATTATTGGTGTGTGTTTATTGGTGAATCTGGCTTGAATCAAGGCCGAGAAGTCACAAAAGCGCGCCGAGAGTAGCAGCTTTGCCGAGGGTCGCCTAGAGCCAAAAACAACCCCCACAGTCATAAACATGACTCATGAATATTCAATGGTCATTTTTAGAGTAAAAATTCAAAATCCCACTGAAACGCTCTGAATACACAAGAAACTGTGGGAGCGAGCTTGCTCGCGATGGCGGTGTATCAGCCAACATCTCTGTGACTGACCTACCGCTATCGCGAGCAAGCTCGCTCCCACAGGGTTTCTAGGGTCTTCTCTAACCTCAGGCGATCTCCCGCAGCTCCCGCCGCAGGATCTTGCCCACCGGTGTCATCGGCAACGAGTCCCGCAGCACGATGTGCTTGGGAATCTTGTAGCCGGTGAAGTTCTCCTTGCAGTAGGCCTTGAGTTCTTCAAGGCTGACCCCGCTTTCCCGGGCCACCACGAACAACTTCACCGCCTCTCCTGAACGCTCGTCCGGCACGCCGATCACCGCGCAGTTGGCCACCTTGGGATGGGCCATCACCACGTCTTCGATCTCGTTGGGGTACACATTGAAACCCGAGACGATGATCATGTCCTTCTTGCGGTCGACGATGCGCACGAACCCATCCGGGTCGATCACCGCAATATCACCGGACTTGAACCAGCCCTCGCTGTCCAGCACTTCAGCCGTGGCCTCAGGCTTGTTCCAGTAGCCTTTCATGATCTGCGGGCCCTTGATGCACAGCTCGCCGCGCTCGCCCAAGGGCTGCTCGACGCCCTCGTCGTCGATCACTTTCATCAGCGTGCCCGGCACCGGCATCCCCACCGTGCCCAGCCGGGATTTGCCGCCATAAGGATTGGCGCTCGCCACCGGCGAGGTTTCGGTCAGGCCATACCCCTCGGTAATGCCGCAACCGGTGATCTGCTCCCAGCGTTCAGCCGTGGCCTTGATCAACGCGGTGCCGCCGGAATTGGTGACCTTGAGGTGGGAAAAATCCAGGGTCTTGAAATCCGGGTGGTCCATCAACGCCACGAACAGCGTGTTGAGCCCCAGCAGCAACGAGAAACGCCAGTTCTTCAGTTCCTTGATGAAACCGCCGATGTCCCGCGGATTGGTGATCAGTACGTTGTGGTTGCCAGTCACCATCATGCACATGCAGTTCGCCGTGAATGCATAGATATGGTACAGCGGCAGTGGCGCGATCATGACCTCCTGGCCTTCGCGCAGCAATGGATGGCCGTCATCGCCGAGCTGCCCCAGGCAGGCTCGGGCCTGTTGCATGTTGGCCACCAGGTTGCCGTGGGTCAGCATCGCGCCCTTCGCCAGCCCGGTGGTGCCGCCGGTGTATTGCAACACGGCAATGTCGTCAAGGCTGACTTTCAGTGGCTTGATGCCCTGGCCACGTCCCAGGCGCAAGGCGCTTTTGAAGGAAATGGCCTGGGGCAGCGAATAGGCCGGGACCATTTTCTTGACCTTGCTCACCATCGTGTTGACCAGCCAACCCTTGGCGGTGGGCATCAGGTCGCCCATCTTCGCTTCGATCAAATACTGCAGGTCCGTATCGGGCAACACCTCCTGGACTTTCTGCCCGAACATGTTCAGGTACACCAGCGCCCGGGCACCGGAGTCCTTGAACTGATGGCGCATTTCCCGCGCGGTGTACAACGGGTTGGTGTTGACCACGACCAGCCCGGCGCGCAAGGCACCGAACACGGCGATCGGGTACTGCAGGACGTTGGGCATCTGCACCGCGATACGATCACCCGGCGCCAAGTCGGTATGGGTTTGCAGGTAACCGGCGAAGGCTGCGCTGTAGCGCTCGAGTTCGGCATAGGTGAGGGTCACTCCCATGTTGCTGAACGCCGGGCGGTCGGCGAATTTCTTGCAGGAACGCTCGAACACCTCGATCACCGACTTGTAGGCCCCGAGGTCGACATCCAGGGGCACGCCGGCCGGGCGTTTGTCATTCCAGAAATCAGGCTGCATTGTTTTTGTCCTCTTTACCTGAGCATATCCGGGCCGCGTCTGTATCGCTTGCAGAGGCGGAGCTCCTGGGACACTAGCAGCTATGGCCAATCAGGCAAATATGGCAACCTGCGTCATAGATTGTGTGAATCTTCCTGCCTTGGCTCAGGCGAGACGCAACGGATGCGCTATACAATGCAGCGACGCTGCACATGCCCCTGTGTAAAGGAATCGCCATGATCCACCAAACGTTCTGGCTGACCGCGACCGACCACAGCCGCCTGTTCGTCAACCAATGGCTGCCCGACACCGCCCCGTTGGCGGTGGTCATGCTGGCCCACGGCATGGCCGAACACAGCGGCCGCTACGCGCGCCTGGCCCAGGCGCTGTGCGACGAAGGCTACGGTGTCTACGCACTGGACCTGCGCGGCCATGGCAAGACCGGCGAGGAGGCGATTCTCGGCCACTTCGCCGACGAGGATGGCTGGGCCAAGGTCGTGGGCGACCTGGCCAGCCTCAATCACCACATCGTCCAGCAACATCCTGATACACCCATTCTGCTGCTGGGCCACAGCATGGGCAGCTACATCGCCCAAGGTTACCTGCTGCATCACAGCGCCAGCCTGCACGGGGCGATACTCAGCGGTTCGAACTTTCAGCCGCTGACGCTCTACCGCAGCGCTCGCCTGATCGCCCGCTTCGAACGTCGGCGCCAGGGTGCGACGGGGCGCAGTGCCTTGATCGAGTGGCTGTCGTTCGGCAGTTTCAACAAGAAATTCAAACCCACGCGTACCCCTTTCGACTGGCTCAGTCGCGATCCGGCCGAAGTCGACAAATATGTCCACGACCCGCTGTGCGGCTTTCGCTGCACCAATCAACTGTGGGTCGACCTGCTCGGCGGCTTGCAGCAAATCAGCAAAGCGTCCAATCTCGCCCAGATCGATCCGGGCCTGCCCTTGCTGGTCATCGGCGGCGAATGTGATCCGGTGAGCGAAGGCAAGCGTCTGAAGGATCTGGCCGACGCCCTGCGCGACGCCGGCAGCCAACACCTGCAATTGACGATCTACCCGCAGGCCCGGCACGAATTGTTCAATGAAACCAACCGCGATGAAGTGACCGCCGACATGTTGGCCTGGATTGCCCAGGCCTTGAACCACAAGCGGCCGCCACGCAGCGAGTAGGCTTGCAGCGTTTTCCTTTACTCCACAGGATCTGAAACAGATGACCCAGGTTACCAACACCCCTTACGAAGCCCTCGAAATCGGCCAGACCGCCAGCTACAGCAAGACCGTCGAGGAACGCGACATCCAGCTGTTCGCGGCAATGTCGGGCGATCACAACCCGGTGCACCTGGACGCCGAATTCGCCGCGGCGAGCATGTTCAAGGAACGCATCGCCCACGGCATGTTCAGCGGGGCGCTGATCAGCGCGGCGGTGGCGTGCGAGTTGCCTGGGCCGGGCACCATCTATCTCGGCCAGCAGATGAGCTTCCAGAAGCCGGTGAAAATCGGCGACACCTTGACCGTACGCCTGGAAATCCTGGAAAAACTGCCGAAGTTTCGCGTGCGTATTGCTACGCGGGTGTTCAACCAACGCGACGAACTGGTGGTGGACGGCGAAGCCGAGATCCTCGCCCCGCGCAAGCAGCAGACCGTGACGTTGCCGACGCTGCCGGCGATCACTGTCGGTTGATTACCACCCTCTAAAGCGAATGACCTGTGGCGAGCCACTGTGTGGGAGCAAAGCTTGCTCGCGATGCAGGCGCCTCGGTTCCCTGAGAGACCGAGTCATCTTCATCGCGGGCAAGCCTTGCTCCCACATTTATGGTTGGTCTTCACGCACCTGCACACTCGCCGTCATCCCGGCGCTCAGGTTTACCCCCTCCGGCACCTTGTCCAACTTGATCCGCACCGGGATCCGCTGGGCCAGGCGCACCCAGTTGAAGGTCGGCTCCACCTCCGCCAGCAACTGCGCATCGGGGTTGGTGTTGCGGTCGGTAATGCCGCGGCTGATGCTTTCCACGTGCCCCTCCAGGGCATGGCCGGCGCTCATCAGCCAGACCTTGACCGGATCGCCCACACGAATCCTGGGCAATTTGGTTTCTTCGAAATAGGCCTGCACATAGAAGGTCGAGTCGTCGATCAGCGCCATCACCGGCTGCCCGGCATTCACGTAGTTGCCTTCGGCCAGGCGCAGGTTGGTGATATGGCCGCTGCGCGGGGCCAGGACCTGGCTGCGGGCCAGGTTGAGCTCGGCGACCTTGGCCTCGGCCTGGGCTTCGCGCAGTTCGCCGCGGGCGATGCCGGCGTTGATCTGGGCGTTTTCCCGCAGTTCGGCACTGATGGCCTGGGGCCCCAGGGCGGCGCGGCGACTGGCTTCGTGTTCGCGCAGGCTCAGTTGCTGCTGGCGTGTCTGGACCACGGCCCGGGCCTTCTCCACCGCCGCCTCGAAACGCTCGCGGTCGATGCTCAGCAATAGATCGCCGGCCTTGACCTGCTGGTTATCCACCGCCTTGAGCTCGCGCACCCAACCCGACACATCGGGGGCGATCACCACCACGTCGGCGCGGATCCGCGCATCACGGGTCCAGGGCGTGAGCATGTAGTACTGCCACAGGTGAAAGCCGGCGAAGATCGCCACAGCCACCATGCACAGCGTGACGACGACACGTACGGAAGTACGCATGTTCAACTCCTATAGCGGCCCGAGGGCCACGGTAATAACAGTCAGGACACAGACATACAGGGCGCAGTCGAACAAGGCTTCATGCCAGATCCAGCGCCCGGCCGGCACCAGGCTGAGCAACAGGCGCAGCGCGCCGGTCACCAGCAATGCCAGCACCACATAAATCAGGAACGGGCTGAGCAACACCCCGCCAATCGACCACTCACGCAAGCCCATGGCTGTGCTCCCGTCGTTCAGGTTCGTGCTGGCGGCACCAGGCGCGCCAGCTGTTTTGCAATTGCACCACCGCGCCCTGGGCCAGCTTCAGTGCATCGCCGGGCGGCTGGGTCGACAACACGTTCAGGAACTCGGCGCTCGCCGGGGCCAGCGCATCGGCCTGGTCGCCGGCAGGACCGCGTTCGAGCACCTGCTCCAGCGCTTCGAAATAACGTCGCTGTGCCCGGGTATCGGGCACTTGGGCGACGGCCAGGCTCAGGCGCAAATGCAACAGCTCATCGCCAATGTCCAGGCCCAGCAAGCCATCATCCCAACGGCTACGCGCCTGCACCGGCAGTTCAGGGTAATGCCTGGCCAGTTGCAGCAGCCGGTCGGCCATGCGCCCGCCGAACCAGCTCTCGGCACCCTGCAGGCGGCGATGGGTCAGGCGCACCAGGTCGTGAAGGGTCGCGGCCAGCAGGCGGCGGCTGTGCCAGGCCGGGTTGCGCAAAATCAGCAGATTGAAGGCCAGCACCGCCGCGCCCACGCCAATCATCATGGCCTGGGCGTTGTTGAAGAACGCCGCGACGTCGTACTTCATGGTGTTGAGTGGCGATATCAGCACCACGAAATGCAGGCAGAACGACGTCGCCGTGGCGAAGATCTGCGGCTTGGCCATGCCCAATGCCCCGAAAAACAACGGCACCCCCATGGCCAGGCACAGCATCGCGAAACTGCTCCATTGCGGTAGCACGAGCTCGCCGATCACGAACGCCGTCGGCACGGCCAAAAAGATGCCCCGCAGAAAACTCATGCCGATCTGCGCGCCGTTTTCACGACTGGCAAACAAGCTGCACACCACGCACGTCAGTAGCATCGCGCCCGATGCGGCGGGCCAGGCGGTTGCCAGCCAGAAACAGGCAACTACCAGGAACGCCAGGGCACTGCGTGCGCCGAAGACTATCGCCAGGGACAGATCACGATGAGGCGCCAGGGTTCGCGGTGGATCCGCGGCCTCCCTGCCCTCCTGTACCGCCGTCAAGGCTGCGCAGGCGGCCAGGGCGGTATCGAGCAACAGAGCGAAACGCGCCAGGCAATAACTTTGCGCCGCGCTGAACTGCGGGTCGTGGGACGCATCCCATACCCGGGGACGCAAGGCTTGCAGGGTCGCACTGTCGGCGTCGAGGGCTTGTTGCACCTCGTTCATCCACGGCTGGAGGGCCTGAGCCTCTTCAGGGTCGAGCTGTTTCCACTGCCGACGCACCGAGCGCGAAAGACGCAGCAACATCAGCAATTTCTGGCTCAAGCCGCTGATGGCCCTGGCCCGCTGTCGACCACGGCTGCCTTCGAACCAGGCATGTTCGCGCTGGGCATCCACCGCGACAATCCTGCCCAGGATTTCCAGCAACCCTTTACGGGCCTGGGCATCGCCCGCCAGGGTCGCACGGGCAGCCTGCATGCCGCTTTGCCAGGCAGCCAGGGCCTGCCCGGCCAATTGCCGCTCGACCCGCAACGGCCAAAGCAAGGCACTGGCTGCCGTGGCGCAGACGATGCCCAGGCTGATCTCGGTGCAGCGTGCCACCGCTTGATCAAACACCCCCAGCGGATGGGAAAGGGCCGGCAGGGCAATGATCGCCACCGTGTAGCCGGCCAACACGAATGAATACGACCAGGCACTGCGCAACAGCGTCGAACAGGCCGTGCACAGGCCCAGCCAGAGCGCCAGGGCCAGCAGGAACAACCAGGGCGCCTGGGCAAACAGGCCCATGAACACCACCGACATGACGGTGCCCACCAACGTGCCGACCAATCGCGCCAACCCCTTCTGCACCACCATCCCGGACAGTGGCTGGGCGACGATGATCGCCGTCATCAACGCCCATGACGGCTGCTCCAACCCCCAGCGCAACGCCAGCCACAACGCCAGCCCGGCGCCAAGCACGGTCTTGATGGCGAACTGCAGAGCGAGGCGATCAGGGGCGAACAAGGCCTGGAAGGTAATGGGCACGCGAAAAACTCTTTGGGGGATGCCAGTAACAATAGATGCAATGCGAGGGGATAGGCGATGCAATTATTAGCTAGCTACCTATTAGAGTCCAGAGGTGATTATTGATGGATTTAACAAACACTGTTTCCGTCTGGCGCTGAGTTGAAATGCCTCGACCCGACCTTGTGGCGAGGGGATCTATCCCCGCTGGGCTGCACAGCAGCCCCAGTCCCATCTGTATTACTGCGTCGTGTCAGCCCGGATATAGGGGTTGCTTCGCAATCCAGCGGGGATAAATCCCCTCGCCACAACAGTGCTCACCTTAAATTTGAGTCGCCCCCACAAAAAACGCCAGGCAAGCTGGCGTTTTTTTCGGCGGTGTTGGCTGCGTCTTTTTAACTCTGGGCACGTGCCTGGTTACGCAGCGCCTTGACCTGGTCATGGTTGCGTTGCACACCGTGGTACTGGCGCTCAACCAGGTCACGAATGCCGACCAGATTATGCTTGCTGATTTTTTCCAGCGCTTCCTTATAGGCCTTGAGCGCATGGTCTTCACCGCGCTCGGCTTCGTTGAGCACCGCTTCTTCGTCCTTACCGGTGAACATGGCTTTCACGTCCACCCAGCGACGGTGCATGTCACCGGCGACGCTGGTGGAAGTTTCCGGATCACCACCGAGGGCGCGAACCGCAGCTTGCAGTTCAGCCGCAGCGGCTGCGCAATCGGCGGCACGCTGGACGAACAGCGACTTGAGTTCCGGATGCTTGATGTCTTCAGCGCAGGTCTTGAACCCTTCCTGGCCATCCTTGCTGGTCTCGATCAGGTCGTTCAAGACGGAGATGGATTCTTTGTTGATGTCAGTCATTTTTCAGTTCCTTTGCGGGTGAATAGAAAACCTGCAAGGGATATTGCATCGGCCATGCCAGCCATCAACTCCAATAAAATTATTTAAAAATCAATTGCTTAACAAACCCACTGAAATCTGTATCCGCGCTATTTGCATGATCTGTCATTTGGCCTGCATGCAGAATGCCTGTATTTTCGAGACAGGTTTGAATCAAGACGATTGCCATGAATCCGGAAAAGCTCGAATTGCTCGTCACGCGTCAAATGCCCTTCGGTAAATACAAGGGCCGAATCCTCGCCGACCTGCCGGGTCAATACCTGAACTGGTTCGCCCGTGAGGGCTTTCCCAAGGGTGAACTGGGCGGTTTGCTGGCGTTGATGCAGGAAATCGACCACAACGGTTTGTCCGACCTGCTGGACCCGCTGCGCGCCAAACATGGCCTGCCCAAACCTCGCCATTGACTGACTGAGACCCGCCATGCCCGAAAACACGCTGCGTGCCCACGACGAGGCTTTCTGGAAAACCTTTGTCGACCGCTACGACATCGATCCCGCCGGGCCACTCAATCTGGAAAACGGCTACTTCGGACGCATGTCCCGCACCGTGGTGGAGGAATACCAGCGAAACATCGAATTCATCAACCGCGGCAACTCCGTGTACGTGCGCCAGCAGTTCGACCAGGAACACGGCGAAGCCATTCGGCGACAGGTGGCCCAACTGATCCACGCCTCCCCCCAGAGCGTGACGTTGGCCAACAGCGCGGTGGATGCCCTGCAAACCTTGATTCGCAACTACAACGGCCTCAAGCCGGGCGATCAAGTGCTGATCTGTGACGTGGAATATGCCTCGGTCAAAAGCGCGATGCGCTGGCTGGCCCGCCGGCGTGGCGTGGAAGTGATCGAAATCGTCCACCAGCACCCCGCCAGTTTCGAAAGCCTGGTGGGCACTTATCGCGAAGCGTTCATTCGCTACCCTCGTCTCAAGCTGATGGCGCTGACCTACGTCAACCACCTCACCGGGCTGGTGATGCCGGTCCAGGCCATTGCCGAGAACGCCCGGGAGTTTGCCGTCGATATCATCCTCGACGGTGCCCACGCCCTGGGCCAGATCGATTTCGACCTGAAGAAACTCGGGATCGAATTTGCCGGGTTCAACCTGCAGAAGTGGATCGGTGGCCCCCTCTCCCAGGGCTTCCTGTACATCGCCCCGCAGCGGTTGGCCGACATCGACCCGGACATGGACGAAGACAGCTACCCCGCCACCGACGTCCGCTCGCGCACGCCCCATAGCACGCCGAACATCCCGGCCTTGCTCACCCTGCCCCTGGTCTTCGAAGAACACCGCAGCCTGGGCGGCGCCTTGGCCAAAGGCGCGCGCCTGTGTTACCTGCGCGACCTGTGGGTGAAGGCCGTGCGCGATGTGCCGGGCATCGAAGTGATGACCCCGGATGACCGGCGTCTCTATTGCGGCATCACGGCGATGCGCTTCACCGCTCACGCCGATCAACAGGCGATGGCCGATCGACTGCTCACTGAGCATGGAATCTTCACGGTGGTGCGCCATACCAGCGTCGGGCCGTGCATCCGCATTACCCCTGGGTTGATTACCTTGGCGAGTGATATCGAGCGGTTGACCCAGGCGCTGATTACACTAAGCCGTACCTAGATCCCTGTGGCGAGGGAGCTTGCTCCCTCGCCACAGGAAATCTGTGCCGGCGTAAAAGTCCAGGCAAAAAAAAACGGTGCGCCGACCAAGCGCACCGTAAAACCGTAGAACACCCAACGAGGTTCGGTAAAACAATCAGTCCAGCAGCGCCAAGGCCTCGGCGGTGCATTCCTGAATGCGGACCCAGTCGCCGTTCTTGATCCACTCCGGATCAAGCATCCAGCTTCCGCCCACGCACATCACGTTTTTCAACGCCATGTAGCTCTTGATGTTGGCTGGGCTCACGCCGCCGGTCGGGCAGAATTTCACTTCGCCGAACGGGCCGCCCAAGGCCTTGATGGCCGCGACACCGCCGCTGACTTCGGCCGGGAACAGTTTGAAGCGGCGATAGCCCAGGCCGTAGCCTTCCATGATGCCCGAGGCGTTGCTGATGCCTGGCAGCAACGGGATAGAGCTATAGACGCTGGCTTCGAGCAGGTCGCGGGTGATGCCCGGGGTGACGATGAACTGCGAACCGGCTGCCTCGGCGGCGTCCAGCATGTGGCGGTCGAGCACCGTGCCGGCGCCGGTCACCAATTCCGGACGCTGCTCGCGCAGAATCTGGATGGCCTTGAGACCGTATTGGGAACGCAACGTCACTTCCAGCGCCGTCAGGCCACCGGCGGCCAGGGCATCGGCCAGCGGCAGGATGTCCTGTTCGCGGGCGATGGTGATCACCGGCAGGATCCGCGCCTTGGCGCAGAGGCTGTCGATCAGGGCAACTTTGTCCGCCATGGAAACGGTCGGGGATGGGTTTGTCATAGCGGCTGATCCTTGGTTCATGGGCACCAGTAAATCTCTAACGTAGGTTGCAAAAACGCGCGGATCGGCATTTCGGCGACATCGTCACCCGCCACCGCGGCGTTCAGGGTGGTCAATTTCGACTGACCGGAAATCGACAGCACTTTGTGTTGCGCCGAGGCCAGCAAGGCGCGACTCATGGTCAAGCGCTGGTGCGGCACGGTCGGCGCCAGCATCGGCCAGCAACGACGAGTGCCGTTGGCGTCCAGGGCTTGGGCCAGGTTCGGACTGTCCGGGAACAGCGAGGCGGTGTGCCCGTCATCGCCCATGCCCAATACCAGTACGTCGATGGGCGGCAGTTCGGCCAGCAAGCGATCGGCCTGCTCGGCAGCCGCTTCCAGGTGCGCGCTGGCGCTGTAGAGGCTCAGGAACTGGGCCTTGGCCGCGGCGCCCTGCAACAGATAACGCTTGAGCAAACCGGCGTTGCTGTCGGCGTGTTCAACCGGTACCCAGCGCTCGTCGGCCAGGCTGACCACCACCTTGGACCAGTCCAGCGCCTGCTTGGCCAGGTGCTGGAAAAACGCCACCGGGCTGCGGCCACCGGAGACCACCAGGGTCGCCGTGCCGCGCGCATCGATCGCTTTGCGCAACTGCTCGGCCACGTTCAGCGCCAGGCCTTCGGCCAGCAGCACCGGGTTCTTGAATTCGTGGGCGCTGACGCCCTGCGGCAGTTTCACTTCAGATATCGCCATACCATGACCTCCCATCCCGCGTGATCAGTGCAATGGAGCTCATCGGCCCCCAGGACCCCGCCGCATACGGCTTGGGCGCATCGCCGGACTTTTTCCACCCGGCGATCAACTGGTCACACCACGTCCACGCGGCTTCAATTTCATCTTTACGGACAAACAGGTTCTGATTGCCGTTCATGACTTCCAGCAACAACCGCTCGTAGGCATCGGGAATCCGTGCGCTGCGATAGGTGTCGGAGAAGTTGAGTTGCAGCGGACCGCTGCGCAATTGCATGCCCTTGTCCAGGCCCTGCTCCTTGGTCATCACTCGCAGGGAAATCCCTTCGTCCGGTTGCAGGCGGATGATCAGCTTGTTGCTGATCTGCAAACGCTGCTCGGGCGCGAAGATGTAGTGGGACGGTTCCTTGAAGTGGATGACGATCTGCGACAGCTTCTGCGGCATGCGTTTGCCGGTACGCAGGTAAAACGGCACCCCGGCCCAACGCCAGTTGCGGATGTCAGCGCGCAGGGCGACGAACGTCTCGGTGTCGCTCTGGGTGTTGGAATTGGGTTCTTCGAGGTAGCCAGGCACCGACTTGCCCTCGCTGTGGCCGGCGATGTACTGGCCACGCACCACCTGGGTGGTCAAGCCTTCCGGGCTGATCGGTGCGAGGGCCTTGAGCACCTTGACCTTCTCGTCGCGGATACTGTCGGCGGACAAGTCGGCCGGAGGGTCCATGGCGATCAGGCACAGCAGCTGCAGCAGGTGGTTCTGGATCATGTCCCGCAGTTGGCCGGCCTTGTCGAAATAGCCCCAGCGGCCTTCGATACCGACTTTCTCGGCCACGGTGATTTCCACGTGGGAAATGTAGTTCTGGTTCCACTGGGTTTCGAACAGGCTGTTGGCGAACCGCAGCGCAATCAGGTTCTGGACCGTCTCTTTGCCCAGGTAATGGTCGATGCGATAGGTGCGGTTTTCCGGGAAGAACTGCGCCACGGCATCGTTGACCTTGCGCGACGACTCCAGGTCCGAGCCAATGGGCTTCTCCAGCACCACCCGGGTATTCTCGCTCAAGCCGACCTTCGCCAGGTTCTCGCAGATCGCCCCATACACCGCCGCCGGGGTGGCGAAATAGGCAATGACCTGCTGGGCCGAACCGGCCGCTTCGGCCAGGGCGACATAATCGTCGGCCTTGAGGAAATCCACGTGCAGGTAGGTCAAACGGGCCAGGAAACGCTCGAGTACGGCTTCGTCCAGGTCTTTTTCGCCGACATAACGGCGCAGCTCGGCGGCGATGAATGCCAGGTGCTGCTGCTCGCCGCCGGGCTCACGGGCCAACGCGATGATCCGCGTGTCCTCGTGCAGCAATTGGGCGCCATCGAGCTGGTACAGGGCAGGAAAGAGCTTGCGCAAGGCCAGATCGCCCAACGCGCCGAACAAGGCAAAGGTGCACGGTTCAACCGTAATCGAAGGCATGATGTTTGTTCTTTTATCAAGTTAAACTACAAATACCTTTTTTCAAGGTATCACTCAAGGAAAAATGTAGTAATAACCACAACATTTTTCGAAAATACCGATTCCGAGTGGTGGTCCGTCGGAGCCATCAGTAGGATAGGCCACCGCAAAGGGTCGTATCAAAGACCCGTCTTCCTAGGAATCTTGTATGGACCGCGTGCGAAACTTACTGGAACAGATCCAGAGTCGCCTTGAAGACCTGAACAAGGCCGAACGCAAGGTGGCCGAGATCATCCTGCTCAACCCGCAGCAGGCGACCCGCTTCAGCATCGCCGCCCTCGCCCAGGCGGCTTCGGTCAGCGAACCGACCGTCAACCGTTTCTGCCGCTCGTTCGGCGTCAGCGGTTACCCGGAACTCAAGCTGCAATTGGCCCAGAGCCTGGCCAGCGGCGCCGCTTATGTCAGCCGCGCAGTGGAAGCCGATGACAACCCGGAAGCCTATACCCGCAAGATCTTTGGCAGTGCCATTGCGTCATTGGACAGCGCCTGCCAGGCCCTTGATCCCAATTTGATCAGTCGCGCCGTGGACCTGCTGATCCAGGCCCGGCAGATCCACTTCTTCGGCCTCGGTGCTTCCGCCCCGGTGGCCCTGGATGCCCAGCACAAATTTTTCCGCTTCAACCTCGCGGTGACCGCTCACGCCGATGTGCTGATGCAGCGCATGATCGCGTCAGTGGCCCACACCGGCGAGCTGTTCGTGATCATTTCCTACACCGGCCGCACCCGCGAGCTGGTGGAAGTGGCGCGCATCGCCCGGGAAAACGGCGCGTCGGTACTGGGCCTGACCGCCGAAGGCTCGCCGCTGGCCAAGGCCAGTACCCTGAGCCTGAACATTCCCCTGCCCGAAGACACCGACATCTATATGCCGATGACCTCGCGGATCATCCAACTCACCGTTCTGGACGTGCTCGCCACCGGCATGACCCTGCGGCGGGGCGTGGACTTCCAGCCGCATTTGCGCAAGATCAAGGAAAGCCTGAATGCCAGCCGGTATCCGGTGGGGGATGAGTTCAACTGACTCGATCCAGAATCTTCAGTGCCTGATAGTCCGTCATCGCGAGCAAGCTCGCTCCCACACGGGATCTTTGGCGCTCACAAGCCCCCCGTGGGAGCGAGCTTGCTCGCGATGGGGCCAGCAGCAACACTCCAATCCCGAACTAAGCCCCCACCCACGCCTGCAAACTCAAATGCGCCCGCTCCCCCGGCGCCAGGCACAGACTGTCGGTGCCGCCACTGGCCGCTTCGACACAGACAAACTCACTGACCTCATCCCAACTCACCCCCAGCAATGGCCGGGCGCCGGGATGCCACACCACGGTGTCAGCACTGTCACCGGTGTCGATGCACAGCTCGCGCTGCCAGGCGTGATCCTTGAGCTGCAATTCACCCTCGTGCTGGAACACCCGCTGACAGCCACCCTCGACCCGCAACTCACCTTCCTGCTGGCAAACCTCACGGTTGAGCTGGTCGTAACCTTGCGCACCTTCGAGCCCAGACAGCGCTACCTCACCGACGTCACCGATGCGCCAATAGGCGTGCAAGGCCTGGCTCAACTGGCACGGCAGGCTGTCCTGGTGCTCGGTGCTCAAGCGCAGTTCCATGCGCTCACCCAGGTCGGCATGCAGGTCTACTTGCCAGTCGCACAATTGCAGTTGCCAGTGCAAATGCACACCTTCGTCGTCACTGCGGCTGTCGAGCAGTTTCCAATCGATCAACCGCGCCCAACCGTGGCACGGCCAGGCGTTTTCGCTGGGATGGCGGCCATACCACGGCCAGCACACCGGCACCCCGCCGCGTATCGCGCCGACGTGTGGCCATTTGGCCGCGCACCACAACCAGGGCTTCTGGCCGCGCGGCTGAAAGTGCAGCAACTGCGCGCCCTGGCGGCTGAACACCGCCTGGCACAACGGGTGATCGATCACCAACACATCGCGCTGCCGATAGCGCTCCCACGCGAACACCGGGCGTTCGCGCAAGGATCTGAAAAAGCGTTGTAGCGGATGCTCATGCATGGGCCGCGGTCCTGGAAATCATTGAGTTGCTCATCTGTTTGCAACGCTTGTTGTGGCAGGCGATTGAGCTGTGGGAGCAAAGCTTGCTCGCGATGAAAGCGCCTCGCTTCCCTGGGAGACCGCGTTGCCTTCATCGCGGGCAAGCCTTGCTCCCACAGGCCCCTCGCCACAGGTTTTGCGCCAGCCGAGCACTCCGCAAAAAAAAGCGGACAGCCTTGGCCGTCCGCAAATATGCGCACATAGAGAGGAGCTTATCGCAACAGCGTTAGAACACCGACTGAATTTTCAGGCCGGCCACCAACGCGTTGTCGACTTCATCCACGCCACCTGGATGGGTGATGTATTGCAGGTTGGGACGTACAGTCAGCCAGTTGGTCACGTGGAAACCGTAGTTGATCTCGTAGTTGTATTCGGTGCTGCGCAACGGCGTGAACAGCGGATCATCGTAGTCGCTGACACCATTGGCAACGTTGACCAGCTCGGCGTTTTTCTTCACATCTTCGTTGACATGGATCCGGGAGAAACCGATCCCGACATCATCTTTAGGACGCGCATCGAACGGCCCCTTGTACACGAACATCAGCGACTGGTAGTTGTCGACGATGTTGGTTTCCTTGTCGTGGAAGGTGGCGTTGGCCGCGATATTCAGACCGCGAGAAGCATCACCGTTGTGAGTGGTGAGCTGTTGTTGCGCGACAAACCAGTAGCCGTCCTTGCTGCTGTGGCTGCGATAGGCGTTGCGGGTGGTCGCGGCGTCGTTGCCATCGTCGTCCTCACGGACGTCATCGGCCTTGGCCGTGCTCTTGTAGTAACCGACACGGTACTCGCCCGGCAGGTTATTGATCTTGGGTGACCAGACCAACTCGACCGGAATGAGGGTACCCTTGGTGCCGCTGCCGCTGAGCTTGTAGCGGTTCTTGTTTTCCAGTTGCGAAGGGTTCTGGTTGTAGGCACCGATTTGCGCATAGAGCTCAGGCGTGATGTTGTATTTGACACGAATCGCCGCCTGCATGATCGGCCAGTTGTACCAGATACCGGTCGCCCAGTTACCCGCTTGTGAACCGCAGAACGCCAGGTTCTGGAACTCGCACGGGAAGGTGTTGAAGTCTTCGCCCTCACCGAAATAACCGGCTTTGACATCCAGTTTGCTGTCGAAGTATTTCTGCTTGATCCACAACTGGGTCAGACGCGTGGTTTGCCCACGACCCCAGACTTCCTGGGAAGAACTGAGGGTACCGGCACGTGGATCACCGATACGGTCGTTGGAGATGTTGCGACCGTCGCGGCGGGTGAACTGGATCTTGGCTTCGGTATCGCCCCAGCCCGCCAGTTTCTCCAGATCGAGCGCGACCCCAAGGCCAAACTGCTGAGACCAGCGCGCGGTCTTGTCATCGTTGTAGCCGCCGTGGAGGTTGGCACCCATCTCGCCGACAAAGTCAGCCTTGATATCGATACCTTGCTCGATCAGCTTGGTCCGCTCACCGCCCCAGTCGCCCGTCATCCACTGCGAATCGGCGCTGAACGCGTCGGCAGCGTGTGCGCTACCGGCCAGCATCATCGCCGCAACGGCTGACAACTGGCAGATAAGCTGGGCGTTGTTTTTCTTTTTCATCCCTACATCCTCGTCTTTATTTATTGTTATTAACTGTTTTTATCTAACGCGGTTTACAACGATTGCGGCGAATGTCCCCATCCACCGCATACTCCCTTGTGGGAGCGGGTTTGTGTGGGAGCTGTGCTTGCTCGCGATGAAAGCGCCTCGATCTTTCGAATGACTGCGTTATCGTTCATCGCGAGCAAGCTTTGCTCCCACAAGCCCGCTGCCACATTGATCCCTCATCGGCCCTTGAACTGCGCCACGTTGGCACCCCGGGCGTCAGCTTGCGGCTGGCCGGCCACGCCCAGGCGTTCGCCGGACTGGGCGTCGAACAGCAGCACTTTCGACGGATCGAATTGCAGCGTCAGGGTTTCCCCGGGCTGCGGTGCCACGTCCGGTGCCAGGCGGCAGCAGACCTTGGTGTCGTTGAGGTTGACGAATACCAGGGTGTCCGGCCCGGTAGGCTCGGTGACCTGGACTTCAGCACGAATGGTCGGCAGGCCATTAGGCTCGCTGCCGGCCAACGCGATCTGTTCCGGGCGCAGGCCGAGGATCACTTCGCGGTCTTCCAGGCCGGCGTCCTGCATGCCCAGCGGCAGCTCGCAACGGGCCTGGCCGCTGTCGAGCAGCGCCAGCAGGCGACCGTCCTTGCGTTGCAGGCGCAGCGGAATGAAGTTCATCGGCGGCGAACCGATGAAGCTCGCCACGAACAGGTTGGCCGGGTTGGTGTAGATGTCTTTCGGCGTGCCGAACTGCTGGATGATCCCGTCCTTCATCACCGCCACTTTGTCGCCCAGGGTCATGGCTTCGATCTGGTCGTGGGTCACGTAGACCGTGGTGGTCTTCAGGCGCTGGTGCATCAATTTCATTTCGGTACGCATCTCGACCCGCAGCTTGGCGTCGAGGTTGGACAGCGGTTCGTCGAACAGGTAAATCTTTGGCCGCCGTGCCAAGGCCCGGCCCATGGCCACGCGCTGTTGCTGGCCGCCGGAAAGCTGGCCGGGCTTGCGATTGAGCAGGTGCTCGATCTGCAGCAGCTTGGCCACGCGATTGACCTCTTCATCGATGTCCGACTGTTTCATCTTGCGGATTTTCAGGCCGAACTCGATGTTCTCGCGCACGCTCATGGTCGGGTACAGCGCGTAGGACTGGAACACCATGGCGATGTCGCGATCCTTCGGGCTCATGCCGCTGACATCCTGGTCACCGATCATGATCGCGCCGCCAGTGATGGTCTCAAGGCCCGCGATGCAGTTCATCAGCGTCGACTTGCCGCAGCCCGAAGGTCCGACGAGGATCAGGAACTCACCATCCTTGATCGACAACTCAATGTTCTTCAGGGTGTCCGGCAGGCCGGCACCATAGGTCTTGTTTACGTTGCGAAGTTCAAGCGTTGCCATGATTACCCCTTGACTGCGCCGGCCGTCAGGCCGCGCACGAAATACTTGCCTGCGACCACATAGACCAGCAGGGTCGGCAGCCCGGCGATCATCGCCGCCGCCATGTCCACGTTGTATTCCTTGGCCCCGGTACTGGTGTTGACCAAGTTGTTCAGCGCCACGGTGATGGGTTGCGAATCACCGCTGGAGAACACCACGCCGAACAGGAAGTCGTTCCAGATCTGCGTGAACTGCCAGATCAGGCAAACCATGATGATCGGGGTGGACATCGGCAGGATGATCCGCCGGAAAATGGTGAAGAAACCCGCACCGTCCAGTCGCGCCGCCTTCACCAGTGCATCGGGAATGCTCACGTAGTAGTTGCGGAAGAACAGCGTGGTGAACGCCAGGCCATAGACCACGTGCACGAACACCAGGCCCGTGGTGGTACTGGCCAGGCCCATCTTGCCGAGGGTGAACGAGGCCGGCAGCAGGACGGTCTGGAACGGCAGGAAGCAGCCGAACAGCAACAGGCCGAAGAACAACTGCGAACCGCGAAAGCGCCACATCGACAACACGTAGCCGTTCAAGGCACCGATGGCGGTGGAGATCAGCACCGCCGGGACGGTGATCTTGATCGAGTTCCAGAAGTAGCCGTCCACCGTGGCCCAGGCCTTGACCCAACCGATGCCGCTGACCACGGTCGGCCAGCTCAGCAGGTTGCCGGTGCTGATGTCTTCCGGTGTCTTGAAGCTGGTCAACAGCATGACCACCAACGGCACCAGGTAAAGCACTACGGCGAGGATCAGCACCGCGTAGATCGCGATGCGACTCAGGCTGATGGAAGGTTTGGCAGCGAGACTAGTCATGACGCTTGGTCCTCAGCTCGGAGTACAGGTAAGGCACGATGATCGCGAGAATCGCACCGAGCATCAGGATTGCACTGGCCGAGCCCATGCCCATCTGGCCGCGACTGAAGGTGAAGGAATACATGAACATCGCCGGCAGGTCGGAGGAATAACCCGGGCCACCGGCCGTCATCGCCGCCACCAGGTCGAAGCTCTTGATCGCGATGTGCGCCAGGATCATCACGGCGCTGAAGAACACCGGACGCAGGCTCGGCAGTACCACTTTCCAGTAGATGCGCGGCATGCTCGCGCCATCGATCTGCGCGGCACGGATGATCGATTGATCGACACCCCGCAGGCCGGCCAGGAACATCGCCATGATGAACCCCGAAGCCTGCCACACCGCCGCGATCACCAGGCAGTACACCACGCGGTCCGGGTCGATCAGCCAGTCCAGGCGGAAGCCCTCCCAACCCCAGTCACGCAACAATTTGTCCAGGCCCATGCCCGGGTTGAGCAACCATTTCCAGGCCGTACCGGTGACGATCATCGACAGCGCCATCGGGTACAGGTAAATGGTGCGGATAAAACCTTCGCGGCGAATGCGCTGGTCGAGAAACACCGCCAGCAGTACGCCGATCACCAGGGTGATACCAATGAACAGGCCGCCGAACAGCGCCAGGTTCTTGCTCGCCACCCACCAGCGGTCGTTGTCCATCAGCCGCGCATACTGCGCCAGGCCTGCCCACTTGTAGTTCGGCAGGAACGTCGAGGTGGTGAACGACAGGACGAACGTCCACAAGATATAGCCATAGAAGCCCACCAGTACGATGAACATGCTCGGCGCCAGCACCAGTTTCGGGAGCCAGCGCTGCAATGCATCGAACGGCGAGGCCTTGCTGAACACAGCAACAGAACTCATGGGAAGATCCAGTACAAGAGAAAAAGACTACAAAACATTCCCTGTGTGGGAGCGAGCTTGCGTGGGAGCTGAGCTTGCTCGCGATGAAGGCACCTCGGTCTTTCGAATGACCGCGTTATCGTTCATCGCGAGCAAGCTTTGCTCCCACAGGCTCGCTCCCACAAAGGGACCGCGGCGCTAATTACTTCGCTGACTGCACCGCCGCACCCAGTTTCTTGGCTGCGTCAGCCGGGTCGGCTTTCGGGTCGTTGATGTAATTGGTCACCACATCGAAAAACGCACCCTGTACCGCCAGCGTGGTCGCCATGTTGTGCGCCATGCTCGGTTGCAGGCCGCCGGTCTTGGCGTCCGTCAGGAAGTCCTTGGCAGCGGTCTGGGCGCAGGAATCGAAACCGTACTTGGCCATGTCGCCCAGCATGTCGTTGCGCACCGGGATCGAGCCCTTGTTGATGCTGAAGACTTTCTGGAAGTTCTCACCCAGCACGACCTTGGCGATATCCTGCTGGCCAGCCGCAGTGCCCTTGTCCTTCTGCTTGAACACCGCCAGGGAGTCGATGTTGTAGGTGAAGGCCTTGTCGGTGCCCGGGAAGGCCACGCACTCGTAGTCCTTGCCGGCGACTTTCTTCGCTGCGGTCCACTCGCTCTTGGCCCAGTCACCCATGATCTGCATGCCGGCCTTGCCGTTGATGACCTTGGCCGCTTCCAGGTTCCAGTCCTGGCCCTTGCCGTCGGCGTCCATGTAGGTCGCGACTTTCTTCAGCTCGGTCAGCGCCTTGACCATTTCCGGACCGGTCAGGGCCTTGTTGTCCAGGTCGACCAGGGCCTTCTTGTAGCCATCAGCGCCCATCACCGAAAGCACCACGGCTTCGAACACGGTGCTGTCCTGCCAAGGCTGGCCGCCGTGGGCGAGCGGAATAAAGCCCGCGGCCTTGAGCTTGTCGCCGGCTGCGTAGAATTCTTCGAGGGTGGTCGGGTTCTTGGTGATGCCGGCCTTCTTGAAGACTTCCGGGTTGATCCACAGCCAGTTGACGCGGTGGATGTTCACCGGCACGGCGACGTAGTCACCTTCGTACTTCACGGTATCGGAGACTTTCTTGTCGAGCAGGCTGTCCCACTTTTCGGCCTTGGCAACGTCCTTGAGGATGTCGGTGTCGAGCAGGCCGGTGGACGCCCATTCCTGGATGTCCGGGCCCTTGATCTGGGCGACACCCGGTGGGTTGCCGGCCACCGCACGGCTCTTGAGCACGGTCATGGCAGTGGAACCGCCACCACCGGCGACAGCGCCGTCCTTCCAGGTAAAACCGTCTTTCTCTACCTGGGCCTTGAGCACATCGATCGCGGCTTTTTCACCACCCGACGTCCACCAATGGACGACTTCCACGGAACCTTTGGATTCGGCGGCAAGCGTGGTGACAGGGAAGGCTGCGACGGGAAGCAGGGAAGCAAGAGAAATGACAGTAGCGAGGCGAGAAATCGCATTCATCTAGAATTACCTTTCTTGTTGTTATGCATGCAAGTCTGGTGCTTGCGCTGCATGGATTCTAATCAGAGGGAATCCCTTCGCAGGTAACGAAGGGACGTGCAAATGTCACGACATGGTTACACAGGCGCAGAGCTGGATAACCGCGCCAGGGCTGACGCCATGCTCGGTGCCAGGGGCAGGCGCGGAATCAGGACCGCCTGCCAGGCGTGATAAAGATCCGGCTTGCCCGGCCAGATATCGGCGCTGGGACGGTTTTGCGGATCGAGTTCGTGATGCCAGCTGCCGTTGCAGCGGTCGATGAAATGTTTGTCGCAGAACTCCCAGAAGCACCGGTACCAGGCCTCGTACTTCGCCTCGTCGGTGCGCTTGAGCAAGGCGCTGGCAGCGGCCGCCGCTTCGGCGTGAACCCAATGCAGGCGATGGCGAACCACGGCGCGGTTATCCCAGTCCAGGGTGTAGACAATGCCCGGCGCGCCATCGACGTCCCAGCCGTGGCGGCAGTTCTGGTCGAAGAGTTTTTGCGCGTCCTGGGCCAGCCATCCCGGGGTCAGCATGCCGATCTGGACCCGTGCGGCTTCAAGGTGCAGCAGCAGCCGAGCCCATTCAAAACCGTGGCCGGGCGTGGTGCCGTAGGGGCGGAAACCATCGGCGGGATTGTCTTGGTTGTATTCGCGCAACGGCTGCCAGTGGCGATCGAAATGCTCCACCACCAGGTAGTCGTTAGCCGCGGCATGACCGTGGATCACCCGCTCGACAATGCGCAGGGCGCGGGCCAGCCAACGAGGATCGTCGGTGGCATCGGCCAGGGCCAGGAAGGCTTCGGTGGCGTGCATGTTGCTGTTGGCGCCGCGATAGGCCTCCTCCTCGCTCCAGTCGCGGTTGAAGGATTCGCGCAACGCGCCTTCCTCCTCACACCAGAAATGCTCATCGATGATCCGCACCGCTTCGTCCAGCAGTGCTGGCGCGCCGGGACGCTTGGCCACCACCGCGGAACTGGCCGCCAGGGCAACGAATGCATGCAGGTAGGCCGCCTTGCCAGCGCCGTCTTCATCAGGCCGCGTCGTGGCGAACCAGCCACCGTGCTCGGCGTCGCGCAAACGGCCGTTGAGGGCCTGGATGCCGTGATCCACCAGCTCAGCGAAACCCGGCAGGCCCTGGATGTGAGCCATGGCGAAGCTGTGGGTCATGCGCGCGGTGTTCATGGTCTCGGCCCGGGCATCGGCCGGCAGGCGCCCAAGTTCGTCCAGATTGCCAAAGCCGTCCGGCAGCTTCGAGGCCTTGGCGAACGCCAGCAGCCGCAAGCCTTCATCGGCAAGCCATTGCTGGTGGGCAGGCGCGTTCAGCCAACTGCTGAAGGCCGGTTGGAAGGTGTCCATCGGAATACCTTTTTTGTTGTTTTGACGCAGGGAGTCTAAACAAGGGATGGCGGGCGGCAGGTAACGAAAGGGGCGAGTTATGTCACCGACTTGTGACATTTACCTGGGAGATGAGGTGAGGCTACTGGCGCCATCGCGAGCAAGCTCGCTCCCACACTGGGTCTGCGGCGTTCACAAAACTCCTGTGGGAGCGAGCTTGCTCGCGATGAACGATAACGCGGTCTGATCAATCCACACTGCGCGGCAACTGCAACGTCACCCGCAACCCACCCTCGCGCAGGTTCTGCAGGCTCACTTCACCCCCATGGCTGTGGGCGATGTTGCGGGCGATGCCCAGACCCAGGCCGTAGCCCTGCTGCTGCCCGGCCAAGCGGAAGTGTGGTTCGAAGACTTGCTCCAAGCGCTGTTCCGGCACACCGGGGCCTTCATCGTCGACGTGCAGGATGAACGCGGCTTCATCGTCATCGATGTGCAGATGGGCGTTCTGTCCGTATTTCAAGGCGTTGTCGATCAGGTTGCCGATGCAGCGCTTGAGGGCCAGCGGCTTGCCGGGATACGGCGCCAGCGCCCGGCCATCCTGGGTCACCCGACCGTTGCCGTTAGGCGCCAGGTACGGCTCGACCAGGCAATCGAGCACATGGTTGAGGTCCACCGGCTCAATGTTTTCGTGGATGTCGGTGTCCTTGACGCATTGCAACGCGCCTTTGACCAGCAGCTCCAGCTCATCCAGGTCACGGCCGAACTTGGCTTGCAGGTTTTCGTCTTCCAACAGCTCGACCCGCAGCCGCAACCGGGTGATCGGTGTGCGCAAGTCGTGAGAGATCGCACTGAACAACTGGCTGCGCTCCGTCAGGTAACGGCTGATGCGCTCGCGCATGGCATTGAAGGCTCGCCCCACTTCCACCACTTCGCTGCCACCGCCCTCGGCCACCGGTTCCACTTCGGCACCCAGCGACATGTCCCGCGCGGCCCGGGCCAGACGCTTGAGAGGCCGGCTCTGCCAGTGCACCAGCAAACCGATGAACAGCAACAACAGGCTGCTGGTGAGCAGGATGAAACCGACCTGTTGCTTGGGCAGGCTCTGTTCTTCGAGGCTGGTGTAGGGCTCAGGGAGCAGCGAGGCGATGTACAGCCACTCGCCCGGCGCCATCTGGATCTGCGTGACCAGCACTGGCGGGTTCACCGGTTCGAGGGTCAAGGCGTAGTGGGCCCACGAACGGGGCAGTTCGTCGAGCTTGAGTCCGGCGTTGAAAATCCGCAGGTCATCGGGGCTGACAAACTGCACGGAGATGTCGGCGCTACTGCCCAGGGATTGGCGCAGCACCTCGTCCACCGCCTTGAGCACCGCCAGCTTGCGCGGCGTGACCGGCAACACGTCCATGCCCAGGGGTTTGTCATTGAGGGTGACGACAAACCGCGTGCCGCCCATGCTGCGCAACTGATCGAGCACCAGCGGCCGGTAAGCCACCGGCAGCGACCGCAAATAACTGACGCTGGCGTTCATCGAATGGGCAAGGCTGCGGGCACTGGTGATCAGGCCTTCGAGCTGGGTGGCGCGCAATTGCGAGACCCAGATCACGCTGGACAGGGTCTGGGCGAACAACACCACCAGCAAGGTCAGCAACAGCATCCGGCCTAGCAACGAGCGCGGTACCGGTACCCGCCGGGCGATTTTCCTGATCCAGTCAATGCCCATTGCTGGCAACCACACTGGCCGCCAGTTGGTAACCGCTGCCCCGCACCGTGCGAATCAGCCGCGGCGGCTTGTCGGTGTCACGCAGGCGTTGGCGCAGGCGACTGACCGCCATGTCGACGATCCGGTCCAGGGGCATCAATTCACGGCCACGGGTCGCATTGCCGATGGTGTCGCGGTCGAGGATTTCCTGGGGATGGTCGAGAAACAACTTGAGCAGGGCGAAGTCGGCACCGGAGAGAATCACTTCTTCACCGTCGGTGTGAAAAAGCCGATGGCTGACCATGTCCAGCCGCCATTCATCGAAGGCCAGCACTTCACCGCCGGAACGTTCCTGGCCGAATTGCGCCCGGCGCAGCAGCGCCTTGATGCGCGCCTGCAATTCACGGGGGCTGAAGGGCTTGCCCAGGTAATCATCGGCGCCCAGCTCCAGGCCGATGACCCGGTCGGCCTCGTCGGAACTGGCGGTGAGCATGATGATCGGCACATGGGCCTGGCGGGGGTGCTGGCGAACCCAGCGGCAAAGGCTGAAGCCATCTTCATCGGGCAGCATCACATCGAGGATCACCAGGTCGCTCGGCGCATCGTTAAACGCCTGGCGAAACCCGGCGCCGTCGGGCGTGGTGCGCACCTGGAACCCCGCACGGCTGAGGTAGGTGTCCAGCAGTTCGCGAATCTCCTGGTCGTCGTCGACCAACAAAATCGATTTGTTTACTGAACTCACGGGCCTCGTCCTTGTTGTTTGGATTGGGGCGATTATGCCTGATGGATGAGGACTACAAACACACTACAAAAACCCTGTGGGAGCGAGCTTGCTCGCGATAGTGGTGTAACAGTCACCTCAATAGCGACTGGCACTCCGTCATCGCGAGCAAGCTCGCTCCCACAGGGGTGGGTATATATCGAATTTTAAGCGGCGGCGGATTGCTCCAACGCCACGCCCGCGCCCATCAGGCCGGAGTATGGCGCGGTCACCAGCCAGACCGGAATGCCCTTGAAGTAATCGCTCATGCAACCCTTGTCGGCGAAGCAACGGGCGAAACCGCTTTCGAGGAAGAAATCGGCAAAGCGCGGGACCACGCCACCGACGATGTAGACGCCGCCGCGCCCACCCAACGTCAACACATTGTTGCCGGCCACGCGCCCCAACCAGCGGCAGAACTGCTCGAGCACTTCCAGGGCGATGGGGTCGCCAGCCAGGCCGGCCGCGGTGATGGATTCGGGGGTATCGAGCACCGGCACATGGCCGTCCACGGCGCAAATGGCCCGGTACACCCGCGGCAAACCGCTGCCACTGAGGGCGGTCTCGGCGCTGACGTGGCCAATTTCATTGTAAATGTGCTGCCACAGCTGGGTTTCCCGTGGGCTGCTCATGGGCAGGTCGACATGGCCGCCCTCCCCCGGCAGCGCGGCGAAGCGGCCCTCGCCCAGGTCCAGCAGCGTCCCGACGCCCAGCCCGGTGCCCGGCCCGATCACCACCGCCGGCCGCATCGGCTCCGGGGTGCCTTCGCAGACGACCCGGTATTCATCGGGACGCAAGCGGGTCATGCCCAGGGCCATGGCCGAGAAGTCATTGACCAGCAACAGCTTCTCGACCTCCAGGGTCTTGCAGAACGCCACGTTGCTGAGGCGCCAGTGATTGTTGGTGAAACGAAACTCATCGCCGCTCACCGGGCCGGCCACCGACAGGCACACAGAACCGATGGCGCCCGGCTTCAGGCCCATGCCGCTCAGGTACACCTGGATGGCATCTTCCGGGCAGGCGTAGTCCGCCGTTGCCAGCACCTGAATGTTTTCCAGGGTGTGGTTTTTCCACAGCGCGAAGCGTGCGTTGGTCCCACCGATATCACCGACCAAAGCCAGTTTCAATTAAGCGTCTCCAGGGCAGAAGTGAAGGCGCTGGCGCCCTGCTCCGCCGAGCTGAAGGCCATGCGCATGAAACCGAACAGCTCGCGGCCGGTGCCGATGTTGTTACCCAACAGGCCCTTGGCCGGCGTGCGCGCGGCGAATTCCTCGGCGTCCACCTTCAACTCCAAGGTGCCTTTGACGCCATCGACGCGGATGATATCGCCCTCCTGCACCCGGGCCAACGCGCCGCCGACATAAGCTTCGGGGCTGACATGAATGGCCGCCGGGATTTTCCCCGACGCACCGGACATGCGCCCGTCGGTCACCAGCGCCACTTTGAAGCCACGGTCCTGCAACACACCGAGGAATGGCGTCATCTTGTGCAGCTCCGGCATGCCGTTGGAGCGCGGGCCCTGGAAGCGCATCACTGCGACAAAATCTTTTTCCAGCAGGCCGGCCTTGAACGCGTCCGCCAGGTCCTGTTGATCCTGGAAGACCATGGCCGGGGCTTCGACAATCTGGTTTTCCAAGGCCACGGCCGAGACCTTCATCACCCCACGGCCCAGGTTGCCTTCCATCACTCGCAACCCACCTTCCGGCGAGAAGGCGCGAGCCACCGGGCGCAAAATGTTTTCGTCGAGGCTTTCGATCGGGCCGTCGCGCCACACCAGCTCGCCATCCTCGAGGAACGGCTCCTGGGTGTAGCGGCTCAGGCCGTGACCGAGCACGGTGTTGACGTTTTCGTGAAGCAAACCGGCTTCCAGCAACTCACGGATCAGGAACGACATGCCGCCCGCCGCCTGGAAGTGGTTGATGTCGGCCTTGCCGTTCGGGTAGACGTGGCTCAGGGTCGGCACCACCTCGGAGAGGTCGGCCATGTCCTGCCAGGTCAGCTGGATGCCTGCCGCCATGGCGATGGCCGGCATGTGCAGCGTGTGGTTGGTGGAGCCGCCGGTGGCGTGCAACGCGACGATGGAGTTGACCAGCGAGCGCTCATCGACGATCTCACCGATCGGCATGAAGTTGCCGCTTTGCTTGGTCATGCGCGTGACCTGGAACGCCGCTTCACGGGTCAGGGCATCGCGCAACGGCGTGTTCGGGTTGACGAACGAGGCGCCAGGCAGGTGCAGGCCCATCACTTCCATCAGCAACTGGTTGGTGTTGGCGGTGCCGTAGAAGGTGCAGGTGCCGGGGCTGTGGTAGGACTTCATCTCCGATTCCAGCAGCTCTTCGCGGGTGGCCTTGCCTTCGGCGTAGCGCTGGCGCACGTCGGCTTTTTCCTTGTTGGAAATGCCCGAGACCATCGGCCCACCTGGCACGAAGATCGTCGGCAAGTGACCGAAGCGCAACGCGCCCATCATCAGGCCCGGGACGATCTTGTCGCAGATGCCGAGCATGAGCGCGCCGTCGAACATGTTGTGGGACAGCGCCACCGCCGTGGAGAGCGCGATCACTTCGCGGCTCGGCAGACTCAGTTCCATCCCCGCCTCGCCCTGGGTCACGCCGTCGCACATCGCCGGCGTGCCACCGGCGAACTGGCCGACCGAGCCGATCTCGCGCAGGGCTTTCTTGATCTGTTCCGGGAAGGTTTCGTAGGGCTGGTGGGCCGAGAGCATGTCGTTATAGGACGACACGATGGCGATGTTGGCGGCGTTCATCATCCGCAGGTGGTGTTTGTCTTCGGTGCCGCAACCGGCCACGCCGTGAGCGAAGTTGGCGCACTGCAGCTTGCCGCGCATCGGGCCGTCGCTGGCAGCACCACGGATCAATGCAAGGTAAGCCTCACGCGTGGCGCGGCTGCGGGCGATAAGCCGTTCGGTGACCTCAAGAACGCGGGGATGCATGTGTAGAACTCCAGGCTAACGGGTGTGGCGACCTGATTGTCTATGCTGGTCAAAAGCCCGCCGCACGCTGTGTGGAAGGCGAGGCGACAGACGGTTTTTGACCATTCGGACCAGTTGATTCAGGTCACTCGTTGTAGATAAAACAAAATATTGCCACTAAAAAGGCTTGTTTTCTATTTTTATGCGAATAATCTTGTAATTCCAACAACAAATCGACGGCGGCGCAGTTAATGACTCTTCGAATCGCAATCAATGGTTTTGGCCGCATCGGCCGCAACGTCCTCCGTGCACTGTATACCCAAGGCTATCGTCGCGACCTGCAGATCGTCGCCATCAACGACCTGGGTGACAGTGCCATCAATGCCCATCTGCTCAAGTTCGACACCGTGCATGGCACTTTCGATGCGGACGTGCAGCACGACCACGAAAGCCTGACGGTCAATGGCGACCGCATCTCGGTCAGCGCCATCCGCAACCCGGCCGAACTGCCTTGGGCGGCCGAGAAGATCGACGTCGTGTTCGAATGCACCGGCCTGTTTACCGACCGTGCCAAGGCCGCCGCGCACATCAGCGCCGGCGCCCGCAAGGTGATCATCTCGGCCCCGGCCAAGGGCGCCGATGCCACCGTCGTGTACGGCGTGAACCACGATATCCTGCGCCAGTCCCACCAGATCATCTCCAACGCGTCGTGCACCACCAACTGCCTGGCCCCGGTGGCCCAGGTGCTGCACCGCGAGCTGGGTATCGAAAGTGGCCTGATGACCACGATCCACGCCTACACCAACGACCAGAACCTGACCGACGTCTACCACAGCGACCCGTACCGCGCCCGTTCGGCCACCCAGAACATGATCCCGAGCAAGACCGGCGCCGCCGAAGCGGTGGGCCTGGTGCTGCCGGAACTGGCCGGCAAGCTGACCGGCATGGCGGTGCGCGTACCGGTGATCAACGTGTCCCTGGTCGACCTCACCGTGCAGCTCAAGCGCGAAGCGTCGGCCGAAGAAGTCAACGAGCTGCTGCGCCATGCCAGCCAGCATTCGAAGATCCTCGGCTACAACACCCTGCCGCTGGTCTCCAGCGATTTCAACCACAACCCGCTGTCGTCGATCTTCGACGCCAACCACACCAAGGCCAGCGGCAAGCTGCTCAAGGTACTGGCCTGGTATGACAACGAATGGGGCTTCTCCAACCGCATGCTGGATAACTGCCTGGCGTTGTGTAACGCGGAATAATCGACACGGCAGTCTTGAGCTTTTCTGTGGGAGCGAGCTTGCTCGCGATAGCGGTGTATCAGCCAACATCAATGGCGACTGGCACTCCGTCATCGCGAGCAAGCTCGCTCCCACAGGGTTTCAACGCTGGTGAAATGAAGGCTTGACCCGCCCTGTAGATGATAAGCATTATCATCAGCTCGAACCGGATCGGGCCCTACCGTGAGTCAATCGCGCTTTCATCACGTCTTCCTCGCCCAGCGCACGCCGCTGCTGCGCACCCTCGAGCGCATGGTCAGCAACCCCAGTACCGCCGAAGACCTGCTTCAGGAAACCTACCTGCGCGTCACCCGCGCATTGGCCGAACGCACGGTCGAGCACCTTGAACCCTTTGTGTTCCAGACCGCCCGTAACCTGGCGCTGGACCATCTGCGTGCCCGACGCATCCAGTCTCGAACCCTGCTGGATGACGTACCGCTGGAAGTCGTCCATAACGTCGCCGCTCCCCAGAGCAGTGCCGAGGACGCCGCCCATGCCCAACAACTGCTCGAGCGCCTGGACGTCAGCCTGCAGGCCCTGAGCCCGCGACAACAGCAGATTTTCATCCTCAGCCGCCTGCATGGCCACAGTTACCAGACAATCGCCGAACGGCTGGGCGTGTCCCTGAGCACGGTGCAAAAGGAACTCAAACTGATCATGGCGATCTGTGTGGGACAGCTGCAGCGATAAGATTCGAGCTGCAAGCTGCAAGTTGTATGCGGGCTTGTGCTTGCGACTTGAAGCTTGAAGCTTGTAACTTGCCGCTGAACCGAGGAACGAGAACCCACCGTGACGGACAACTCCCCTTCTCCTGCGCCGACGCCGGAAACCGCCCATGCCATGGAGCAGGCGCTGGACTGGCTGATCCTGCTGGACAGCCCCAGCGAGGAACAGACGCGGCAGTTCCAGGCCTGGCTGGCGGCCGATCCACGTCACGGCGAGGCGTTCGCTCGGGCCCAGGCGATCTGGAACGGCCCGCAGGTGCTGGAGGGTGCCCGCCGACTTGCAACCGCACCCAAGGTCACCGCGCTGTCGCGCCTGCGCGCCCACTGGAAACCCCTGGCCACCGCCGCGGTAGTGTTCCTCGGCCTGTTCAACTTCAGCGACCTGCCCCTGCATTTCCAGGCCGATCACCTGACGGTGGTCGGTGAGCGCCAGCGCTTGCAATTGGAGGACGGTTCCAAGGTCCTGCTCAACACCGACTCGGCCTTCTCCAGCACGTTCAGCGAACAACGGCACGTGGCCCACTTGTACAAGGGCGAGGCCTTCTTCGAAGTGCCGGGCAACCGCACCCTGCCGCTGGAAATCGACGCCGGCCCGGTCACCGCCAGCGTCAGCGACACCACGTTCGCCGTGCGTTACCTCGACGGCGTGGCCCAGGTCCAGGTGCAGCGCGGCGATGTGGACCTGCGGGCCAACCGCAACGACACCCATGTACGGTTGTCGGCCGGCGAAAGTATCCGCATCGGCCCCAACGGCTTCGACCGCCCGGCCCGGCTCGATGCCAACACGGACCTGGCCTGGGTCCAGGGGCGGCTGGTGTTTGAGAATCGGCCGCTGAGCCAGGTACTGGCCGAGCTGCGCCGCTACTACCCCGGCTGGATCATCAACAGTAACGAACAGTTGGCCAATGTCGCGGTGACCGGCAATTACCGCCTCGATCAGCCGTTGGACGTGGTTCGCTCCCTGGCCCATATCACCTCGGCGCGGCTCCAGGAATTCCCGGCGCTGGTGATCTTGAACTAAATGAGAATTATTTTTACTCGATAGGCTCCGCTGGTTCGTCTCGTTATAGCCAATGCAATTGATTCGCATCCAGCGATGCGATCTGCACCTATAACAGATGCGACACGGAGCGCTATCGATGTCCTCTCGCCTTACTTGCCGGTTTCTTGCCCCCTCTTGCACGCTGTCACTGCTCACCGCCGCCATCCTGATGGCCGGCACCGCGCCGCTCGCCCTGGCCGCCAATACCGTACAACCCGCTGCCCGCAACATGGGCGACTACACCTTTGCCATCGCCCGGCAGCCCTTGGTCTCGGCCTTGAATGCATTCACCGCGGTCACCGGCTGGCAAGTCGGCATGCCAGCGGAACTGGCCGAAGGCGTCGCGTCGCCAGGAGTGAACGGCTCGCTGCCGCCGGAAAAAGCCCTGGAACGCCTGCTGGTGGGGACCCACCTGGACTACCGCAAGCTGGGCGACAACAGCATCGTCCTGGAAAGGCGCAGCAGCGGCAGCGCGATGGAGCTGCAGCAGGTGACCATCAGCGCCACCCGCCAGGAGCAAGACATCACCAGCGTCCCGAGCACGGTCACCGTCCACGACCGCCAGGAACTGGACCGCAACAACGTCAATACCCTCAAAGGCCTGGTGCGCTATGAACCGGGCGTGTCGGTGGGCGGTGCGGGCCAACGCGGCGGCATCAGCGGCTATAACATTCGCGGCATCGACGGCAACCGGATCCTGACCCAGGTCGACGGCGTGGAAGTACCCGGCGATTTCTTCAACGGCCCCTACGCCAAGACCCAGCGCAATTACGTCGACCCGGAAATCATCAAGCGCGTGGAAATCCTCCGCGGCCCGGCCTCGGTGCTGTACGGCAGCAATGCCATCGGCGGTGCCGTGAGCTACTTCACCCTCGATCCGGACGACATCATCAAGCCGGGCGAGGACGTTGGCGCGCGGCTGAAGACCGGCTACAGCTCCGCCGACGAGAGCTGGCTCAAGTCCGCCACCGTCGCCGGTCGCAGCGGCCCCTTCGACGGCCTGCTCCACTACAGCCAGCGCGACGGTCACGAAACCCAATCCTACGGCAGCCACAACAGCACCGGCCTGGACCGCACCGCCGCCAACCCGCAAGACGTGCGCGCCAACAACGTGCTGGCCAAGCTCGGCTGGAACTACAGCGATGATGCACGCCTTGGCCTGGTCTACGAGAAATACAAGGACGACCGCGACAGCGACCTGAAAAGCGCCTACGGCGGCCCCTACGCCAACGGCCAGCCGGCGATCCCCGACTTTGTATTGCCCGGCGGCATGTACCAGTGGCGCACCGGCAACGACACCATCACCCGCGAGCGTTTCGGCCTGGAGCACCGCTTCGCCCTCGACAGCCTGCTGGCCGACCACGTCAAATGGAGCCTCAACCATCAGGTCGCCAAGACCGACCAGAGCACCGCCGAGTTTTACTTCCCGATCACCCGCCAGGTCCTGCGTACCCGGGATACCCTCTACGAAGAAAAGCAGTGGGTCTTCGATGCGCAACTGGACAAGGCCTTCAGCGTCGCCGACACCGATCACGCGCTGACCTACGGCACCACCATCAAGCAACAGAAAGTCACCGGCTCGCGCAGCGGCAATGGCGTGTGCCTGGCGGTCGGCGCCGGTTGCTCCGCGGTGGGCGCCATCAGCACCCGGGACGTGCTGGCAAAGGTCAGTGATTTCCCGGACCCGACCATCAACACCTACAGCCTGTTCGCCCAGGACCAGATCAGCTGGGAGCGCTGGACCTTCACGCCGGGCCTGCGCTACGACTACACCCAGCTCAAGCCGCACCTGACTCAGGAATTCCTCAACGCTGTGGACCCTACCGGCGGCGGTAACGTCAGCGGCAGGAACAAGACCTGGCATCGCGTCTCACCCAAGTTCGGCCTGACCTATGCCCTGAGCGACGAGTACACCTGGTACGGCCAGTACGCCGAAGGCTTCCGCACACCGACCGCCAAGGCCTTGTATGGCCGCTTCGAAAACCCCGACGCCGGCTACAGCGTCGAGCCCAACCCAGATCTGGAACCGGAAAAAAGCAAAAGCTATGAGACGGGGCTCAAGGGCCGTTTCGATTCCGGTTCGTTCGACGTGGCGGTGTTCTACAACAAGTACCGCGATTTCATCAACGAGGACGCCATCACCCCCGGCGCCAACCAGTTGACCTTCCAGAGCAACAACATCAAGCACGCCACCATCAAGGGCGCCGAAGTCAAGGGACGCCTGGACCTGGACGTGCTGGGGGCGCCGAAAGGCCTCTATACCCAAGGCTCAGTGGCCTACCTCTACGGGCGAAACAACGACACGGGCGAACCGCTCAACAGCGTCAACCCGCTGACCGGCGTGTTCGGCCTGGGCTACGACCAGGAGCAGTTCGGCACCTTGCTCAGTTGGACCCTGGTCAAGAAAAAAGACCGCGTCGACGACAGCAACTTCAACTCGCCCGATGGCGTGAGCAGCCAGTTCAAGACGCCAGGCTTCGGCATCCTCGATCTGACGGGTTTCTACAAGGTGACCCGCGACGTGACCGTCAGCGGCGGTCTCTACAACCTCACCGACAAGAAGTACTGGCTGTGGGATGACGTGCGCGGCTACGACAGTGTTGGCGAAGCGGCGGTGCTGAACCCCGCCAACCTCGATCGCCTGACGGCGCCTGGGCGTAACTTCGCGGTGAACCTGATCTGGGATATCTGACTCGGTTGCCCAGGCAAAACAGACACCTTTGGCGAGGAGAGACATGTGGGAGCAAGGCTTGCCCGCGATGAAGGCGATGCGGTCTTTCCAGAGATCGTGGCGTCTGTTTCGCGAGCAAGCTTTGCTCCCACACCCCCTCGCCACACGTTCTCATTCGAAGGAATTTTTCATGACATCACAACGCCCCGCTTCCCGCTCCCAACGCCTGAACCAGATCACCCACGAACCCCACAGCAAACTCGACGCGCTGGTCAAGGCCCACGCCCCGTTCGAAACCCCGGCCAGCTTCGCCCGTTTCGTCGTCGCCCAGTACCTGTTCCAGTCGGAACTGGTGGCGCTGTACAACGACGCCGAGCTGTCCGCCCTGATCCCCGACCTGCCGGCCCGATGCCGGGCCGACGCAGCCAAGGCGGATCTCGCCGACCTGGACACCGAAGTCCCCGCGCAGGTGGCCGGTGCGGTGAACAACCCGACCCAGGCCGAAGCCCTGGGCTGGCTGTTCGTCTCAGAAGGCTCCAAGCTCGGCGCCGCGTTCCTGATCAAGCGTGCCGTGGGCCTGGGGCTGAGCGAAACCTTCGGCGCCCGCCATTTGGCGGAACCTGCCGGCGGACGCGCCGAAGGCTGGAAAACCTTCACCCGCACCCTCGACGGCCTGGCCTTTACCGAACTGCAGGAAGCCGAGGTGGATAAAGGCGCACTGGCTGCCTTCAACCGCTTCACCGTGCTGCTGGAACAGGCCTATGCGGCCGAGTTGGCCTGACGGTCACCGCCTCCCACTGGGATTTATGGTGGATACATAACTTGCCGCCCCCCAGGAACCCGTGTGGGAGCGAGCTTGCTCGCGATGACGCCAGACCAGTCGCCCTTCATGCGCCTGACACACCGCTATCGCGAGCAAGCTCGCTCCCACAGGGGAAAGTGCATGTCGGATAGAAATACATGAGCCACACGCCCTCCAAACTCACCCAATGGCTCTTCGCCCTGCTCGCCTACACCAGCCTGGCCATCGGCCTGGTCGCCATCGTCGTGCCCGGCCTGCCGACCACCGAGTTCATCCTGCTGGCCGCCTGGGCCGCGACCCGCAGCTCACCGCGCCTGAGCGCCTGGCTGGAGAACCATCGGCTATTCGGGCCGATGTTGCACAACTGGCGCAACGGCAAGGTCATCCCCCGCCGGGCCAAGGTCGGCGCCACCGCCAGCATGCTGCTCTGCGCAGGATTGATGCTGGTGATGCTCGACCACGGCTGGCCGGTTTACCTGGCGCTCGCTGGCATGGGCCTGGGCAACCTGTGGATCTGGTCGCGACCGGAACAGGTGCAAGGCAATTGTGGCGAGGGAGCTTGCTCCCGCTGGGCCGCCAAGCGGCCCCCAACGGATTTTTGAACTATGATCGCCCTCTCGTACTGGAGGGCTTTCGATGGCCGATCTGCTCACGTCCATGCAAGCCGCACTCGGCTTGCCCACGACCCCAATCACCTTCAGCGGTGAAGGCGCCCTGCCCTCGGCCTTCGCCGTCACGGAGTTGGCCAGCGCCAGCATCGCCGCGGCCGGCCAGGCGACCGCCGCGCTCATCCACCAGCAAACCGGCCGCCGGCCACCCGTCGAAGTCGACCGGCGCCTGGCGTCGTTCTGGTTCTCCACGTCCCTGCGCCCCATCGGCTGGAGCGTGCCGCCAATGTGGGACGCGGTGGCCGGCGACTACGCCAGCGCCGACGGCTGGATTCGCCTGCACACCAACGCACCGCATCATCGCCTGGCCGCAGAAAAGGTCCTCGGCACCTGCACCGACCGCGCCGACATGGCGGCCAGGGTGGCCCGCTGGAACAAGGCCGAGCTGGAACAGGCCGTGGTCGACGCCGGCGGTTGCGCCGCCGAGATGCGTTCGTGGCAGGCCTGGCAAACCCACCCTCAGGGGCTGGCGGTCAATGCCGAGCCGCTGGTGCACCTGAGTGAAACGACTGCGGAGCAGCGCAAACCCTGGCTCGGCGCCGTGACTCAGCCGCTGGCGGGCCTCAAGGTCCTGGACCTGACCCGCGTGCTGGCCGGCCCCATCGCCAGCCGTTTCCTCGCGGGCCTGGGGGCCGACGTGCTGCGCATCGATCCGCCAACCTGGAACGAGCCCGGTGTGGTCCCGGAAGTGACCCTGGGCAAACGCTGCGCCCGCCTCGACTTGCATCGGGCCGATGATCGAGCAGCGTTCGAGGCACTGCTCAAGGACACCGACATTCTCCTGCACGGCTACCGTGCCGATGCCCTGGAACACCTGGGCTATGGCGCCGAGCAGCGCCGGCAACTGGCCCCGGGCCTGATCGACGTCAGCCTCAATGCCTACGGCTGGAGCGGCCCGTGGCAGAACCGTCGCGGCTTCGACAGCCTGGTGCAAATGAGCAGCGGCATTGCCGAAGCCGGCATGGCTTGGAAACACAGCGACAAGCCGACGCCGCTGCCGGTGCAAGCGCTGGATCATGGCACCGGCTATCTGCTGGCGGCCAGTGTCCTGGTGCTGTTGACCCGGCGCCTGGAAAGCGGCCACGGCGGCTCGGCCCGCTTGTCACTGGCGCGCACGGCGAAGCTGTTGATCGAGCGTGGGGCCGCAAGCGAGGCCGGGTTGCGACCTGAAGACGAGAGCGACCAGGGACTCCTGGTGGAGCAGACACCCTGGGGCCCGGCGCATCGATTGCAGGTACCGCTGAAAATTTCCGCAACGCCGTTGCAGTGGGCCTTGCCAGCCGCCGAGCTCGGGGCTCATCGCGCGCAGTGGTGACCGTTCAATCGCTATCGCGAGCAAGCTCGCTCCCACAGTGGATCTGCAGCGGAAACTTATTTGTGTACAACGCCAACCCCTTGTGGGAGCGAGCTTGCTCGCGATAGCGGCACGCCGCCAAACCGCCTTCGCGAGCAAGCTCGCCCCCACAGTGGATCTGCAGCGGAAACTTATTTGTGTACAACGCTAACCCCTTGTGGGAGCGAGCTTGCTCGCGATAGCGGCCCACCCGTCGCCAAATTGTCTGCGCCATTGCGAGCGAGCTCGCGTCCACAGGTTACCTGACCCAGATCAGCTGCCGACCGTTCGAATCGACTTAGGCTGGTGACTCTCTTCCCTCGCATGGGAGTCATGCAATGTCTGATACCCCCGGAAAACTTCGACTGGGTGCGCTGGTCGCCCTGGTAGTGGGTTCAATGATCGGTGGCGGGATTTTCTCCCTACCCCAGAACATGGCCGCCAGTGCCGATGTCGGCGCCGTGCTGATCGGCTGGGCCATCACCGCTGTCGGCATGCTGACCCTGGCCTTCGTGTTCCAGACCCTGGCCAACCGCAAGCCCGACCTGGACGGCGGCGTGTATGCCTACGCCAAGGCCGGGTTCGGCGACTACATGGGCTTTTCGTCGGCCTGGGGCTACTGGATCAGCGCCTGGCTGGGCAACGTCGGTTACTTCGTGTTGCTGTTCAGCACCTTGGGCTACTTCTTCCCGATCTTTGGCGAAGGCAATACCGTCGCAGCGGTGATCGGCGCCTCGGTGTTGTTGTGGGCAGTGCATTGGCTGGTGCTGCGCGGCATCAAGGAAGCCGCGTTCATCAACCTGGTGACCACCGTGGCCAAGATCGTGCCGCTGGTACTGTTCGTGCTGATCGCGGTGTTCGCCTTCAAGCTCGATATCTTCACCGCCGACATCTGGGGCCTGAAAAATCCGGACCTGGGCAGCGTGATGACCCAAGTGCGGCGCATGATGCTGGTCACCGTGTGGGTGTTCATCGGCATTGAGGGCGCGAGTATTTTTTCCGCCCGCGCCGAGAAACGCAGCGACGTCGGCAAGGCCACCGTGATCGGCTTCATCACCGTGTTGCTGTTCCTGGTGCTGGTGAACGTGCTGTCCCTGGGCATCATGACCCAGCCGGAATTGGCGAAGTTGCAGAACCCGTCCATGGCCGCTGTGCTGGAGCATGTCGTGGGGCATTGGGGCGCGGTGCTGATCAGCGTCGGCCTGGTGATTTCGTTGCTCGGCGCCCTGCTGTCCTGGGTGCTGCTGTGCGCCGAGATCATGTTCGCCGCCGCCAAGGACCACACCATGCCCGAGTTCCTGCGTCGGGAGAACGCCAACCACGTACCGGCCAATGCCCTGTGGCTGACCAACGCGATGGTCCAGCTGTTCCTGATCATCACCCTGTTCTCGGCCAGCACTTACCTGTCACTGATCTACCTCGCCACCTCGATGATCCTGGTGCCGTACCTGTGGTCGGCGGCCTACGCCGTGCTGCTGGCGGTGCGCGGCGAGACCTATGAACACGCCCTGGCCGAGCGCCGCAAGGACCTGCTCATCGGCGCCATCGCCCTGATCTACGCGGTGTGGCTGCTGTATGCCGGCGGGATCAAGTACCTGCTGCTCTCCGCCCTGCTCTATGCCCCCGGCGCGATTCTGTTCGCCAAGGCCAAGCACGAGTTGGGCAAACCGATTTTCACCGCTGTCGAGAAGCTGATTTTCGCCGCAGTGATCGCAGGCGCCCTGGTGGCGGCCTACGGGCTCTACGACGGCTTCCTGACCTTGTAGTTGGCTGATTGTTTTAACGGGAGGATGTGTAATGACCACGGAAAAAGTGAAGTACGGCGTTCATTCCGAAGCCGGAAAATTACGTAAAGTCATGGTCTGTTCCCCAGGCCTGGCCCACCAACGGCTGACCCCGAACAACTGCGACGAGCTGCTGTTCGATGACGTCATCTGGGTCAACCAGGCCAAGCGCGACCATTTCGATTTCGTCACCAAGATGCGCGAGCGGGACATCGACGTGCTGGAAATGCACAACCTGCTGACCGACATCGTCGCCATCCCCGAAGCCTTGGACTGGATCCTGCAGCGCAAGATCACCGCCAATTCGGTGGGCCTGGGCCTGGTGAATGAAGTCGGTTCGTGGCTGCGCAGCCTGGAACCGCGCCATATCGCCGAATTTCTGATCGGCGGCGTCTCGGCCGATGACCTGCCGGACAGCTTCGGTGGCAAGACCATCCAGATGTTCCGCGACTTCCTCGGGCACTCCAGTTTCATCCTGCCGCCGCTGCCCAACACCCAGTTCACCCGCGACACCACGTGCTGGATCTACGGCGGCGTGACCCTGAACCCGATGTACTGGCCGGCGCGGCGCCAGGAAACCCTGCTGGCCAGCGCCATCTATAAATTCCACCCCGAGTTCACCCAGGCGGATTTCCAGGTCTGGTACGGCGACCCGGACCAGGAACATGGCAACGCCACCCTCGAAGGCGGCGACGTGATGCCCATTGGCAACGGCGTGGTGCTGATCGGCATGGGCGAACGCTCGTCCCGCCAGGCCATCGGCCAGTTGGCGCTGAACCTGTTCAAGCACAAGGCCGTGGAGCGGGTGATCGTCGCCGGCCTGCCGAAATCCCGGGCCGCCATGCACCTGGACACCGTGTTCAGCTTCTGCGACCGCGATCTGGTCACGGTTTTCCCGGAAGTGGTGAGCCAGATTGTCGCCTTCTCCCTGCGCCCTGACGAGAGCAAGCCCGGCGGCATCGATGTGCGCCGCGAAGAAGGCAGCTTCCTCGACACCGTAGCCTCGGCCCTCAAGCTGCCGGCATTGCGGGTAGTGGAAACCGGTGGCAACAGCTTCGCCGCCGAACGCGAGCAATGGGACGACGGCAACAACGTGGTGGCCCTGGAACCGGGCGTGGTGATCGGCTACGACCGCAACACCTACACCAACACCCTGCTGCGCAAGGCCGGCGTGGAAGTCATCACCATCAGCGCCAGCGAGCTGGGCCGTGGCCGGGGCGGTGGTCATTGCATGACCTGTCCGATCATCCGCGACCCGATCGATTACTGACCTTTGAGCCTGGGCCGGCAACGCTCTCCATCCCACGGCAGAGACCGGCCCCGGGGATAACCTACACCTGAGGAGATCCACATCATGGCGTTCAATATGCGCAACCGCAGCCTGCTGAGTCTGATGCACCACACCCCTCGCGAGCTGCATTACTTGCTGGACCTGTCCCGCGACCTCAAGCGTGCCAAATACACCGGCACCGAGCGTCCACACCTGCAAGGCAAAAACATCGCGCTGATCTTCGAGAAAACCTCGACCCGCACCCGCTGCGCCTTCGAAGTCGCGGCCCATGACCAAGGCGCCCACGTCACCTACATCGACCCGGTGTCGTCGCAGATCGGCCACAAGGAAAGCATGAAAGACACCGCCCGGGTCCTGGGGCGGATGTTCGACGCCATCGAATACCGTGGCTTCGAACAGGAGATCGTCGAGGAACTGGCCAAGTTCGCCGGGGTGCCGGTGTTCAACGGCCTGACCGCCGAATTCCACCCCACCCAAATGATCGCCGACACCCTGACCATGCGCGAACACAGCGACAAGCCGCTGCATGACATCAGCTACGCCTACCTGGGCGATGCCCGCTACAACATGGGCAATTCGCTGCTGATGATCGGCGCCAAACTGGGCATGGACGTACGCATCGGCGCACCGAAAGCCCTGTGGCCGCACCAGGACTTCATCGACCAGTGCCAGGCCTTCGCTGCCGAAAGTGGCGCACGCATCACCATCACCGAAGACCCGAAGGAAGCGGTCAAGGGCGTGGACTTCATCCACACCGATATCTGGGTGTCCATGGGTGAACCGGTGGAAGCCTGGGATGAACGCATCGAGCAATTGCTGCCCTACCAGGTCAACGCGCAAATGATGAAAGCCTCGGGTAACCCGCGGGTGAAATTCATGCACTGCCTGCCAGCGTTCCATAACAGCGAAACCAAGGTCGGCAAAGACATCGCCGCCCGTTATCCGAACCTGGCCAACGGCGTGGAAGTGACCGAGGAGGTATTCGAGTCCCCGGCCAACATCGCCTTCGAGCAGGCGGAGAATCGCATGCACACCATCAAGGCAATCCTGGTGGCGGCGTTGGCGGATATCTAGAACCCAACGCAGCTTGCTCTCTGTAGAAGCAGATCTCTGGGGGTAAGGTCTGTGGGAGCAAGGCTTGCCCGCGATGGCATCGCCTCGGTCCATCAGTTACACCGAGGTGCTTGCATCCCGGGCAAGCCTTGCTCCCACAGGCCAGCTTCCACAGGGGGAACTGCGTTGTTCGACCCATTTTTGAAAGGACAGCACCATGCGCATCGTCGTTGCCCTGGGCGGTAACGCCCTCCTGCGTCGGGGTGAACCCCTGACCGCGGCCAATCAACGCAGCAACATCCGCACCGCGACCGAACAGATCGCCAAGATCCACCCCGGCAATCAACTGGTCATCGCCCACGGCAACGGCCCGCAGGTCGGCCTGCTGTCGTTGCAGGCGGCGGCCTACACCTCGGTCACGCCGTATCCGCTGGACGTGCTCGGCGCCGAAACCGAAGGCATGATCGGCTACATCATCGAACAGGAACTGGGCAATCTGCTGGACTTCGAAGTTCCCTTCGCCACGCTGCTGACCCAGGTCGAAGTGGATGGCAACGACCCGGCCTTCCAGAACCCCACCAAGCCTATCGGCCCGGTCTACAGCCAGGAGGAGGCGCAGAAACTGGCCGCTGAAAAAGGCTGGACCATCGCCCCCGACGGCGACAAGTTTCGTCGCGTGGTCGCAAGCCCCAGGCCCAAGCGCATCTTTGAGATCCGCCCGATCAAATGGCTGCTGGAAAAAGGCAGCATCGTGATCTGCGCCGGCGGAGGCGGCATTCCGACGATGTACGACGCCGACGGCAAGCTGCAAGGCGTGGAAGCGGTGATCGACAAGGACCTGTGCTCGGCGCTGCTGGCCGAACAGCTGGAAAGCGATCTGCTGGTGATCGCCACCGACGTCAACGCCGCGTTCATCGACTTCGGCAAACCGACCCAGAAAGCCATCGCCCAGGCCCACCCCGACGAAATGGACCGCCTCGGCTTCGCCGCCGGCTCCATGGGGCCGAAGGTGCAGGCCGCCTGCGAATTCGCGCGCAACACGGGCAAGGTCGCGGTGATCGGTTCGCTGTCGGACATCGATGCTATCGTCCAGGGCACTGCCGGCACGCGCATCAGCACGTCGACACCCGGCATCGCTTATCGATAACAGGAAACTTGCAGGGCGGATCCAGGGTCTGTCCTACACCCATGCCTTCGAAGGAGAGTCGTTTTATGGCCATGTTCGAACCCGGTCACCTGCACATGGAGCGCCATGCGCTGAACAAGGATGATTTCAGCTACAACCTGTGCATCGACTACAAGGTTGAGCAGGACCCCAGGGAGGGCGCAGGCATGTCGTTCCGGGTGCATGGCACGGTGGAAGACAAGACCTTGGACGAGACCTTCTTCCTGGCCAAGGACCAGGCCTTCGACTTCGCCCGCCATGCCACGCGTATCGCCCAGCAATACGGCTTGCCCAAGACCGCCAGCATCGGCTCGATGCACAAGTACTACGACGAAATGTTCGAAGACGTGCGCAAGCAACTGGACGTCAAGCCAGGGGATCCGATGAAGCCTGAACATCTGGCGTAACCGATCCCAAAGCCCCCTATCCCCTGTTTGTGGGAACAGACCTGTGGGAGCAAGGCTTGCTCCCACAGGTCTACTCCCACCAACAGGGGGTTATCAGTGTTCTGAATATCGGGCTAAATGCAACACTTGCCTGGCTGGCAACCCGCCACGGCTGACCTATGCTCAATGTAGTACCCCCGGGTATTCGTTCAGAGGTCACCGCCATGAACATCAAAATAAAAAGACGCCTCGCCATTTTCGTCACCTGCGCCGCCACGCTTGCGCTGTATGGCACTGCGGCCTACCGGGTCGAGCAGGCCAGGCAACTGCCCCGTGAACACGCCAGTTGCAACTTCGAACGCTGCATCCCCCACAGCGCGACCCTGAACGCCCTGCGCTGAGGCGTGGTCAGTCGTCCTGTTGATCGGTCTTGAGCCGGTCCCGGAACGCCTTGGGCGAGATGCCGACGCGGCGGCGGAACAGCCGGGTGAAGTTGGTCGGGTCGGAAAACCCGAGCAGCTCGGAAATCTCGTAGATGGTCATGCCGGTGTAGGTCAGCAGGCGCTTGGCTTCCAGCAACTGGCGCTCATGCATGATCTGCAACGCCGGTTGCCCCGCCAGTTCCCGGCAGGTGCCGTTGAGGTGGGACACGGAAATACCCAGGCGATGGGCCAAATCTTCGACCTTGACGTGCTCGCGATAGGTTTCTTCCACCAACTGAATGAAGCCGTTGAGGTATTCCCGGGCCCGTTGCGGGCGCTGGGCCTGGGTGTGTCGCTGCATCACCTGGCGGCTGACCCAGACCATGAT
The DNA here is from genome assembly GCF_057655955.1 of Pseudomonas sp. Soil_N_39. Taxonomy (NCBI): domain Bacteria; kingdom Pseudomonadati; phylum Pseudomonadota; class Gammaproteobacteria; order Pseudomonadales; family Pseudomonadaceae; genus Pseudomonas; species Pseudomonas sp. Soil_N_39. Next base: position 197,767 of record NZ_JBDGLI010000006.1, read on the forward strand.
CACGCTGACCAGTGCATGCATCAGCATTTCCCGGGCCGGCTGATGCCCCATGTATTCATTCTGCAAGGCGCTGAACAAGCTATTGAGGTACTCGGCATTCTCAAGGGCCGGGTAGCTTTCGGCCTGGGCCAGCACATTGACCGCATGCCCCAGTTGCGCTTGCAGGTGCGTGACCAGCGGTGCCGCCAGCGTCACCACATAACCTTCCACATCCTCGGAAAAACGAAAGCCATGGACCGACAGCGGCGGCAGGATCTGCACGGCCGGCTCGGTGAGCTGCGTGCGCCGGCCTTCGATTTCCAGTTCTGCCTGGCCCTTGAAGACAAACAACAACTGACACAGATCGGCGTGCCGATGGGGTTTGATTTCCCATTGATGCTCGCGACTGCGCTTGGAGATGGTTTCGCAGTGCAGCAGGTCCGGCGTCGGCCATTCCTGGCTCTCACCGTAGAGCTTGAACACCGGGATCGAAGGCAGATCAGGTTTTTTCATAACGTGGATCCGGGCCTGGGGGTGCGGGCGATAATCGCACTAATTGGCGAAAAGAACAGGTATCGGCTCAGTTTTCCCCTTCAACTGACAGGTCCGCAAGCGAAAAATGTAGGCACTCGGTCCATAACAATCAACACCGACCCTGGTCGCGTGCTTCGTGCGAGTCATAAGAACAATGAAAATCCTCAAGACCCAAGTCGCTATTATCGGCGCCGGCCCCTCTGGTCTGCTGCTCGGCCAGCTGCTGCACAACGCCGGGATCGACACTGTCATCCTCGAACGCCAGACCCCGGACTATGTACTGGGCCGCATCCGCGCCGGCGTGCTGGAGCAAGGCATGGTCGACCTGCTGCGCCAGGCCGGCGTGGGCCAACGCATGGACGCCGAAGGCCTGCCCCACGACGGCTTTGAACTGGTGCTCAATGATCGGCGGGTGCACATCGACCTCAAGGGCCTGACCGGCGGTAAAAACGTCATGGTCTACGGCCAGACTGAAGTCACCCGGGACTTGATGGCCGCCCGCGAAGCCGCCGGCGCCCGCACGCTGTACCTGGCCAGCGATGCCCAGCCCCACGACATGCAAACCGAACAGCCCTTCGTGACCTTCGAGCACGAAGGGCAAACCTGGCGCCTGGACTGCGACTACATTGCCGGTTGCGATGGTTTCCACGGCGTGGCGCGACAGTCCATTCCGGCGGAAAAACTCAAGGTCTTCGAGCGCGTCTACCCGTTTGGCTGGCTCGGCGTGCTGGCCGACACCCCGCCGGTCCACGAGGAACTGGTCTACGCTCGACACGACCGCGGTTTTGCCTTGTGCAGCATGCGCTCCAAGACCCGCACCCGTTACTACCTGCAAGTCCCTGCCGAGGAGCAAGTGGCCGACTGGCCGGACGAGCGTTTCTGGGGTGAACTGAAAAACCGCCTGCCCTTTGATCTGGCCGAAGCCCTGGTGACCGGCCCGTCCATCGAGAAAAGCATCGCGCCGCTGCGCAGCTTCGTGGTCGAACCGATGCAGTACGGGCGGATGTTCCTGGTGGGCGACGCGGCCCACATCGTCCCGCCGACCGGGGCCAAGGGGCTGAACCTGGCGGCCAGCGATGTCAGCACGCTGTTCAACATCCTGCTCAAGGTCTATCGCGACGGCCGTGTGGATTTGCTGGAGCAATATTCGGCCATCTGCCTGCGACGCGTCTGGAAAGCCGAGCGGTTTTCCTGGTGGATGACCTCGATGCTGCACCGTTTCGACGACGACGCCTTCAACCAGCGCATCAGTGAAGCGGAGCTGGAATATTTCCTCGACTCCGAGGCTGGCCGAAAAACCATTGCGGAAAATTACGTCGGGCTTCCTTACGAGGCTATCGAATAGCCGCCTACCGACTTAAACTGCGGGCTTCGTCCCATTCGCCTTTCCAGCGCGATGCCTGCAGGTTCTGCCGTGACTCAGCTCAATACGCCCCAAGCCCCGAAACCGGCCATCCGCAGCGTGCTGGTGGCCCTGATGCTGGCGATTTTCCTGGGTGCGCTGGACCAGACCATCGTCGCCGTCTCGATGCCGGCCATCTCCGCACAATTTGCCGACGTCAGCCTGCTGGCCTGGGTGATCTCCGGCTACATGGTCGCCATGACCGTGTCGGTGCCGATCTACGGCAAACTCGGTGACCTCTACGGACGCCGGCCGCTGATGCTGTTCGGCATGGGCCTGTTCACCCTGGCCTCGCTGTTCTGTGGCCTGGCGCAAAACATGGAGCAATTGGTACTGGCGCGGATTGTCCAGGGCATCGGCGCCGGCGGAATGATTTCGGTGAGCCAGGCGATCATCGGCGACATCATCCCGCCCCGCGAGCGGGGTCGCTATCAGGGGTATTTCAGCAGCATGTACGCGGTGGCCAGCGTGGCCGGGCCGGTGCTTGGTGGCTACATGACCGAATACCTGTCGTGGCGCTGGGTGTTCTGGATCAACCTGCCACTGGGCCTCGTGGCCTGGCGGGTGGCCCGACGCACCCTGGTGGGGCTGCCAGTGCCGCAACGCACGCCAATCATCGATTATCTGGGCACCGTGTTGCTGATCATCGGCCTGACGGCGTTGCTGCTGGGGATCACCCAAGTCGGCCAGGGCCATGCCTGGCACAGCCATGAAGTGCTGGGGTTGCTGGGTTGCGCGGGGATAGCCCTGGGGGTGTTCGCCTGGCACGAACGCCGGGCGCGAGAACCGTTGCTACCGATGCACCTGTTCGCCAACCGCAGTGCGGTGCTGTGCTGGTGCACGGTGTTCTTCACCAGTTTCCAGGCGATTTCCCTGACGGTGCTGGTGCCGTTGCGCTTCCAGAGCGTGACCGGCGCTGGTGCCGACAGTGCGGCGTTGCACTTGTTGCCGCTGGCGATAGGGCTGCCGATCGGCGCGTATTTCGCCGGCCGCCGTACCTCGGTTACGGGGCGCTACAAACCGATGATCCTGAGTGGCGCCCTGCTCTTTCCATTCGCCATCCTCGGAATGGCCTTCACGGCGCCCGACGCGTTCTGGCTCAGCAGCCTGTTCATGCTGCTCAGCGGCATCGCCTCGGGCATGCAGTTCCCCACGTCGCTGGTGGGTTCGCAGAACTCCGTGCAGCAACAGGACATCGGCGTCGCCACCAGCACCACCAACCTGTTCCGCTCCCTCGGCGGCGCGGTGGGCGTAGCCCTGATGTCGGCGTTGCTGCTGGCCTTGCTGCAGAATTCAAGCTTCGCCCAGCTCGCCGGCACGTCGCTGATCGGTGAAGGGCATGCCGGCAACGTCTTGCTGGACGGCCTCAACGCCACCCCGGGGGAAGCGCAGCATGCCTTGCGCCAGGCATTGCAGGCGACGTTCCGGGATTTGCTGTTGATCAGCGCGGCGGTGTCGTTACTGGGACTGGCGGCGGCAGTGGCGATGCCCGATCGCCTGTTGCGGGGCCGGGATGAAAAAGCTCGCTAGCCAGAATGCACAAAAAACTGTGGCGAGGGATTTGTGGGAGCAAAGCTTGCTCGCGAAACAGGCGCCTCGGTTTTCTGAAAGACCGCATCGCCTTCATCGCGGGCAAGCCTTGCTCCCACAGATGCGATCAGGCCGTCGCCGCGACACCCTCCGGCACTACCTGCGCGCTCATCCCATCCTTCATCCGCTTGGCATCGCGCACGAAGCAGCGTGACGCCAGGAACAGGAACACCATGGTCAAGAGCAGCGCCACCGGGATCAGGTACATCGCGTCGTGCAGGCCGATGGCCTTGAACGCTTCGGTCATCTGGTCGACGCCGGCCGCCGCCATGGCCGTGCGGGCGAAGTAGTCGGACAAACCACCCACCACCACCGGCCCCAAGCCGCCGCCGAGCAAATACAGCCCGGCAAAGTACAACGCCATTGCGGTGGCGCGCAGGCGTGGCTCCACCACGTCCTGGATCGCGGTGTAGACGCAGGTGTAAAAGTTGTACGCAAACAGCCAACCGACGCTGAACACCGCCACGAACACGCCGATTTCAATGCGCCCGGCATGCAGGGCCCACGCCGTGGTGACCGTCGAAATCGCCAGGCTGAACCCTGCAAACAGCAGGCGGCCGTTAGGCACGCGCTGGTGGATCTTGTCCGCGACCCAGCCACCCAGGGTGAGCCCGAACAATCCCGTCACGCCTACCATGATCCCAGTCGCCACAGCTGCCTCGTGCAGCGGCATCAGGAAATAACGCTGCAGCATCGGCACCAGGAACGAGTTGCAGGCATAGGTGGCGAAGTTGAAGCACAGCCCGGCCAGCACCAGCCACAGGAAGGTGGGAATCGCCAGCACCCGGCGAACCGGCCGGTCGATCTTTTCCTGGGACACCTGCACGGTTTCCGCCGCGCCGCGCTTGGGTTCCTTGATGAAAAACATGAACACCGCCAGCACCAGCCCCGGCACCGCCGCGATGAAGAACGGCGCGCGCCAGCTGTCGAACGCCTTGACCATCGCGCCAATGGTGAAAAACGCCAACAGCAGGCCCAGCGGCAGGCCCAGCATGAAGATGCCCATCGCCCGCGCCCGACGGTGGGCCGGGAACAGATCGCCAATCAGTGAGTTGGCCGCAGGCGCATAGCTTGCCTCGCCGATGCCGACGCCCATGCGCACCACCAGGAACGCCCAGAAACTGCCCACCAGGCCGTTGACCGCCGTCAGGCCACTCCAGGCCGCCAGGCCCCAGCCCATCAATTTGCTGCGCGAACCGTTATCGGCCATGCGCCCCAGGGGCAGGCCTGCAATGGCGTAGACGATGGTAAACGCGGTGCCGATGATGCCGATCTGGAAGTCGCTGAGGCTCCACTCCATGCGGATCGGCTCGATGATGATCGCCGGAATGGTGCGGTCGAAGAAATTGAACAGGTTGGCCAGGAACAACAGGAACAGAATGCGCCAGGCATTCGCCGCTTGGGTCGAGTTCTGCATGGGTCCGTCTCTTTTATTGTTATGGGCCAACGGTCCGTGGCCTGGATATGCAATCTAGACAGCGGCACGGGCGCTGTCTCCAATCATTCGCAAGGTTGATACCCGGCCATGGGACGCGGCGTTTTTCTTGATACCGATCAACTTCCTGTAACAATTGCCATCATTTTGCCTTTTGTTGGTTAAAGATCGAAGTCCGGTGGCCGATTCAACGAGATCAGGAAAAGATTACCCCGAGCGCTGCTCAGGCTGCAGCCCTGACCGCTTGGACCGACATTCGCGTTTATCCCGGCGCGAGTACCCATCCGCGATGATTCGATGAGTGCATTCATCGAGTCACCCGTTCAGGCAAATGGCGCACAATGACCTCAAAAAAAACAGCCACTGCGGTATCCGATCTGACCTTGAGCCCGGCCGCCAACGGCCCGGAAGTCTCGAAGCCGTCGAGCCCCCCACGCCCCCTGTCGACCCAGCAGTATCTGTATTTCACCGAAACCAACACCGACCGTATCCTCGATAACCTCGACGGCCTGCGTGACACCGTGTTCCCGCGTCCGCCGCACCTGGTGGATGACGAATACGACCGCGCCCAGCAAGAGTTCCCGTCGGTGTGCCTGATCGGCCTGGGTCGCTGCGGCTCCAACATCGCCCTGGACGTGGCCGAGCTGGTGTACAACGCCCGCAAGTTCTACCTCAACGAATTCAACGCCGAAGACAAAGGCTACAACGACAAGGGCTACAGCCCCGCACAGTGGATCCGCAACAACCTGCGCCTGGGCACGAGCAAGGTCAGCAAACCGGTGTTCCTGGTGGAACCGCTGGTGATGCTCGGCGACCTGGACAAGGACATCGCCGGGCGCATCCGTTTCTCACGCAAGGGCGAGAAAAGCGGCTTTTTGCGCGACTACAGCAAAATGAAAATCATGGACCTGTCGGAAGTCCACGCAGGTGGCGCCGGTAACGCGCCGATCCTCGGCCAGTACCTGGCCAAGATCATCCTGAACAAGGACACCCAGCGCTTCTCCAGCCCCGACTGGAAAATGATCCACTCGTACCTGATCGACAGCTGCGGCATCAAGGCCAACCAGTCGCGCCTGTACTTCTCGATCTTCAGCGCCGGCGGCGGTACCGGTTCGGGCATGGCCTCGGAGTTCGGCCTGGCCCAGCAGTACTCGTACATGAACAAGACGTTCGACACCAAACCGATGGACGAACACGACAGCAAGAGCGGCCACTCCTTCGTCTTCGAGCCGATCTTCACCAGCGGCATCTGCGTACTGCCGAACATTTCCGACCACCGCAGCGAAATGTCCGAAGCGCTGCACATCAACGCCGGACGCCTGCTGTGCAAGTACCTGTCGGAAGAATGGGATTTCTCGTACAACTTCGCCAACGAAGACAGCAGCGAAGCCAGCGTGATGGGCCGTATCCGCCCGTGGAACGCGATGATGCTGATCTCCAACGACATCATGCGTTATGCCGAGGAAAGCGATGACGGCAACATCCAGAACATTGATGTCAACGCCATGGAGAAGCACGCCAACCAGTACATCTCCCAGCAGATCTTCAACATCCTGACGGCCCAGGCTGTCACCACCGACTACGACCAGAACTATTTCCGCCGTGCCGGCATCGACATTGGCGAGACCATTCGCCTGGACGCCAACGACCTGTTCATGAGCCTGGCCGGCCCGGTGGCGATTGCCTACGCCGAGTCCGTCGTCCCGGAAACCCCGGCGCCGAGCGGCGACAAGTTCAAGGTGTTCGAGAAAGAGCCGCCGCGCCTGAACATCGACGACCTGTTCTTCCGCTCCATCGACCTGCCGCATTTCAACAAAGTCACCCAGGCCATCGAAGGCATCAGCCTGTTGCCAATCGAATCCAAGCGCTACCGGGCGTCGCTGGAGCAGTACAAGAACTCCGGCTACGACGCCGCGGCCCTGCATGACCTGCACTTCTTCAAGAATTGCTCGTCGGTGGTGTCCATCGTCTCCCTGCCCAAGGATTACAAGCTGTCCTACATGGACCTGAACCGGCTCAAGACCCACCTCAACAGCCTGTTCCCCAACACCACGCTCAAGCGTTACGCGTTGGTGATCGGCGCCTCGGCCAACCTATCACTCACCACCCTGATCGCCAAGAGCCCGTGCCTGTCGGATGATTTCCTGACCCTGATCGTGGCCTTTATCAAACGCTGCTTCGCCCGCACCCCGTACCGCTTCGACGACACCCTGGACAACTCGATCCTGGACTTCATCATCAACGAAGACTTCGACGAAGCACGCATCGACGACCTGCTCAACGAGTTCGAAAACCCGGCGAAGATCCTCGACACCAACTGGTACGCGATCAAGCCGATGTACGAGAAGAAGTACCGCGAGCTGATCAACGACAAGGACAAGTTCGTCTCGATCAACGACATCCGCCTGTCCCGCGACTGCGTGAAGAAATCCATCAAGTACCTGCGTGAGATCTACCGTCACCGCATTGGCAAGACCAAGGTTATTTCCCTTAATAACCATACTGGCAGGACTTACTGAGGCTGGCGCACAGACCGCGGCGTCTCGATCGCGAGCAAGCTCGCTCCCACAAGGGTTTTGTGTACACAGACCCACTGTGGGAGCGAGCTTGCTCGCGATAGCGGTCTTGAACCATCCCCTGAACAACATCCAGAAACAATTAATCAGCCCCAAGGCTGGCCCATAAACTGTTCCCGTTACGTATACGTCACCCTCCCCTGTGGCGTTTCGCCACGGCAGGGGCGCTATCACGCTACTCACCTACACACTTTTCAAACGCAAAAACACGAACCAACTTGGTGCACCGATCAATTCGACGCCCTTTCCTGGATCATAATCCACGGCGAAACCACCACCGCCCAAAGCTGCGGATCGCGTTCCAGAAAATCCAGCGCCCGCGTTTCAGACAGCTTGGCGAGCTGGTCGGCGGCCAGCCAGGCGGCGACTTTGGTACCTTCGTCCTGGGCAACGGCCTCGGCGGCGGCGATCAAATCCAGTGCCGGATCGACCCACAATAGGGCACCCTTGGCAAAGAACGGCTCCAGCTCCTTCCAGGTGATGGATGCAGTTTCTCCAAGCAGCTTGGCATAGAGGGTGCTAGGTTCTTGATTCATGGGACCTGTCCGGAAAAGAAATCGGCGCGAATGATAACGTCGGTGGTCTGGCAGAAAAACCCGGTAGTAATTGCAGCACCGATTGAAAAGCGCAGGAAAGCCAAGGATTGCCGAAACGACCGGACAACCCCCGCCGCTATTCTGTCTTTTTCTTTCAATTTAGCGACACCTCCAGGTTTTGCCCCCAAGCGCCAGCTTCCCTTGCCAACAATCGGCGCTCTACACTGTACCGGTACAGTTGCCGGGGGCATTTTCCGCGAGGGTATCCAAGATATCTGACCCGGTTCTGCTGCTACGGCGCCAGGACTATAAAAACTACAACAGCATGAGTGGAGCACTATGACTAAGGCTACTAAGCAGATTTCCAAACTGTTTGCCGCTATGGTTCTGGCCGGGGTTGCCAGCCATTCGTTTGCCGCCGACACCATCAAGATCGGCATCGCCGGCCCGAAAACCGGCCCTGTAGCCCAATACGGCGACATGCAGTTCAGTGGCGCGAAAATGGCCATCGAGCAGATCAACGCCAAAGGCGGCGTCGACGGCAAGAAACTTGAAGCCGTTGAATACGATGACGCCTGTGATCCAAAACAAGCGGTCGCGGTCGCGAACAAAGTCGTTAACGACGGCATCAAGTTCGTGGTCGGCCACCTGTGCTCCAGCTCCACCCAGCCAGCTTCGGACATCTACGAAGACGAAGGCGTGATCATGATCACCCCGGCGGCTACCAGCCCGGACATCACCGCTCGCGGCTACAAGATGATCTTCCGCACCATCGGCCTGGACAGCGCCCAAGGCCCTGCGGCCGGCAACTACATTGCCGACCACGTCAAGCCGAAGATCGTTGCGGTCCTGCACGACAAGCAGCAGTACGGTGAAGGCATCGCCAGCGCCGTGAAGAAAACCCTCGAAGGCAAAGGCGTGAAAGTGGCCGTCTTCGAAGGCGTGAACGCCGGCGACAAAGACTTCTCCTCGATGATCGCCAAGCTCAAGCAAGCCAACGTCGACTTCGTCTACTACGGCGGCTACCACCCGGAGCTGGGCCTGATCCTGCGTCAATCCCAGGAAAAAGGCCTGAAGGCCAAGTTCATGGGTCCGGAAGGCGTGGGTAACGACTCGATCACCCAAATCGCCAAGGATGCGTCCGAAGGCCTGCTGGTGACCCTGCCGAAATCCTTCGACCAGGACCCTGCCAACGTTGCCCTGGCAGACGCCTTCAAGGCCAAGAAGGAAGATCCGAGCGGCCCGTTCGTGTTCCCGTCCTACTCGGCTGTTGAAGTCATCGCCGAAGGTATCAAGGCTGCCAAGTCCGAAGACACCTCCAAAGTGGCTGAAGCCATCCACGCCGGCACCTTCAAGACGCCAACCGGTGACTTGAGCTTCGACAAGAACGGCGACCTGAAGGACTTCAAGTTCGTGGTCTACGAATGGCACAACGGCAAACCTAAAACTGAAGTATCGCCTCAGTAAGGCCTGGCCTGACTGACTGCCAATAAAGCCCACGGCGTGCCGTGGGCTTTGTTTTAAATGTATTGGGCCGCGCTGGCGTGATCCGCCAGTCTCCCCACCTGAAAATCTCAAAACCGTCATCAGCGGTTCGCTGGCAAACCTCGTGCTCGAAGTGGATGCAGATCCACGGGGCCCGGGCGGGAAAATGACTCCACCAGTGAAATGCGTATCAGGTTTTTAGGAGCGCTGTAATGCCTGACATCTATCACTTCTTCCAGCAGCTGGTTAACGGCCTGACCGTTGGCAGCACGTATGCCCTGATCGCCATCGGCTATACGATGGTTTACGGCATCATTGGAATGATCAACTTCGCCCACGGCGAGGTGTACATGATCGGCTCCTACGTGGCGTTCATCGCCATCGCCGGGCTGGCCATGATGGGACTCGACAGTGTCCCGCTGTTGATGACCGCAGCGTTCATCGCGAGCATCGTCGTCACCAGCTCCTATGGCTACAGCATCGAACGGATCGCCTACCGCCCCCTGCGCGGCAGCAACCGTCTGATCCCGCTGATTTCCGCCATCGGCATGTCGATTTTCCTGCAGAACACGGTTCTGCTTTCGCAAGACTCCAAGGACAAAGCTATTCCCAACCTGATTCCGGGCAACTTCGCCATCGGGCCAGGCGGGGCACATGAAGTGCTGATTTCCTACATGCAAATCGTGGTGTTCGTGGTGACCCTGGTCGCCATGCTCGGCCTCACGTTGTTCATCTCCCGTTCCCGCCTGGGCCGCGCCTGCCGCGCCTGTGCCGAGGACATCAAGATGGCCAACCTGCTGGGCATCAACACCAACAACATCATCGCCCTGACCTTCGTCATCGGTGCGGCCCTGGCGGCCATCGCTGCGGTGCTGTTGAGCATGCAATACGGCGTGATCAACCCCAACGCCGGCTTCCTCGTGGGCCTGAAAGCCTTCACCGCCGCGGTACTGGGCGGCATCGGCAGCATCCCCGGGGCGATGCTCGGCGGGCTGGTGCTGGGTGTGGCGGAAGCCTTTGGCGCCGACATCTTCGGCGACCAGTACAAAGACGTCGTGGCGTTCGGCTTGTTGGTTCTGGTTCTGTTGTTCCGGCCGACCGGCATCCTGGGCCGTCCGGAGGTTGAGAAAGTATGACTAGGCATCTCAAATCGGCGCTCTTCAGCGCCCTGCTGGTCTGGGCCGTGGCCTACCCGGTATTGGGTCTTAAACTGACCATCGTCGGCATCAACCTGGAAGTGCACGGCACCAGCCCGGCCATCCTGGCGACCATCGCCGTGTGCTCGCTGCTGATGTTCGTGCGCGTGCTGTTCAGCACACAGATCAGCGCGGCATGGAAGTCTTCGCCCGGCCTGCCGGTGATCCCGGCCAAGGCCAGCAACTTCCTGACCTTGCCGTCGACCCAGCGCTGGATCGTGCTGGGCCTGATCGTCGTGGCCCTGGTGTGGCCGTTCTTCGGCTCTCGCGGCGCGGTGGACATTGCCACGCTGATCCTGATCTACGTGATGCTCGGCCTGGGCCTGAACATCGTCGTAGGCCTGGCCGGCCTGCTGGACCTGGGTTACGTCGGTTTCTATGCCGTCGGCGCCTACAGCTATGCGCTGCTGTCCCACTACTTCGGCCTGAGCTTCTGGATCTGCCTGCCGATCGCCGGGATGATGGCCGCCACCTTCGGTTTCCTGCTGGGTTTCCCGGTCCTGCGCTTGCGCGGCGACTACCTGGCGATCGTGACCCTGGGATTTGGCGAGATCATCCGCCTGTTCCTGCGCAACCTGACCGACATCACCGGTGGCCCGAACGGCATCAGCAACATCGAGAAACCGACGTTCTTCGGCCTGACCTTCGAACGTAAAGCCGCCGAAGGCCTGCAGACCTTCCACGAATACTTCGGCCTGGAATACAACTCGATCAACAAGGTGATCTTCCTCTACCTGGTTGCCCTGTTGCTGGCCCTGGCCGCGCTGTTCGTCATCAACCGCCTGCTGCGCATGCCGATCGGCCGCGCCTGGGAGGCATTGCGTGAAGACGAAATCGCCTGCCGTGCCCTGGGTCTCAACCCAACCGTGATCAAACTGTCGGCCTTCACCCTCGGTGCTGCATTCGCCGGTTTTGCCGGCAGCTTCTTCGCCGCTCGCCAAGGCCTGGTGACGCCGGAGTCCTTCACCTTCATCGAGTCGGCGATCATCCTCGCCATCGTGGTGCTGGGCGGGATGGGCTCGCAGTTGGGCGTGATCCTGGCGGCCATCGTGATGATCCTGCTGCCGGAAATGATGCGTGAATTCAGCGAATACCGCATGTTGATGTTCGGCGCCTTGATGGTGCTGATGATGATCTGGCGTCCTCAAGGTCTGCTGCCTATGCAACGCCCCCACATGGAGCTGCGCAAATGAGCCGCGAGATCCTGAAAGTCGAAAACTTGAGCATGCGCTTCGGCGGTTTGCTGGCGGTCAACGGCGTGGCCCTGACCGTGAAAGAGAAGCAGGTGGTAGCCCTGATCGGGCCTAACGGCGCGGGCAAGACCACCGTGTTCAACTGCCTGACCGGCTTCTACCAGCCCACCGGCGGCACCATCCTGCTGGACGGCGAGCCGATCCAGGGCCTGCCCGGCCACCACATCGCCCGCAAGGGTGTGGTGCGCACCTTCCAGAACGTGCGGCTATTCAAGGACATGACGGCGGTCGAGAACCTGCTGATTGCCCAGCATCGTCACCTGAACACCAACTTCTTTGCCGGTCTGTTCAAGACCCCGGCGTTCCGCAAGAGCGAACGCGAGGCGATGGAGTACGCCGAGTACTGGCTGGACAAGGTCAACCTCACCGAGTTTGCCAACCGTACCGCCGGGACCTTGGCCTACGGTCAGCAACGGCGCCTGGAAATCGCCCGCTGCATGATGACCCGTCCGCGGATCCTCATGCTCGACGAACCGGCCGCCGGCCTGAACCCCAAGGAAACCGAAGACCTGAAAGCGCTGATCGGCGTGCTGCGCGAGGAGCACAACGTCACCGTGCTGTTGATCGAGCACGACATGAAGCTGGTCATGAGCATTTCCGACCACATCGTCGTGATCAACCAGGGCACGCCCCTGGCCGACGGTACGCCGGAACAGATCCGCGACAATCCTGAAGTGATCAAAGCCTACCTGGGGGAAGCGTAAATGCTGCAGTTCGAAAACGTTTCCACCTTCTACGGCAAGATCCAGGCCCTGCACAGCGTCAACGTCGAAGTCCGCCAGGGCGAAATCGTCACGCTGATCGGTGCCAACGGTGCCGGCAAATCCACCCTGCTGATGACGCTCTGCGGTTCGCCCCAGGCCCATAGCGGCAGCATCCGCTACATGGGTGAGGAACTGGTGGGCCAGGACTCGGCGCGCATCATGCGCAAGAGCATCGCGGTAGTGCCGGAAGGTCGGCGGGTATTTGCCCGACTGACCGTGGAAGAAAACCTCGCCATGGGCGGATTCTTCACCGACAAGGGCGACTATCAGGAACAGATGGACAAGGTCCTGCACCTTTTCCCACGCCTGAAAGAACGCTTTACCCAGCGCGGTGGCACCATGTCCGGCGGCGAACAGCAAATGCTCGCCATCGGCCGTGCACTGATGAGCAAACCCAAGCTACTGCTGCTCGACGAGCCGTCCCTGGGCCTGGCACCGATCATCATCCAGCAGATCTTCGACATCATCGAGCAACTGCGCAAGGACGGCGTGACGGTGTTCCTGGTGGAGCAGAACGCCAACCAGGCGCTGAAAATCGCCGACCGGGCATACGTGTTGGAGAACGGCCGCGTGGTGATGCAAGGCACCGGTGAAGCGCTGCTGACCGACCCGAAAGTGCGCGAGGCGTACCTGGGGGGTTGAGTCTGTCGCAGTAAAAAAACGGCCTTCGGGCCGTTTTTTTGTGGGAGCAAGGCTTGCCCGCGATGAAGGCGATGCGATCGTTCAGAAATCGAGGCGCCTGTTTCGCGAGCAAGCTTTGCTCCCACACAATCTACTCTCACCTCATTGGGTTTCGGGAGTAAACAAAAAAATCGGTAGCCCGCTGTAACGCTTTCCCACCTCCCTTCTCTAGTTCAGCAGACCGGCGCTAACGCCGGTTCATTTCCCTGAATGACTGGAGAATCATCATGACTGCTTCGACCCGCACCCTGTCCGCCGCTGCCTTGGTCCTGGCCCTGGGTTCTGCCCTGAGCATGACAGCCGTCTCGACCGTCCACGCAGCCGACGACACCATGGAAAAATGCTTCGGCGTTGCCCTCAAAGGCAAGAACGACTGCGCCGCCGGCGCCGGCACCACCTGCGCCGGTACCGCAAAAATGGACTATCAGGCCAACGCCTGGAAATCGGTCCCCAAAGGCACTTGCACCACCATGGAAAGCAAAACCTCCCCAACCGGTTTCGGCCAGCTCGAAGCGTTCAAAGCCAAGTCCTGATCGCATCCGCCTGAGGCCCGCCACCATGTTGAACACCCCGTCCCTCGCCTCTGCTAGCCGGCTGCCGCCAAGGGCAGGGTTGGGGCTCAAGAGCGAGCATTTTCGTGAGGTGCTCCTGACCCGACCGGATCTGGGCTTTTTCGAGGTGCACGCGGAAAACTACATGGTGGCCGGCGGGCCGCTTCATCACTTCCTGGGGCTGATACGCGAACAGTACCCGCTGTCATTGCACGGCGTCGGCCTGTCGATCGGTGGGGAGGGGCCGCTGGATGTCGCGCATGTGCAGCGCCTGGCCGCATTGATCGAACGCTATCAGCCCCAATCCTTTTCCGAACACCTGGCCTGGTCCAGCCACGGCCCGGTGTTCCTCAATGACCTGCTCCCCCTGGCCTACGACGAAGCGACCCTCGACCGGGTCTGCGAACACATCGACCAGGTGCAGAGCAGCCTCAAGCGCACGCTGTTACTGGAAAACCCGGCTACCTACCTGACCTTCGAAACCTCGACCCTCGACGAGCCACAGTTCATGAGCGAAGTGATCCGTCGCACCGGCTGCGGCCTGCTGCTGGATGTAAACAACGTCTACGTTTCATGCGTCAATCACTGCCGCGATCCATTGGCCTACCTCGACGCCCTGCCCCTGCAAGCGACCGGCGAAATTCACCTGGCCGGTTTTGCCGAAGATACCGACAGCCTCGGCGAGCGCCTGCTGATAGACGATCACGGCGCGCCCATCGACCACGCGGTCTGGCAACTGTACCTCAAGGCACTGGAGCGGACCGGGCCGGTCGCCACCTTGATCGAGCGCGACAACCACGTCCCTGCATGGGAGGTGCTGCTGGCCGAAGCACACCAGGCCGATCAACTGTTAAGCGCCGCGGGAGCCCGGTCATGAGCGGCCAGCACGCATTCACCGCCGCCCTGCTCGACCCGCGCAAGGCCTGTCCACCCGGACTGATCAGCGCCAATGGAGCGGACCCGCAGAGCCGTTTCGTGGTGTACCGCAACAACGTGCTCAGCTCATTGATCAACGCATTGGCTGACAATTACCCGGTGGCGGCGCAACTGGTGGGCGAGGAATTTTTCCGGGCCATGGCCGGGGTCTATGTCCAATCGACGCCGCCGCGAAGCCCGGTGATGAACGACTACGGGGGCGACTTTGCCGAGTTCATCGAACACTTCGAACCCGCCGCCAGCGTGCCTTACCTGGCGGACGTCGCACGCCTGGAGCGACTGCACGTGCAAGCCTGGCATGCCGCCGACGCCGAGCCCATGGCGCAAGAGCGAATCGTGGCGGCGCTGTCGTCCCCCACGCTGGCGGGGCATCTGAAGATCGGGTTTCACCCGTCACTGCGCCTGCTGCAATCCCCCTACGCCGTGGTGACGATCTGGGGCGCCCATCAGCACCACGCGCCGATGCCGTTCGAAACCTTTCCCGCGCAAAACGCCTTGGTGCTGCGCAACGGCCTGGACGTGGAGGTGTTTGCGATCAGTCAAGCTGCCCATGGGTTCATCGCAGCCCTGCAACAAGGGTTGCCGCTGACCGCTGCCATTGAGGCCTCAATCGATCTTGACCTGGAGCACACCCTGGCGGGGCTCATCCGCCACCAGGCCATCACCCAAATCCTAGCCGAACAGGTATCCCCATGAACGCCCTGATTGCCGGTTTCATTCAATGGCTGGAGAAAATTCCCCACAGCCTGATCGCCTTTATCGCACGCTTCTCGATTGCCGCGGTGTTCTGGAAATCCGGCCAGACCAAAATCGAAGGCCTGGCCATCGACCTGTTCGACGGCACCTTCCAGATCGGCCTGCCGCACCTGGCGGACTCGACCATTCCCCTGTTCAAAAGCGAATACGCCCTGCCGCTGCTGTCGCCGGAACTGGCCGCGCACCTGGCGGCCACTGCCGAGCATGTGTTCCCGGTGCTGATCCTGCTGGGCCTGGCGACACGCTTTTCAGCGCTGGCCTTGCTCGGCATGACCATGACCATTCAACTGTTCGTCTACCCGGATGCCTACCCGACCCATGGCACCTGGGCGGCGGTCTTGCTCTACCTGATGGCCCGCGGGCCGGGGGTGTTGTCCATCGATCACCTGATCGCCAAGCGCTACACCCACTGACTGAACCCAGCCCCTGTGGGAGCGAGCTTGCTCGCGATAGCGGTGCATCAGCCTGCAAAAATGCCGAATGTGCCACCGCCTTCGCGAGCAAGCTCGCTCCCACAGGGATCTTGGGTGTTCATGAGTCTTGTGTTCAGCGCAGGCCCCCTGTGGGAGCGAGCCGATCCAGCGCCTCGCCGCTGCGCTTGAACCAGTCGATCAAGTAGTCGGCCAGCACCTGGGTGCGCTTGGGCAGGCCGCCCTGGTACGGGTGCACCAGGTACATCGGCATGCGCCGGGTCTGGTAGTCGCGCAGCAGCCAATGCAGGCGTCCGTCGGCCAGTTCTTCATGCAACAGGTACGACGGCAGCCGGGCGATTCCGGCACCGGCCAGGGCGGCTTTTTTCAGCAAGCTGTAGTGATTGCTGGCGAACGGCCCCGACACTCGGACCCGCAGCAATTCATGTTGCTGGTGGTAAAGCCATTCTTCCCGGCCACTGTAGTGGCTGTTGAGCAGGCAACGGTGTTCGGCCAGGGCCTGGGGCGTCTCAGGTTCGCCATAGCGTTCGAGGTAGGCCGGGCTGGCGCAGGTCATTTCGTGCCACGCCAATAGTGGCCGAGCCACCAGCCGCTCATCGATGGCGGCGTCGGAACGGATCGCCAGGTCGAAGCCATCGCGGGTCAGGTCACGGTAACCGTTGTTGAGCTCCAGCTCGATCTGCACATTGGGATACGTACGAGCGAACTCCATCAACAAGCCCTCGAAGAAGGTTTCGCCCAACGAAACCGGAACCGTCATACACACCGGCCCGGAAATGTCATCCTTCAACCGCGCCAATGCCTGACGCGCCCTTTCCACCTGCACCAACAGCGCCTGGGCCTGGGGCAACAACGCCGCCCCGGCCGCCGTGAGGCTCAAGCGCCGCGTGGTGCGTTGTAGCAACAGCACCGAAAACCGACTCTCCAACAGGCTGATGCGCTTGGACAACTGGCCCTTGCTGCACCCCAATTGCTGGGCCGCCAAGGTGAAACTACCAGCCTCCATCAACACGGCAAACGCCGCCAGGTCATCCATTTCGCTCATTGGATTGTTTCCAAATGAAAACCAAAGGTTGCCTATTAGCATGATTATCAGCGGGAAAAACATCTCTAGACTGAAAACTCGTTCAACCCATTAAGGAACAGCTCATGAAAATCCTGTTGATCGGCGCCAACGGCACCATCGGTTCGGCCATTGATAGCGAACTGTCGCCCCGCCACGAAATCGTGCGGATTGGCCGCCACAGCGGTGAGTTGCAGGTGGATATCAGCGACAGCGCCTCGATTCGCGCTCTGTTCGAGAAGACTGGCCGTTTTGACGCCCTGGTCTGCGCCGCCGGCAACGTCACCTTCGCGCCCCTGGCCGACATGACCGAAGACAGCTTCGCCCTGGGCTTGAAAGACAAGCTGATGGGCCAGGTCAACCTGCTGCTGATCGGCCGCGAATTCGCCAACGACGGTGCGTCCTTCACCTTCACCACCGGCGTGCTCAGCCACGATCCGATCAAGAGCGGTGCGTCGGCGGCCCTGGTCAACGGTGCCCTGGACAGCTTCGTGCGCGCCGCGGCAATCGAGTTGCCACGGGGCCTGCGGGTCAACTCGGTGAGCCCGAACGTGTTGCTGGAAGCCATGGACAAATACGCGCCTTATTTCCGCGGTTTCAAACCCGTTCCCGCAGTGGATGTGGCATTGGCCTACGCCAAGAGCGTAGAAGGCCTGCAAACCGGTCAGACCTTTCACGTAGGCTAAGCGATGCTCTACCCGTAGGAACTGCCGCAGGCTGCGATCTTTTGATTTTGATCTTTCGCTCGCGACTCAATTGTCCGGGGCAAGATCGCAGCCTCGTTGCACTCGACAGCTCCTACGGGTTGTGGTGTGAGATCAGTCTGAGTAACGTGGCGGCACTTGTCTGGAGACCCAATGATGCGTGCCGCCCGCTCCCTGCTGTTTATCGCCCTCCTGCCGCTGTTCACCGGCTGCCAATTGCTCGACGCCCCACGTCAGAGCGTCTCCCACGCCGGCCAGACGCGCATGCAGGGCGAGCTCACAGCGGCCGATGGCAAGCTGGTGTTCCAGCCGTGCCAGGAACAACGCCGCTACGTCGTCAACGACAGCGGTGGTACCAGCGTGCTGCAACAGGCCGCCAGCCTGGCCGATGAGCGGGGCAAGCTCTTTGCCGATGTGCGCGGCCGTATCGTTTCCAGCGCAGCGGCCGGCGCCGACAGTCAGTTGGACGTTGAACAGCTGTATCGCCTGGAGCGCGCGGGAACGGCGTGTGAAGACGTTGACTTCAAACGGGTGATCCTGCGCGCCGCGGGACACAGCCCTGAATGGACGCTCAAGGCCAGTGGCAAGGGTCTGGTGCTGGACCGCGAAGGCCAGCCGCCGCTGGCGGTGCCTTACGTCGAGGAGCAATTGGGCGATGGCCGCTTCAACCTCGGCACCGAGGCCAACGGCCAGAAAGTCGAGCTCTGGGTCACTCCTGCGCGTTGTGTCGACAGCGTCACTGGCAGCGTGCAACACATGAGCGCCGAGTTGCGGGTCAACGGCCAGGTCCAACGCGGCTGCGCCTACTTCGGTGGCGCACGCGACGACTGATTCACAGCTTTTGGCTTATAATCGCCGGTTCACGCCCTGGTGCAGTTGTGCATCCCGCGAACCGGACCCCGCCATGTTACGAATCACCGAACTCAAGCTGCCGATCGACCACCCCGAAGAAGACCTGCGCCCTGCCATCGTACAGCGCCTGGGCATCGCCAGCGATGACCTGCTCGACTTCACCCTGTTCAAGCGCAGTTACGACGCGCGCAAGAAATCCTCCGAGCTGTGCTTCATCTACACCATCGACCTGACGGTGCGCGATGAAGCCAGCCTGCTGCGCCAGTTCGCCGATGACCGTAACGTCAACGAAGCGCCGGATGTCAGCTACAAAGTGGTGGGCCAGGCACCGGCCAACCTGAGCGAGCGGCCGATCGTGGTCGGTTTCGGTCCGTGCGGGATCTTCGCCGCCCTGTTGCTGGCACAGATGGGTTTCAAGCCGATCATCCTCGAACGTGGCCCGGAAGTGCGCCAACGCACCAAGGACACCTGGGGCCTGTGGCGCAAAAGCGTGCTCAACCCCGAGTCCAATGTGCAGTTCGGTGAAGGCGGCGCCGGGACGTTTTCCGACGGCAAGCT
This sequence comes from Pseudomonas sp. Soil_N_39, assembly GCF_057655955.1. Lineage (NCBI taxonomy): Bacteria > Pseudomonadati > Pseudomonadota > Gammaproteobacteria > Pseudomonadales > Pseudomonadaceae > Pseudomonas > Pseudomonas sp. Soil_N_39. Next base: position 217,049 of record NZ_JBDGLI010000006.1, read on the forward strand.
CTACAGCCAGATCAAGGATCCGAAATTCCTTGGCCGCAAGGTCCTGCACGAATTCGTCAAGGCCGGGGCGCCGGAAGAAATTCTCTACGTCAGCAAGCCGCACATCGGCACGTTCCGCCTGACCGGCGTGGTGGAAACCATGCGTGAGCAGATTCGTGCCCTGGGCGGCGAAGTACGCTTCCAGCAGCGGGTTACCGATGTGCTGATCGAGGACGGCCAACTGGTCGGCGTCGAACTGGCCAGCGGTGAACGCATCCATTCGAAACACGTGATCCTGGCCCTCGGCCACAGCGCCCGGGACACGTTCCGCATGCTCCACAGCCGTGGCGTGTACATGGAAGCCAAGCCGTTCTCGGTGGGTTTCCGCATCGAACACCCGCAATCACTGATCGACAGCGCGCGCTTGGGCAAGTACGCCGGCCATCCGAAGCTCGGCGCCGCCGACTACAAACTGGTGCACCACGCCAAGAATGGCCGCTCGGTGTACAGCTTCTGCATGTGCCCGGGTGGCACCGTGGTGGCGGCGACGTCCGAGCCGAACCGCGTCGTGACCAACGGCATGAGCCAGTATTCGCGCAACGAGCGCAACGCCAACTCCGGCATCGTCGTCGGCATCACCCCGGAAGTGGATTATCCGGGTGGCCCGCTGGCCGGGATCGAGTTGCAGGAACGCCTGGAATCCCACGCCTTCGTGCTCGGCGGCAGCAACTACGAGGCCCCAGCGCAACTGGTGGGCGATTTCATCGCTGGCAAGCCGTCTACGGCACTGGGCAGCGTCGAACCTTCCTACAAGCCTGGGGTGTCCTTGGGGGACCTGGCCCTGGCCTTGCCGGACTTCGCCATCGAAGCCATCCGCGAAGCCTTGCCGGCGTTCGAGAAACAGATCCGCGGCTACTCGCTGCACGACGCCGTGCTGACCGGCATCGAAACCCGCACCTCATCGCCCCTGCGCATTACCCGCAACGAATCGCTGCAGAGCCTGAACGTCAAGGGCCTGTTCCCGGCGGGTGAAGGCGCCGGTTACGCGGGCGGGATCCTCTCGGCGGGCGTGGACGGGATCCGGATCGCCGAAGCGGTGGCGCGGGATATCCTCGGCCTCGAGGCCTGACAGAGGGCTCTTGGAGCGCCAATGCTGTTCATTCAAGCCAACCCAGGCCCAAGTAACAGCATGACCCTGTGGGAGCGAGCTTGCTCGCGATGGCGGCCTGGCATTCAACACAGATGTTGACTGATCCACCGCTATCGCGAGCAAGCTCGCTCCCACAAGGGATCCCGGGGTTTTCAAGATTCAGATGTTCGCCCGCAACACACTCTCCGGCAGTGCCTCCCCGCGCTCCACGCTTGCCGCCACGATGTCCATCAACCCGCTCAACTCATAGCCTTGGGCCTTGAGCCAGGCCGGGTCGTAATAGGTCGTGGCGTAGCGCTCGCCACCGTCACACAAAATCGCCACGATCGACCCCGACTCCCCCGCATCTGCCATCTGCCGGGCCGCCATGAGTGCGCCGATCAGGTTGGTGCCGCTGGACCCGCCGACCCGCCGTCCCAAGCGCTGGGCCAGGTAATGCATGGCCGCCAGCGACAAGGCGTCCGGCACCTTGACCATCGCATCGATGACTTTCGGCAGGAACGACGCTTCGACTCGCGGCCGGCCGATACCCTCGATGCGCGAACCGCAATCCAGGCGCAGGCTGGCGTCGCCACTGCGGTAGTAGTCGAAGAACACCGAACGCTCGGCGTCGGCACACAGCACGCGGGTGCCGTGCTGGCGATAACGGACATAGCGTCCCAGGGTGGCCGTGGTGCCGCCGGTGCCGGGGCTGGAAATCAGCCAGGTGGGCTCCGGATGCTGCTCGAAGCGCATCTGCTGGAAGATCGATTCGGCAATGTTGTTATTGGCTCGCCAGTCCGTGGCGCGCTCGGCATAGGTGAACTGGTCGATGAAATGTCCGTCATGCTCACGGGCCAGGCGTTCGGATTCGGCGTAGATCTGCGTAGGATCATCCACCAGGTGGCTCTGGCCGCCATAGAAGGCAATCTGTGCGATTTTTTCCCTGGACGTCGTCGCCGGCATCACCGCAATGAACGGCAAGCCCAACAACCTGGCGAAGTAAGCCTCGGAAATCGCCGTCGAGCCGCTGGAGGCCTCGATCACCGGCGCACCGGGCTTGAGCCAGCCGTTACACAACGCGTAGAGAAACAGCGAACGGGCCAACCGATGCTTGAGGCTGCCAGTGGGATGGCTGGACTCATCCTTGAAATACAGCTCGATGCCCGGCAGGCCAGGCAGCGGCAGCGGAATCAGGTGGGTATCGGCGCTGCGCTGGAAGTCTGCCTCGATGATGCGGATCGCTTCACGGGCCCACTGGCGGTGGTCGTTCATGGTGTATTTCTCACTGGATCGGTTCGGCGTGGGGAGATCACGCGGTCGTGCAGGCACGGCTGACGTTCGGAAAAACCAGACGCCAGCTTAGGAAAAAACCGACATCACGCACAGATACAGCTAAGGTCCAATATGGCCCGTAACTGCCGATTGCGTGGCGCAGGCCTTGTAACGTCATATAACAAAAAAGAATATAACTTTTGTTTTAACAACTAACAGTACGGGTTAGGGTGTGCCATCTTTTTGATTCTGATAATGGAGAGCTACCTTGCCAATTCGTAGCACTTTGACACGTTTCCTTCAGTTGGAAGCCGCCGGTGGCCTGCTCTTGATCGCCGCTGCCGTGCTGGCCCTGATGCTGAATAACTCACCACTGTCCTGGCTCTATACAGACTTCCTGGACACGCCCGTGGTGGCTCAGGTCGGAGCACTGAAGATTGCCAAGCCGGCGCTGCTGTGGATCAACGATGGTCTGATGGCGCTGTTCTTCCTGCTCATCGGCCTCGAAGTCAAACGCGAGATTCTTGATGGGCAGCTGTCGAATCCTTCGCAAATCGTCCTGCCGGGCGCGGCGGCGATTGGCGGCATGGTGGTACCGGCCCTGATCTATTGGTTCCTCAACCGCGACAATCCGGCCGCCCTCGCGGGCTGGGCGATTCCAACGGCCACCGACATCGCGTTCGCCCTCGGCGTGCTGGCCTTGCTCGGCAAGCGGGTGCCGGTATCGCTCAAACTGTTCCTGATGACCCTGGCGATCATCGACGACCTGGGCGCCATTATCATCATCGCCATCTTCTATTCCGGCGCCCTGTCGACCTTGTCGCTCATGCTGGCGGCCGCCTGCATTGCCGCGCTGGTGGCGATGAACCGGATGGGTGTGGTCAAGCTCGGCCCCTACATGGTCGTGGGCCTGATCCTCTGGGTCTGCGTGCTCAAGAGCGGTGTCCATGCCACGTTGGCCGGGGTGACCCTGGCGTTCTGCATCCCGCTGCGCACGAAAAACGCCGAGACTTCGCCGCTGCTCACCTTGGAACATGCCCTGCACCCCTGGGTGGCCTATGGCATCCTGCCGCTGTTCGCCTTCGCCAACGCCGGGCTGTCCCTGAGCGGCGTTACCGTCGAGAGTTTCACCCATCACGTGCCAATGGGCATCGCCATCGGCCTGTTGCTGGGCAAGACCGTCGGCGTCTTCGGCCTGACCTGGCTGGCCGTGAAAATCGGCATCGCCAGCCTGCCCGCCGGGGCCAATTGGGGCCAGGTACTGGGCGTGGCAATCCTGTGCGGTATTGGTTTCACCATGAGCCTGTTCGTTGGCTCCCTCGCGTTTGAGCCGGGTGTCAGTGACTATGCGGGCATGGACCGGATGGGGATTCTCACCGGGTCGATCCTGGCGGCGGTGCTGGGTTATGCGGTGACGGCGGCGGCCAGTCGTAAGCAGCCTGCATTGCCGGGCTGATTCCTGGCTGCCCCACGGGGTGTATATCCATTGCTGCGGTAACGGCTACTTAGGGTTCCGCCCTGACGGCGGGTCACTTTCGAAAAGCGCGAAAGTAACCAAAGCGCTTCTGCCCCACCACTCGGCACCTCGCCTAGGCTCGGTGTGCCCTCACTCCGGCATTGCTCCGTGGGCCCGCCGCGAAGGGCCATCCATGGCCCAGCGCGGCTATCCCGGCATCCATGCCGGGATGCCCACTGCGCAATGCCTGCGTTCGGCCATCGTGGTTTAACGGGGCGTCCAGATCAAGATCAAGAGCCAAAGCAAGAGCAAGAGCAAGAGCAAGAGCAAGAGCAAGAGCAAGAGCAAGAGCACGGCGTTTTTCAAGGTAGTTGTCGCGTCCACCGTCGTGCTACGCGACTTTTATCACCACGGTCAGCTCCCTTTCAGGGTTCAGATACACCGTCCCGATAGGGCTCCAGTTGCGTGTCTCGCCTGACCATCGTTCCGGTCTTTTCTCTCTGGCCTGTCTGTATATCGCATCTCGGCGAGCCAAGATTTCCCGGTCTTTCCCTTCGTGACGTTGAGCCGGTGTCACGAAGCGGATCCGGCTATGACGGTGCACAGTGTTGTACCAGGTCATAAAGTCCCTCACCCAGATACGCGCATCATCCAGGCTGGTAAATCCATCCTGCGGCCACTGCGGACAGTATTTCAGCGTCCTGAACAGCGATTCCGAGTACGGGTTATCGTTGCTGACCCGTGGTCTACCGCGAGACGGCGTGACGCCCAGGTCGTACATCTTGGTCAGTAACGTCACCGATTTCATCGGCGCACCGTTGTCCGAGTGAAGCACCAGCGGCTGGCGCCAGCACTTTTCCTGAGTCACGCTTCGTTGCAGCAACACTGCGGCCTTTTCACCGCTCTCTGCTTCATAAACTTCCCAGCCTACAGCCTTTCGACTGTAGATATCTTCGATCAGATAGAGGTAGTAAAACTTCCCACGAACCGGGGACGGCAGGTAGGTGATGTCCCACGACCACACCTGATTGGCTGAGGTTGCTGCGTAAGTGGTCGGTGCCTCATGGCGATGTGGCCGCTTGGCTCGGGATCGATGATGCTGCTGACCTGCCGCATGTAGCACACGATAAAAGGTCGCCTCCGAAGCCACATATCGTCCCTCGTCGGCCAAGTGCGGCACGATCTGGCACGGTGGGAGATGCGCATAGGCTTTGCTGTTGCACAGCGTCACGATGCCTTGTCGTTCAAGCTCACTGAGCGCGTTGCTCGGCATCGGCCTGAGCGTCGTCGTGCGTCCATCTGCCAAGATTTCTTCCGGCAAGCTCCAGCGTTGCAGCGTCCTCAGTGAAATGCCTACCTCCTGACAAGCAGGCGCCCTGCGGGCGCCCGCCAGGATGGCTTCATTGAGCCAACCAACGAGTAAATACCGTTCTGGCAACAAGGTCAGTTGTCCTCGTCGTCGCTCCCCCAGTAGGCATTGAGCTTTTTTCGTAGCACCAGCAAAGCCGCTGTTTCAGCCAGTGCTGCATCCTTGCGGCGCAACTCGCGCTCAAGTTCACGGATACGATTTTTATCGTCCCGTGACTGGCCGGAAGTCGCGGTTTTCGTGGTTGATTGCTTCGTGCTGCTGGCAATAAAAGCGTTGCGCCAATCGGTTATCTGCTCTGGGAAAATACCTTTTCGTCGGCAGTACTCACCGATTTCCAGTTCCGATAGCGAACCTGTTTCTATGATGATCGCCAGCTTGGATTCGGCTGACCAATTTTCGGCCGGTTGCTTGGCGTCGGACAATTGTGTTCCTCTGGCAGCAGCTTGCTTGCGCCAATAATGGAGAGACATATCGCTGCAACCCTCGCGGCGAGCGACCTCCGCAGCCGAGAGACTCAGTGGTGGAAGCATCATTTTTAGCAGTGCGGCTTTGCGTTCAACTGAGTAGAAAGGCATGACCATACTCTTGCCGCCCCCGGAATGCTTTTCAAAAAACGGGGACACGACAACTACCCTGACACCTGGGGAGCAAGAGCAAGAGCAAGAGCAAGAGCAAGAGCGGGGCACATGCCGGCCCTATGTGGTTGAGCCACCGCTATCGCGAGCAAGCTCGCTCCCACAGTGGGTCTGTGGTGAACACAAGACTCATGAACACCCAAGATCCCCTATGGGAGCGAGCTTGCTCGCGATGCCGTCGGCACATCCAACATCACCGCAAACTGACCCTCCGCCTTCGCGAGCAAGCCCGCTCCCACAGGAGGAACGCGGTCCCAACCAAGAGCCAGGTCGGCTATCAGGCCGCCTCGCGGTGGACGTTGATCTCGGGCGCCCCGTTAACCACGCTGGCTGAACGAAGGCATTGCGCAGTGGGTAACCCGGCATGGATGCCGGGTTAGCCGCGCTGGGCCATGGATGGCCCTTCGCGGCGGCCCACGGAGCAATGCCTTCGTTCAGGCATGCCGAGCCTAAGCGAGGCACCGAGTGGTGGGGCAAAGCGTTTTTGGTTACTTTTGGCGCTCTTCCAAAAGTGACCCGCTGTAAGAGCGGAACCGCCAGTAGCCGTTACCGAAGAAATGGATATACACCCCGCCCCCCCCGAAACGAAGCCACAAAAAACGGCGCCTTCCCGTCCAGGAAAAAGCGCCGTTTTCTCAAAGCGATTCCAGCTTAGTGCGAAACGCGACTCGTACCACCCACAGTGGAAATACGAACCCGCTCACCCACACGGAACACCTCGTTTTCCTGAACCTGCTGCACATAGGCACGCATGCTGCCGTCATCTTCACGCACAGTGATTTCCACACCCTGGGTACGGGTCAGGCCTTCTTCGGTAGCGGAACCAATCAGGCCACCCGCCACAGCGCCGATCACGGCAGCGACGATGCTGCCACGGCCACCACCGATGGCACTGCCGCCGACACCACCGACCACAGCACCCGCCGCACCGCCGATAGGGGTCTTGGTGCCTTCGATCTTGACCGGACGCAGGGATTCGATAGTCCCCATGCGAATCGTCTGCACGCGACGCGCTTCGTCACGGGAGTAGGAGTCACCGGTCAGGCTCGACTGACAGCCAGTAAGCAACATCGCCATCGTGGAAAAGGAAGCAACCAGCAAAACAGACTTACGCATAGCATCAACTCCAAAAGACAGGGATTCATTAAACTCCGCAGCTTGACGCCTGTCACGGCCTCGCCGGGATAAAATTGTTTTCATTCAGGTGGGATACAGGCGCACCGGAAAAATTCACCAAACAGTAGCGCCAATTTACGAAACCTGCGTCATCAACCCAGGGATTTTTTCATGGATTATTTCATCATCGTCGTCACCACCGTGGCCGGCCTGTACTTCCACGGGTGGCTGTACGTGCGGATCAGACGCTGGATCGACCGCGACCTGGCGTTGTCGCTGGCGGGGCAGGATGAGCAGAAAAAGACCTACATGCTGCAACAATTGGCCCGCGCCCGGGAGCAAGGCATCAAGCGTCGGGACCTGCCGCAATGGCTGCAAACCGCTGCGGCAGGTTATCCCCCTAAGGCGCCAGGCGCTCGCGAACCCAGCCCGCCCCTTGCAGGCGGTAATTGAGGCGGTCATGCAGGCGACTGGGACGGCCTTGCCAGAACTCGATGCGCTCGGGCAGCAAACGATAACCACCCCAATGCTCAGGGCAGTGGGGTTGGCTGTCGCTGAAGCGTTGTTCGGTGGCCTTGAGCAAATCGTCCAGCTCCGCACGCCCTGAAATCACCCGGCTCTGGGGTGACGCCCAGGCGCCGAGGCGGCTGCCCAGCGGGCGAACCTGGTAATAGGCGTCTGACTCTTGCGCGGTGACCTTGACCACTTTGCCTTCGATGCGCACCTGGCGTTCCAGGGCCGGCCAGAAAAACGTCATGGCCGCGAACGGATTCGCGGTCAGTTGCTGGCCCTTGGCACTGTCGTAGTTGGTGAAGAACGTGAATCCCAGGGCATCCAGGCCCTTGAGCAGCAGGATCCGACAATGCGGGCGCCCTTCTGCGTCCACCGTCGCCAAGGTCATGGCGTTGGCCTCCACCGGGGCCTGCTCGGTTTTCACCGCGTCGGCAAACCATTGGTGGAACAGTGCAAAAGGCTCGGCCGGGGCTTGCGCCTCGGTCAAGCCGTCGCGGGTGTAGTCGCGGCGCATATCAGCCAGCGGTTGGGTCATGGCGCGTTCCTTGTGTTAGCCCATCACTGCTTCGAGGTATCGGTGGCCGCGACTTTCTTGGTATCGGTGGCGGCTTTGGCCGGTTGGGGTTTCTTCGCTGGGGTAGCGGGCTTGGCCGGGGCCTTCTTTGCAGGCGCCTTGGCCGCGGCTTTTTTGGCCGGTGCTTTCTTGGCCGAGGCTTTGGTGGTCGAGGCCACTGCTTTTTTAGCCGCAGGCGCAGGCGCCGGGGCAACAGGCTTCGCATCCTGGGCTGCAACCATCGTCACTGGGGCCGGGGCCGGCATGTTGTATTTGCTCAGCAGCGCAACCATGGTGTTGGCCGGCGTGACCAGCAATTCCACACGACGGTTCAAGGCGCGGCCCTCAACGCTGTCGTTGGCCGCACGTGGCGCCACTGCGCCCATGCCGCGCAGCATCAGGCGATCGCGTTGCAGGCCGCTGAGGCGAAAAATCGCCGCCACGGACTGGGCACGCTCCTGGCTGAGCTTGAGGTTGGCCGGTGCAGCGCCCGAAGTATCGGCGTGGCCGAGGATCAGCACGGCAGTCTTCGGGTCGGTTTCAAGGATCTTCGCCACACGGGTGAACGGGCCGAGGGTCACAGGCAGCAGCATGGCCGGACGGTCCGGGTTGAAAGAGCCGTCCACGGGCGCGGTAACCACTAGCACGTTATCGCGGCGCTCGAGTTCGAGCTTGCTGTCCTTGATGGCGGTGCGCAGCTTCGGCTCGTAGTCGTCGAGCCAAGCTTGGGTGACTTTAGGATCGGGCATCGGCACCGCCTTGGCGGTTTCCTGATCCTTGCCACCGAACGGCCACCACCACTTGCCGTTGCTTTCGGCTTCGGCCTTGGCAACCGCTGCCGGCGCCTTGGCCTCAGGCTTGGCTTGCGCTTCTGCCTTTGCTTCGACTTTTCTGGCGGCGTCCGCGGCGGTTTCCTCGGAAGAGAACGGCCACCACCAGTGGCTGGCGCCCTCGGCCTTGGCTTGCGGGGCGACGGCAGCTGGTTTCAGGGGCGCCGCTGGCGCCGTTTCCTTGGCCGCGACCTTGTCGGAAGAACCGAACGGCCACCAGCCGCTGCTGCCCTCGGCATCATTTTGTGGGGTTTGTGCGCAACCGGTGATAGCGAAGCACAGCGCCAGAGCGAGAGTTTTATTCGATGACATTGGATATCCACAAAATGATCTAAATGAAAAAACAAGGCCATGTTTTGGCCGCATAAACAGACGCTTTGAAACTGAAAAGGACACGAGGTTCCGGTGCCCGCCGCCTTCAATGGCGCTTTATAGACAAGTGGCAAGCACCCGCGCAAGATTCTGCGCGCGCGGGTCCATCAAGACGTAAGGCCCGAGCGTGTTGGTCACGAAGCCGAACGCGACATCATGTTCGGGATCGGCAAACCCGATGGAGCCCCCGGCCCCCGGATGACCGAACGCCCGCGGGCCAAGGCCGTAGGTCGCGTTCGCTACATCCGGTTGGTCGAGCATGCAACCCAGGCCGAAACGGGTCTGGGTCAGCAATGTCTTATCCTCGCCAAAGCTGTGCTGGCGAGTCAGTTCGTCGAGCATTTCACCTTCCAGCAGGCTGCCGTCCAGCAGCCCCCCATAGAACCCGGCCAGGCTACGGGCATTGCCGTGGCCATTGGCCGCCGGTTGCTGCATGCGTCGCCATTCCGGTTTGTTGGTGCTGGTCATGATCGACGGTGGATTGGTAAAGGCCCGGGTGGTCATGGCCGTGGGCTCGCGCATCGTCACCTGCAGCAGGCGCTGGGCCGCCGCATCGCCGGCGTTGCCTTTGCCGCGGGCGATATGGGCCACGCGATGAAACTCCTCGTCGGCCAGACCGACGTGGAAATCCAAGCCCAACGGCTTGGCGATGCGAGCCACGATGGACTCCCCCGGGCCACGCCCATCGGCCCGGCGCAATAACTCACCCACCAGCCAGCCGTAAGTGATCGCGGCATAACCGTGGCCCTCGCCCGGTGTCCACCAAGGTGTTTCGGCAGCCAGGGCATCGACCATGGCTTGCCAGTCATAAAGCGCTTCGGGCGGCAGCAATTCATGTAGCGCTGGCAACCCAGCCTGGTGGCAGAGCAGTTGGCGCAGGGTGATGGATTGCTTGCCGGCCGCGGCAAACTCTGGCCAATAGCGGGCTACCGGAGCGTCCAGCTGCAACTTGCCTTCGGCCACCAGTTGCAGGGCCGTGACCGCGGTGAACGTTTTGGTGCAGGAAAACAGATTGGCGATGGTGTCGCTGTGCCAGGCTTCATGGCCATCCTTGTCGGCGGTACCGGCCCACAGGTCGATCACCGTGCGGCCGCCCACCTGAATGCACAACGCCGCGCCGCGCTCCTGGGGATCATCGAACAGCGCCGCGAACGCTTCACGCACCGCCTCGAACTGAAGTTCGTAATGGCCTTGAATTTGCACCCGTAACTCCCTTGAAACAAACACTTTTAAGGTGACTGGCATTGTTTCAGCCATTCAGGGTTTTGGGAACCGCCGCAAGACGGCTGGCTAAGCATGTCCCTGTGCAAGAGAAACTGTGGGAGCAAGGCTTGCCCGCGATGAGGCCTGTGTGGTCTCTCTGAAACCAAGGTACCTTCATCGCGGGCAAGCCTTGCTCCCACAATTACATTTCTTCGCTACAAAATCGCAGCAGCCTCAGGAAATCTCCCGCCGAAACGGCGGCAATGCATTGAGGATCGCCTTGCCGTAGCGCTGGGTCACCAACCTACGGTCGAGCAAGGTGATGGTGCCGCGGTCCTCTTCGGTACGCAGCAAGCGGCCACACGCCTGGACCAGCTTCAGCGAAGCGTCCGGCACGGAGATTTCCATGAACGGGTTGCCACCGCGGGCTTCGATCCACTCGGCCAGCGCCGCCTCCACCGGGTCGTCGGGGACCGAGAAGGGGATCTTGGCGATTACCACGTGCTCGCAATAGGCGCCGGGCAAGTCCACGCCTTCGGCGAAGCTCGCCAGGCCGAACAGCACGCTGGAATCCCCACCATCGACCCGGGCCTTGTGCTTGTTCAGGGTTTCCTGCTTCGACAGGTTGCCCTGGATGAACACCTGCTTGCGCCAGTCACGATCGAGGCCATCGAACACGTCCTGCATCTGCTTGCGCGAGGAAAACAGCACCAGGGTACCCCGGGAGCCTTCCACCAGTTCCGGCAGGTCGCGGATGATCGCCGCGGTGTGGGCAGGGGCATCCCGTGGGTCGGCCTTGAGGTCGGGCACCCGCAGCACACCGGCGTCAGCGTGATGGAAAGGGCTCGGGACCACTGCAGTCACGGCTTTCTTCGGAAGGCCGGCGCGCATGCGGAAGCGGTCGAACGTGCCCAGGGCGGTCAGCGTGGCGGACGTCACCAACGCGCCGTAGGCCACGTTCCACAGGTTGCGACGCAGCATTTCCGCCGCCAGGATCGGGCTGGCATTGACCTCGATGTCGAACAGCGAACCGCTTTCGGCCAGGGTCAGCCAGCGCGCCATCGGCGGGTTGTCTTCCGGGTCTTCGGCGGTGAAGGCCGTCCACAGCTCCCAGTTGCCCTGGGAGCGGGACAACAGGCTGCCGAACAGCGGGTACCACTCCTCGGCCTGGTTGCTGGCAATACCGATGTTGACCTCGCCATCCATGCCTTCCTTGAGCAGATCGGTCAGACGCGTGAACAGGTCGGTCAGGCGCGCGAAACCTTTCTTGAGCTCGATGCCCATTTCGCGCATGTGCTCGGGGATCACCCCTCCGACAAACCGGTGGCGTGGCCGCTCGCGCCCCTCGACGTCTTCGCCGGGCTTGAAATCGGCCACTTGCTCGCACGCGGTGAACATGAACTGCTGGTTCGTCTTGATTTCCCGCGCCAGCTCCGGCACTTGCTCGATGAACTTGCCCAGGTCACCCGGCAACGGATGCTGGGCCAGCAGTTTGGTGAGGTTCTTGGCGGTGGTTTCCAGCCAATCGGCGGTGGAACGCAGCCGGGTGTAATGGGCGAAATGGCCGATGGCCTTGTCTGGCAGGTGATGGCCTTCGTCGAACACGTAGATCGTGTCGCGCGGATCCGGCAGCACCGCTCCGCCGCCCAGGGCCAGGTCGGCCAGGACCATGTCGTGGTTGGTGACGATGACGTCGACCTTGCCCATGCCTTCGCGGGCCTTGTAGAAGGCGCATTGGCCGAAGTTCGGGCAGTGGCGGTTGGTGCACTGGCTATGGTCGGTGGTCAGGCGGGACCAGTCGGCGTCTTCCAGGGCGGTGGACCAACTGTCGCGGTCGCCGTCCCATTTATTGCCGGCCAGCTTCTCGATCATGCTGGTGAACAGCTTCTGGCTGGCTTCATCCACCTCGATCTTGAAGCCTTCTTCTTCGAACAACTGGGCCGTGGCGGTCTGGGCATGGCCTTCCTGGAGCAACATGTCGAGCTTGGACAGGCACATGTAGCGCCCGCGGCCTTTGGCCAGTGCGAACGTGAAGCTCAACCCGCTGTTGCGCATCAGGTCGGGCAGGTCCTTGTAGACGATCTGCTCCTGCAGGGCGACGGTGGCCGTGGCGATCACCAGGCGCTTGCCGGCGGCCTTGGCGGTGGGAATCGCCGCCAGGCTGTAGGCCACGGTCTTGCCGGTACCGGTGCCGGCCTCCACCGCCACGACGGCAGGCTCGCCGCTGCGCCGACCTTCGTCGTCGGTGTCGATGTCACCCAGGACTTTTGCCACTTCGGCAATCATCAGGCGCTGGCCATATCGCGGCTTGAGGCTCTTGGCTTCGAGAAAACGCGAATAGGCGCCCTGGATCGTGGTTTTGAGTTCGGTGCTGATCATGAATGGTCGGGCGCTAAAAACGCTGGATAAATTTTCAGTGGTTCGGATCGGCGGCTATCATACCCCGCTAATGAATCCTGCGCAGAACGGAGTAACCCAATGACACCCTTTGCCCTTGTCTACACCCTGCATTTACTGGCGGCCCTGGTCTGGGTCGGCGGCATGTTCTTCGCCTGGATGATCCTGCGCCCCGCCGCAATGACGGCGCTTGAGGGCCCTGCCCGGCTCAAGCTATGGGTAGAAGTGTTTCAGCGTTTTTTTGTCTGGGTCTGGGTCGCGGTCGTACTTTTGCCGATCAGCGGCGTAGGCCTGATCCATCTGCGCTTCGCCGGTTTCGAAACCGCGCCGCGTTATGTGCAGGTGATGATGGGGTTGTATGTGGTGATGACGGCGCTGTTTATCCGCATCCAGAGCTTGCAACTGCCGGCGTTGCGTAACGCCGTGACGGCGCAGGACTGGCCGGCGGGGGCGGCAGTGCTAGGGAAGATCCGGCGGTTGGTGGGGATCAATCTGTTGATCGGGTTGCTGGTGGTGGCGATTGGCGCGGCGCGACCGATGTTCTGAAAATAGCGCACCGAACCCTGTGGGAACGAGCTTGCTCGCGATGGCGGCACGTCAGGCAATACTTGATCGGCTGACACAACGCCATCGCGAGCAAGCTCGCTCCCACAGGTCGGGATTAGATTTTCTTCAGAACCGCTGCACCGTCACCGTCCCCGCCGCTCCGGCAGGCCCTGGCTGGCCATCAGCGCCAGGACGGCCGCTTTTGCCGCCATCCGCGGTATAGACCAGGCAGCCCTTGGCCTTGCCTCCCGCCCCGGGTTTGCCACCGTGCCCCGCCGCGCCACCGGCACCGCCGTCCACCGCCACCTTGATCTGCTCGGCCGGGTAAGCCAGGGGCAGTTCCAGGCGCACCTGCGCTCCAGCGGCTCCCGGCTGGCCATCGCTGCCATTGCTGCCGTCGGCCCCGCGACCGGCCGAACCCCAGGTGCAACCCGGCGCCTGGCCATTGGCACCGTCAAGGCCAACGTAACCCGGTGCACCGGTGCCGCCGCGAGCATCCACCGACAACAACGGCGCGTTCAACACCTTGAAACGCAGGTTGAGATCGCGTCCCGGCCGCGCGGCCTTGGTGTAGGTCCCCGGTGCGCCACGTGAAGTGATCTGGCTGCCCTCGGCCAATTCAGCCTGGGCCACTTTCATTTCCAGTACCTGCTGCGCCGGCACGATGGCGATCCGCGCCTCACGCCCCAGATGCAATTGGTCGATGGTCAGTTCAGTGACATTGGAAGGCACCAGCAGCGTGCCGTAATCGGCCACGTCCAGGCGTTCCAAGGTCAGGGTGCTGGTGGTGTTGGGCAGGCGCATCAACGAATGGCCTTCGACCTGGAGCACCTGGGCCGAAGCCCACGGACATACGAGTGCGGCAAGCAGACACAATTTACGCATGGGAAGCCTCTGGCGCGGTCGGGAGGGTTTGCAGGTGGAAGATGCCAAACAGCAGCACTCTGAGGCGATCACGTCCAGGCGCGGGGCGGCCACGGAAACTGGCCCTGAACAACAGCAGCTCCAGCAGATGGAGCACCAGCAAAAACGCGCCGGCGACATTGACCAGCAGATGCAGCGGATGGACGAACGGCACGACCAGATTGACCAGCACCACCAGCCAGAACAGCAGGGTCAACAAGCGCCCCAGCCCCCAAAACACCTTCATACGCCCCCCTGATCAAGCATTATTCTTTGCGCGCACAGTAACGGCTTGCGCGCCGGATAAGCCAGAGGGCCCGGCAAATTTAATCTAACCCGAGCCTCGGCCACCGGATCGCCCTCCCGACGACCCGGCAGCCCTGGGCCGCGCCTCAGCGCTGGATATGCAATTCAACCCGACGGTTCTGCGCCCGCCCTTCGTCGGTCTCATTGTCGGCCACCGGCTCGCTTTCGCCCTTGCCTTCGCTGGTGAGTTTGTCGGGGGCCAGGCCCTGGGTCAGCAAATACTCCACGACGCTGCTGGCCCGACGTTCGGACAGCCCCTGGTTATAGGCATCCGTGCCGACACTGTCGGTGTGGCCCACCACCCGGATACTGGCGACATTGGCATGGCTGAGCTTGCCCATCAGCCCATCGAGCTGGCTTCGAGCCTCTGCGGTGAGGTCGGATTTGTCGAAATCGAACAGCACCTTGCCCGCGTCGTTGAGGGTGATGACCTCGCTGGCCGGTGCTTGCGGTTCGACCGGCGGCGCACTGGCCGGGTATTGCGGCACTGGGCAACCGTGATGCTCGACCGGTGTATTGGCCGCAGTATCGGGACAACGGTCGCGGCGGTCGAACACGCCGTCGTCGTCTTCATCGCCATCCTGGGCGTAGCAGATCAAACCACCGCCCAGCAGCCCCAATGCGGCGCCACCGGCGGCCCAACCGCTGCTTTCAATGGCCCCCAACCCGCC
Source organism: Pseudomonas sp. Soil_N_39 (assembly GCF_057655955.1). Lineage (NCBI taxonomy): Bacteria > Pseudomonadati > Pseudomonadota > Gammaproteobacteria > Pseudomonadales > Pseudomonadaceae > Pseudomonas > Pseudomonas sp. Soil_N_39. Next base: position 232,302 of record NZ_JBDGLI010000006.1, read on the forward strand.
GCCGACCAGGCCGCCGATCAGGCTACAGATTGGCCAGGTGCGTTGATTGAGGGGTGCGCTGCCGTCGCTGTGAGTGGCGCAACCGGACAACAGACTGCTCGCCAGCAGTACCGGTAAGGCGGCCCTGATTAGAACGTTCATGGTGAAGGCTCCTGTGTTACCGGCCCATACCGGTCACACAGGAGTAAAGACCCGCATCCGCAACTCTACAAGCCGCGGATGACAGGGGTTTCAGCGGTTTATCCTGATTTCCGTGCGGCGGTTCATCGCACGGCCGTCAGCGGTCTTGTTATCGGCCACCGGCTGGCTCTCACCGGCACCGGACACCGAGACAAAACTGGCACGCGGCACGCCGTTCTGGACCAGGTATTGCACCACCGAATCGGCTCGCTTCTGCGACAGTTTTTTGTTGTAGGCATCGCTGCCGACGCTGTCAGTGTGGCCAGTGACACTCAGTTGCGCGGTGGACGTTTCCTGTTTCAGCCGGGTGGCGACCGTACTCAGCACATCTTTGTCGGCCGGGGTCAGCGTGGCTTTGTTGAACTCAAAGTGCACGTCGCGGATCACGATGGTTTCTTCCTTGACCACGACCGCTTCTTCGACCATCGGCACCGGGGCGGGTGGTGGGCAACCGTCGGCATCGACCTGCACGCCCTTCGGTGTGCCCGGGCACTTGTCGCGGCTGTCCGGCACGCCATCGCCATCCTCGTCGCCGTCGCCCTTGACCCAGCAATAAGCTGCCGCCATGCCGCCAACATACAGCGCGCCGCCGCCAGCCCAGGAAGTACTTTCTATGGCACCTAATCCCGCGCCGATCGCACCGCCGACGGCCGCACAGGTCGGCCAGTCGGTTTTCTGCAAACCTGCGCAACCAGTCAACACACTGGTTAGCAGAACCAGGGGTAACGCTGTCCGAACTATGCTCATCGGGTTTTCTCCTTGAGGGATCGGCTGGTCGCCGATTCAGGGGAGTAAAGACCCGACTTCGAATCTGCGCCAGCCTGGGTAATTGCGGGTTTTCGCCCCGCGTTTGCGACGTTTGCGCACATTCAGGGACAAACCGCTCTAGGCCATGCTGTCCGGGCAGGCTATCGTGGCGGTTCTGACTGAGGAACTTCGATGACCGTTGCCATTTCTTCACGTACGCCCCAGCAAGCCCTGGCCGCCGTGCTTGACCGTTATGCCCCAAAAACACTGCTGCTGATCGGTGCCAGCGGCTTTCCCGCACTCGAAGCATTCCAGCAGGCCCACCCCGACACCGAAGTGATCCATGCCGGCCCCGGCGCGTTGCCGGCGGACGTGGCGGCGCGACGTTTTGACCTGGCCCTGGCGCTCGATTGCCTGGAGCATTTGCCCAAGCGCGAGGGTCTGAACCTGTTGGGCGGCATCCGTAATCTCAACGCCAGCCGCATCGCCGTGCTGGCCGACCTCAACGCCTGCGGCTGGCAAGAGACGGACTTTTTTTCCCTGGCCCTGCAAGCCAGTGAGCGATTCCAGCGCGAAGACCAGGTGCTGACCCTGTTCACCTACGATCTGCTTGAATACAAACAGGTCCCCGACTGGCTCAACTCACGTTTTTGGGCCAACCCGGAAAACTTTGGAAAATATTGGTGGTAACCGTGAACACAAGCTCGCACTCACCCATTTGCCCCTGCGGCAGTGGCAACTCACTGGAGGCCTGCTGCGGCCACTACCACGACGGTCACCCGGCGCCCTGCGCCGAAGCCTTGATGCGCTCGCGCTATAGCGCCTATGTGCTGGGCCTGGTGGATTATCTGGTCGCCACCACCCTGCCCGCCCAGCAGCAAGGCCTCGATCGCCAGTCCATCAGCGAATGGAGCGCCAACAGCACCTGGTTAGGACTGAACGTGGAAAGCAGCGAAGTGTTCGGCGGTCAACCGGAACACGCCTTCGTCACGTTCACCGCACGCTGGCACGACGGCCAGGGCGAGCATAGCCACCGTGAACAGTCTTCGTTCGTGCAGAACGACGGACGCTGGTACTTCATCGACCCGACCGTGCCGGTCAAGACAGGACGCAACGACAGCTGCCCGTGCGGCAGCGGGCACAAGTTCAAGAAGTGCTGCGCCGGTTACTTCAATCGCTGATTTAGGAAACGTCCGACGCTCGTGCATCGGCCCATAGGGCTAGACTGGAGATAAACCAGAGGCACGGACATGACCCCTTCATCATTCTTGCTACGCATCACCTGCCTGCTGCTGTTCGTTGGGCTCGGCGGCTGTGCATCCTGGCGAGGTGAAGAAGCCCCGGAACCCCAGGTGCACCTGGTCAAGGTCGAGGTGGTGCGGGCCCGGCTGGTGGAACAGAAGTTCATGCTGCACTTTCGCGTCGACAACCCCGGCGACAGCGACCTCACTGTTCGTGGCCTGACTTACCGCATTCACCTGGGCGACCTGCTGCTGACCGAAGGTGAGCATGAACACTGGTTCACCGTGCGCCCCAAGCACAGCGCCTACTTCAAGGTGCCGGTGCGCACCAACCTGTGGCCACAGGTGCGGGAAGTGGTGAAGCTGCTGGAGAAACCCCGGGAACAGATCCCCTATCGTCTGGAAGGTGAGCTGGAAACCGGATTATTCATCGCTCACTACGTGCACCTTGAGCGCAATGGCGTGATAATCGCCGCCGATTTTATTGCGGAGTAACCCCGATGACCCAGCAACCCCACGTCCACGGCCCTGATTGCAACCATGATCACGACCATCATCACGACCATGACCACGGCCACGTCCACGGCCCGAACTGCGGCCACGCCCACCAGGAACCGGTGCGCAACGCCCTGAAGGATGTCGGCCGCAATGACCCTTGCCCGTGCGGCAACGGCAAGAAATTCAAGAAGTGCCACGGGGCTTGAGGGGCTGGGCGCAATACTTTTTCGCCTGTTAGACCGTCATCGCGAGCAAGCTCGCTCCCCACAGGGGTTCCCGGCGTTCGCCAAGCCTTGTCTCACCACTGACTTCTGTGGGAGCGGGCTTGCTCGCGAATGCGGTGGGCCAGTTGGCAGTGATTAACCTGACTCGCCCTCTTCGCGAGCAAGCTCGCTCCCACAGGGCAATTGCGGTGAGGCGATATCCAATGATCACCGCAGAATCCACTGTAGGAGCGAGCTTGCTCGCGATGAGGCCGGTACATTCACTGCTTATGTATCAGCCCGCCTGCAGAATCCGCTTCACACCAACCACCGTCGCATACTCCCCGTGCAAGTTGCCCAGGGACATGGCATGCACCTCGGCTGCCGAACGGGCGTTGCCGAAGTAATCGGTTTTGTCGAAGGTAAAGCAGGCGTCCTCGGCCACCCAGGTATCGAATCCCAGATTGCCAGCCGTACGCGCCGTGGACTCCACCGAGTTGTGCGTCGCCACGCCGACGATCACCAGTTGCCTGATACCGGCTTTGCGCAGGTCTTGCTCCAGGTGGGTGCCACTGAACGCATCCGGCACCTGTTTTTGCACCAACCATTCCCCGGCCATCGGCTCGAACCGTGGCTGGACCTCCACCCCCGACTGCCCCGGCCAGAACACCGAGTCCGGCGAGCGGGACAGGTGATGGACGTGAATCACCGGTCGCGCCGTGTGTCGCCAGAAAGCCAGCAGTTCCAGCATGCGCAGCTCTGCCTCGGGGTTGTTCCGAGGGCCGAGCCTGGGGTGAAGGATGCCTTTTTGTTGATCGATGAGGATCAGCGCTGCGTCGTTCTGTAGCTCCATGCCAGTCTTCTCTTGCTCGGTCTTTGAATGGTCCACACTTGAGCATCACCTCTTCCAACAGGCAAGCCTTCGCGCAAAAGCGATGACCCGGCCACGGGCTTTCATCGCCAAATCAACAAATAACCCTCCCCCCCGCTTGCGCGGCCCCCGCCTGCTCACTAACGTAGCGCCTTTATTGGTGCCACCCCCCTCCCGCAGGAGCTTTGCCATGGCCTCGCCAGCCTCTATTTCCCTCATCCCCCGGCTCGGTGTTGCCGCCGCGGTAGCCAGTGTGCTCGGTTTGAGCGGATGCCAGACCTGGAATGCCCAGGACACGGTCCCGCCCACGTCCGGTGTGCAGCCGCTCAAGGGGCTGGCGCAGAACGTCTCCGTCCGCCGCAACGCCACGGGCATGCCGCTGATCGAAAGCAACAGCTTCCATGACGCCTTGTTCACCCTCGGCTACGTCCACGCCAGCGATCGCATCACCCAGATGGTGACCCTGCGCCTGCTGGCCCAGGGTCGATTGGCGGAAATGTCCGGCGCCGAGCGGCTGGACGTCGACCGCTACATGCGCGCCGTCAACCTGAAGAAAAACGCCGACGAGCTGTACAAGGCGTCTTCGCCGCGGCTCAAGCGCTTCTTCGAAGTCTATGCCCGGGGCGTCAACGCCTACCTGTTCCGTTACCGCGACAAGTTGCCGTCGGACCTGGCCGCCACCGGTTACAAACCCGAATACTGGAAACCGGAAGATTCGGCGCTGATGTTCTGCCTGCTGAATTTCAGCCAGTCGGCCAACCTGCCGGAAGAAATCGCCAACCTGGTGCTGGCCCAAACCGTCACCAACGATAAACTCGCCTGGCTGAGCCCGTCCTACCCGGACGAGCAACTGCCCGTGGCCGAGGCCGACAAACTCCAGGGCCTGCGCCTCAATGGCCAGATCCCGGGCCTGAACGAAATCAGCAAGGCCACCCACCAATTGGCCGGGCTGAACCTGTTGGGTGCTGCGTCGGCAAGCAACTGGGCCATCGCGCCGCAACGCAGCCGCAGCGGCAAGAGCCTGTTGGCCAGCGACAGCCATGGGCCGCTGGGCATGCCGGGGCTGTGGAGCCCGGTACAGATCCGTGCGCCCAAGTACCAGGCGGCCGGGGTTTCCGTGGCGGGCATCCCGATGATCCTGGCCGGGTTCAATGGCAAAGTGGCCTGGAGCATGACCAGCGTGCTGGGGGACAACCAGGACCTGTTCCTGGAAAAAATCCGCCGCCAGGGCAATGGCCTGTCCTACGAGGTCAACGGCAAATGGCAACCGGCGATCGTGCGCAACGAAACCTATTTCATCAAAGGCCAGCGGCCGATTCGCGAAGCGGTGTTCGAAACCCGCCACGGCCCGCTGCTCAACAGTGCCCAGGGCCCGGCCATGGCCAACGGCTTTGGCCTGGCCTTGCAGACGCCGAGCTTCAGCGACGACAAGACCCTGGACGCCTTCTTCGACCTGTCCCGGGCACAGACCGTCGAGAAAGCCTCCGATGCCAGCCGGGAAATCCGCGCCATGTCCGTGAACCTGGTCTTTGCCGACGCCAGCCATATCGGCTGGCAAGTCACCGGTCGCTACCCGAACCGCCGTGAAGGTGAAGGCTTGTTGCCGTCGCCGGGCTGGGACGGTCGCTACGATTGGGACGGTTACGCCGACCCGATGCTGCACCCCTACGATCAAGACCCGGCCCAGGGCTGGCTCGGCACGGCCAATCAACGGGTCATTCCCCATGGCTACGGCATGCAGCTGTCCAATTCCTGGGCTTCGCCGGAGCGTGGCGAACGCATGGCCGAACTGGCCGGCGCCGGCAAGCACGACACCCGCAGCCTGACCGCCATGCAATACGACCAGACCACGACGCTCGCGGCCAAGCTCAAGCAAGTCTTCGAAGCCCCGGGCATGACCCAGCCACTCAAACAGGCCATCGAAGCCCTGCCGGTGGCTGACCGGGCCAAGGCTCGCGAGGCCTATACCCGTTTGATGGCGTTCGATGGCCGGCTCAGCCCGACCTCCGCCGACGCGGCGATCTACGAGCTGTTCCTGCAGGAAAGCATGAAGCAGATTTTCCTCGACGAGCTGGGCCCGGACAGCAGCCCGGCATGGCAGGCGCTGGTCGCCAACGGCCAATTGTCCTACTCGGCCCAGGCCGATCATCTGCTGGGGCGGGAAGACAGCCCGTTCTGGGACGATGTGCGCACACCCCAGAAAGAAGACAAGGCCGTCATCCTGGCTCGCAGCCTGGCCGCCACCATCAGCGCCGGTGACAGCCAGTTGGGCGGTGACCACAAGGCCTGGCAATGGGGCCAATTGCATCGCAGCGCCTGGAAGAACAGCAACGGTCAGATCGTACGCGGCCCGCTGCCAGCCGGTGGCGACGCCACCACACTCAACACGGCGGCGTTCGCCTGGGGGCAGGATTTCACCACCACCCTGGCGCCGGCCATGCGCTTTATCGTCGACTTCGGCCAGCCCGAGCCGTTGATGATCCAGGACGGTGCTGGCCAGTCCGGCAACCCGGTCAGCCCACACTATGCCAATGGCATTGATCCGTGGATCAAGGGGCAGTACCAGAGCCTGCCGTTGCAATCGCAGAACTTTGATCGGGCCTATGGCAAGACACGATTGACCCTGGTGCCTGGCAAATAACTGCAGCCCAGGACTTTGTGGCGAGGGAGCTTGCTCCCTCGCCACGGGTGCTGGGTTGTCTGGACTGAAGTCATCGCGAGCAAGCTCGCTCCCACAGGGGGTCGTGTTGAATTCGGTATGGCGATTCAACACAAAGCCAATGTGGGAGCGAGCTTGCTCGCGATGGCGCCAGCCCATGCACCCCGAAAAACCCGATAGAACTTCTCCCCCCGCCCTCGCCTCTACCTGACAAGCCCATCGCTCCGGTGACTGCATGGATCTTGTCATTGCCCGCCCCGAAGGCTTGTACTGCCCACCCGGGGATTTCTACATCGACCCGTGGCGGGCGGTGGAACGCTCGGTCATCACCCACGCCCACGGCGACCATGCCCGCAGCGGCAACCACCATTACCTGGCAGCGGCACCCGGCGAAGGTATCTTGCGGTCACGCCTGGGCCAGGACATCAACCTGCAAACCCTGCCCTACGGCGAACGCCTGTCGCATCATGGCGTGACCTTGAGCTTTCACCCCGCCGGCCACGTGCTGGGCTCGGCCCAGGTACGGCTGGAATATCAAGGCGAGGTCTGGGTGGCGTCGGGGGATTACAAAGTCGAACCCGACGGCACCTGCACCCCGTTCGAGCCGGTGAAATGCCACACCTTCATCACGGAATCCACCTTCGGCCTGCCGATCTACCGCTGGCAGCCCCAGGCGCAGATTTTCGACGAAATCAACCAGTGGTGGCGCGGGAACATCGCCGCCGGCCGGGCCAGCGTGTTGTTCTGTTATTCCTTCGGCAAGGCCCAGCGGATTCTTCACGGCATTGATGAAAGCCTCGGCCCGATCCTGGCCCATGGGGCGGTGGAACCGCTGAACCGGGTCTACCGCGAGGCCGGGGTTTATCTGCCGCCAACGATTTATGCCGGTGATATCAAGAAGAACGACCCGATCATGGGCCAGGCGCTGATCATCGCCCCGCCCTCTGCCGGGGGCAGCAGTTGGATGCGCCGTTTCGGCGACTACAGCGATGCCTTCGCCAGCGGCTGGATGCGCCTGCGTGGTACACGTCGGCGGCGCGGCGTCGACCGGGGTTTCGTGCTGTCCGACCACGCCGACTGGCCAGGCCTGCTCTGGGCCATCGAGCAGACCGGCGCCGAACGGGTCATGGTCACCCACGGGTCAGTTGCCGTGCTGGTGCGCCACTTGTGCGAGCAAGGCCTCAATGCCCAGGGATTCACCACCGAATACGGCGACGACGAAGAAGACCTCGCCACGGCCATCGACAGCGGTGAGGAGGAGCCATGAAAGCCTTCGCCGAGTTGTACGCCAAACTGGACGCCACCACTTCCAGCAATGCCAAGCTCACCGCCATGCAGGACTATTTCACCAAGGCCCCGCCCCAGGACGCGGCGTGGGCCGTGTATTTCCTCTCCGGCGGGCGTCCGCGGCAGCTGGTGCCGGTAAAAATCCTGCGGGAGCTGGCGGTCCAGGTATCCGGGTTATCGCTATGGCTGTTCGAGGAAAGTTATCAGGCCGTGGGCGACCTGGCCGAAACCATTTCGCTGGTATTGCCCGAATCGCCCCACAGCTCCGATGAAGGCCTGGCGCTGTGGATCGAAGAGAAACTGCTGCCATTGCGCGGAGAGTCGCCCGACGTCCTGGCTGAACGGCTTCCAGCGCTGTGGGCGCAGTTGGACCGGCCGAGCCTGATGCTGTGCATCAAACTCATCACTGGCAGCTTCCGGGTTGGGGTGTCCAAGCTATTGGTAACCCGGGCCCTGGCGACCATGGCCGGGCTGGACAGCAAACGGGTGGCCCAGCGGCTGGTGGGCTATACCGATCTGTCCCATCGCCCCACGGCCGCCAGTTACCTCAAGCTGATCGCCGCCGAGTCCGACGATGAACATGCCCAGCGCGGCGGCCAGCCTTATCCGTTTTTCCTGGCCCATGCGTTGTCCGCGCCAGTGGAGCAATTCGACACCCTACTGGGGCCGGCCAGCGACTGGCAGGTGGAATGGAAATGGGACGGCATCCGGTCCCAGGTGATCAAGCGCGACGGCCATTTGTGGGTCTGGTCGCGAGGCGAGGACTTGGTTACTGAGCGGTTTCCGGAATTGCATTCACTGGCCCAGGCGTTGCCTGACGGCACGGTGATCGACGGTGAAATCGTGGTCTGGAAAGCCCCCCAGTCGGTCACCGAAGACGCCTTCGACCCGGACGCGCCGTTGCAACCAGCCGTGCAACCCTTCGCCCTGTTGCAGCAGCGCATCGGTCGCAAGACCCTGAGCAAGAAAATCCTCGACGACGCCCCCGTGGTGGTGATGGCCTACGACCTGTTGGAATGGCAAGGCGAGGACTGGCGCAGCCGTCCCCAGGCCGAGCGCCGCGAACAACTGGAAGCGCTGATCGCCCGTATTCACAGCCCGGTGCTGTTGCCCTCGCCGACGGTCACCGGCCAGGACTGGCTCGACCTCGCCCGGCAGCGCGACGCCTCTCGCAGCCTCGGCGTCGAGGGCATGATGCTCAAGGCCCGCAACGCGCTGTATGGCGTAGGCCGCACCAAGGACATGGGCGTGTGGTGGAAATGGAAGATCGACCCGTTCAGCGTCGACGCGGTACTGATCTACGCCCAGCGTGGCCACGGCCGACGCGCCAGCCTGTACAGCGACTACACCTTCGCCGTATGGGACAACCCGCCGGGCAGTCGCGAGCGCACCCTGGTGCCATTCGCCAAGGCCTATTCAGGGCTGACCGATGCAGAGATGCGCCAGGTCGACAGCATCGTGCGCAAGACCACAGTGGAAAAGTTCGGCCCGGTGAGCAGCGTCACCCCCACCCTGGTGTTCGAACTGGGCTTCGAAGGCATCGCCCTGTCTAAACGCCACAAGAGTGGTATCGCGGTGCGGTTTCCACGAATGTTGCGCTGGCGCCAGGACAAGAGCAGCGAAGAGGCCGACACATTGGCGACGCTTCAAGATTTGTTGAAATGCTAGCCGCCCGCTCTGCCACATTCGTTTGACACAGTAGTCGCTATGTAACATGCCTGATAAAAATAGTGCGAATCGACGATGAACCGCATTTAAAGATATGTGCTTTGGTGCGGGGTGATGTGATTCTAAAAAAACTATGGATGTCCCGCAGGCTAGCAGCTTTTCTGACGCCGTAATTGCGTCACGAGTCTATTTATCACGACCAGAAAAAACCGACTTGCTCTTTTAAAGAGCACTGCTAACGTGACATCAGATCAGTGAATTTATTTAAGTGTCTCCCATCCAGCGCCTGCGCCAGGCCCTTTTATGCAACAGTCATTCGGGGAGCGAGCGGCAGCTTCCCCACGGTGAGGCCGGGCGAGACCATCCCCTGACGGTAGGGTGATCGCAGTGAAACCGAGACGTGCCCCCACACTAGCAAGGGAGCCTGAAAAAATGCGCGTAGAGAAGCGGTTTCACTCATTGGACAGTTTCAGGGGGTTGATGGCGATTTCAGTAATGCTCTACCACTTGCGCGTCAGCGGAAGTTTTACCGAATGGTTGTTATTTCGCCATGCCGAAATATTCGTATCTTTCTTTTTTGTATTGAGTGGCTTTGTATTGATGCATGCCTATGGCAGCTCCGCACAGTTTATTTTTCGCAAATTCTTCATAACACGGACCTTCCGTTTGCTGCCCCTGCACCTCTTTATGCTGGCTATTTTTATATTGTTAGAGTGCGGCAGGTATATGGCTGCCCAAAAAGGCATGGACTTCAATAATGAGCCATTTTCAGGAAAGTTCGCCCCTTCTGAAATTCTGCCAAATGCACTGCTGTTGCAATCCTGGACGCATTTGACTAATCCCCTGTCGTTCAACTATCCGTCTTGGAGCATCAGTATCGAGTATTACACCTACATGATCTTCGCCCTTATCCTGGGCATCGCTTTCGGCATCCGGACATGGGCGTGGGCAACGATGGTACTCGTGGCCCTGGCGCTGATGTATGCAGGCAATACCTTCTTCACCATCGAATCGCTCCGGGGCCTCGCTTACTTTTTCACCGGTTGCCTGGCGTACACCGTGTATGTGAAGCTCCCCCGCCCCAACCAGACCCAGACCTGGTTGCTGACAACGCTTGAAGTGCTGGCGCTGGCAGCGGCGCTGGTTTTCGTGGTCAACGATTTTGCAGCCAAGCAGCTGTTGGCCAGCCCCGTGTTCGGTGTCATCGTTGTGATATTCGCCTTTGATGGCGGGTCCGTGTCGCGGTTGTTGGCGCGACGTGGCTTCGGTTTTCTCGGCAAGTTGTCTTATTCCATCTACCTGACCCACGCGGCCGTTCTGTTTTGCGTAGTGTCAGCGTTTATGGTGGCGAGAAAAATCCTTGGCGTTGACATTGCACCGATGATCGACGGGACTCGTTACCTGGACCTCGGTAACGTACCGCTCAATAACCTCATCGCTTTGCTGGTAGTGGGATTGGTCGTTCTGGTGTCGATGTTCACCTACCGGTATGTCGAAATGACCGGGCAATCCCTTGGCCGAGCGCTTGCCAACAACACCGCACACAGCAGTCCCGCATTGAGATCCGATACTGAGATTTGAAAAAACGGGACGAAAACCGTTAGGCCGCCCTGGCTTTCCCATCAAAGGCCGGCCCCTGCGCAGCTAATCGCTACCCAGCAGCGGCAGGCACTCTGCGAGCGACAGAAACGCAGAGTCCGCGCCATCCTGGTGCAACTTTTGATGTACGCTCATCTCCGCGCACCATTGCGTTCCGTCTCCCGCCGCCCGTGCTTTTAAAACACTTGTTCGGCACTATGGTTCGGAAATTGCTACCTTTATGCCGTCATACCGTTCAGACCTTCACCGGTAACAATCTTACGCGCCACAAGCGCTCAAATTGGTTTTAGGGACTCAATAATGAAAAAAGCACTGCTGACCCTTTCTGCACTGGCGTTGTGCATGGCCGCTGGCGTCGCCACAGCCAAGGAATACAAGGAACTACGTTTTGGTGTCGACCCTTCCTACGCCCCGTTCGAGTCCAAGGCCGCTGACGGCAGCCTGGTCGGTTTCGACATCGACCTGGGCAATGCGATCTGCGCAGAGCTGAAGGTCAAATGCAAATGGGTCGAAAGCGATTTCGACGGCATGATCCCGGGCCTCAAGGCCAAAAAATTCGACGGCGTGATCTCCTCCATGACCGTGACCCCGGCGCGGGAAAAAGTCATAGACTTCTCCAACGAGCTGTTCTCCGGCCCAACGGCCTATGTCTTCAAGAAGGGCTCGGGCCTGAGCGAAGACGTTGCCTCGCTCAAAGGCAAGACCGTCGGCTATGAGCAGGGCACCATCCAGGAAGCCTACGCCAAGGCCGTGCTGGACAAGGCTGGCGTCAAGACCCAGGCCTATCAGAACCAGGACCAGGTCTACGCCGACCTGACCTCCGGCCGCCTCGACGCGGCGATCCAGGACATGCTCCAGGCTGAGCTGGGCTTCCTGAAATCGCCAAAGGGCGAAGGCTATGAAGTCAGCAAGCCGGTGGACAGCGAACTGCTGCCATCCAAGACCGCCATCGGTATCAATAAAGGTAACAAAGAGCTGAAGGCGCTTTTGGATAAAGGTATCAAAGCGTTACACGACGACGGCACGTACGCCGAGATCCAGAAAAAACACTTTGGCGATCTGAATCTGTACAGCGGCAAATAATGCGCGGCGCCCATCCGGTCTCGGGTGGGCGCTTTTTTTCTGCCAAAGGCCTCCTCCATGTTCGAACAACTCCTACAAAATCTGGGGCTCTCCGCCTTCAGCCTGCAGGGCTTCGGCCCGCTGCTGATGCAAGGCACCTGGATGACCATCAAGCTGTCGGCCCTGTCCTTATTGTTGAGCGTCTTGCTCGGCCTGCTGGGCGCCAGCGCCAAGCTGTCCAGCGTCAAACTGCTGCGAATCCCTGCCCAGCTCTACACTACGCTGATCCGCGGCGTACCCGACCTGGTGCTGATGCTGTTGATCTTCTACAGCCTGCAAACCTGGCTGACTTCGTTTACCGACTTCATGGAATGGGAATACATCGAGATCGACCCATTCGGCGCCGGGGTGATCACCCTGGGCTTCATCTATGGCGCGTATTTCACCGAAACCTTTCGCGGCGCGATCCTCGCGGTCCCCCGGGGCCAGGTCGAAGCCGCCACGGCCTATGGCCTCAAGCGTGGCCAGCGGTTTCGCTTCGTGGTGTTTCCACAAATGATGCGCTTTGCCCTGCCGGGTATCGGCAACAACTGGATGGTGATGCTCAAGGCCACCGCGCTGGTGTCGATCATCGGCCTGGCTGACTTGGTCAAGGCGGCCCAGGATGCGGGCAAGAGCACCTACCAACTGTTCTACTTCCTGGTGCTGGCGGCATTGATCTATCTGCTGATCACCAGCGCGTCCAATTTCATCCTGCGCTGGCTTGAACGCCGCTACGCCGCCGGAGCCCGGGAGGCGGTGCGATGATCGAACTTCTGCAGGAATATTGGCGGCCGTTCCTTTACAGCGACGGCGTCAACATCACCGGCCTGGCCATGACCCTGTGGCTGCTCAGCGCCTCGCTGCTGATCGGCTTCGTGGTGTCGATCCCGCTGTCCATCGCCCGGGTTTCACCCAGGTTCTACGTACGCTGGCCCGTGCAGTTCTACACCTACCTGTTCCGGGGCACGCCGCTCTATATCCAGCTGCTGATCTGCTACACCGGCATCTACAGCATCGAGGCGGTACGCGCCCAACCCATGCTCGACAGTTTCTTTCGCGACGCGATGAACTGCACGATCCTGGCCTTTGCCTTGAACACCTGCGCCTACACCACGGAAATTTTCGCCGGGGCGATTCGCAACATGAACCATGGCGAAGTGGAAGCGGCCAAGGCCTACGGCCTGACCGGCTGGAAACTGTACGCCTACGTGATCATGCCCTCGGCGCTGCGGCGCTCGCTGCCGTACTACAGCAATGAAGTCATCTTGATGCTGCACTCGACGACCGTGGCGTTCACCGCTACCGTTCCAGACGTGCTGAAAGTCGCCCGGGATGCCAACTCGGCGACGTTCATGACGTTCCAGTCGTTCGGGATCGCCGCGTTGATCTACCTGACCGTCACCTTTGCGCTGGTGGGCCTCTTCCGCCTCGCCGAACGCCGATGGCTGGCCTTCCTCGGGCCGACCCACTAGGGCTTTTGTTCCAGGACACACACGCACATGCGCCACCAGATCCATGACCTGCTGGCCCCGGTACCGGGGACCGCACGCAAGATCCACAGCTTCCACTTCGGCCCGGAAAAAGCCGTCGGCAAAATCTATATCCAGTCGTCCCTGCACGCCGATGAACTGCCGGGCATGCTGGTCGCCTGGCACCTCAAGCAACGCCTGGCCGAACTCGAGGCGTCGGGCCACCTGCGCCACGAGATCGTGCTGGTACCGGTCGCCAACCCCATCGGCCTCGAACAAGTGCTGATGGACGTGCCTTTGGGTCGCTACGAAACCGAGAGCGGGCAGAACTTCAACCGCCGCTTCGTCGACCTGAGCGAAGAGATCGGCAACGAAATCGAGGAGCTGCTCACCGACGATCCGCAGCACAACCTGATGCTGATCCGCACCAGCCTGCGCGATGCCCTCGCCCGGCAGACCCCAGGCACCCAACTGCAATCCCTGCGCCTGGCCCTGCAACGGCTGGCCTGCGACGCCGACATGGTGCTGGACCTGCATTGCGACTTCGAAGCCGTGGCCCACCTCTACACCACACCCGAAGCCTGGCCCCAGGTCGAGCCGCTGGCCCGCTACATCGGTGCTGAAGCCAGCCTGCTGGCGACCGATTCGGGCGGCCAGTCGTTCGACGAATGCTTCACCCTGCTCTGGTGGCAACTCAAGGAACGCTTCGGCGAACGCTTCGAAATTCCCCTGGGCAGTTTTTCGGTGACCGTGGAATTGCGTGGCCAGGGTGACGTCAACCACGGGCTGGCGAGCCTCGACTGCCAGGCCTTGATCGAATACCTGATCCGCTTCGGCGCCATCGACGGCGAACCGATGCCCATGCCCGAACTGCCCTACCCGGCCACGCCGCTGGCCGCGGTCGAGCCGGTGGCGACGCCCGTGGGCGGGTTGCTGGTCTACAGCGCCCTGCCCGGCGAATACCTGGAGGCGGGGCAACTGATCGCGGAAATCATCGACCCGGTCAACGACACCGTCACCCCCGTTCATTGCCGTAACGCCGGGCTGCTGTACGCCCGTTCGCTGCGTCGCATGGCCACGGCCGGCATGGTGATCGCCCATGTCGCCGGCACCGAGGCCTACCGCAGCGGCTACCTACTTTCGCCTTGAGGATGCATGCTCCATGTACAAACTGACCATCGAAGGCCTGCATAAAAGCTATGGCGAACATGAAGTGCTCAAGGGCGTTTCGCTCAAGGCCAAGACCGGCGACGTCATCAGCCTCATCGGCGCCAGCGGCTCGGGCAAAAGTACCTTTTTGCGCTGCATCAACTTCCTGGAACAACCCAATGACGGCGCCATGACCCTGGACGGCCAACCGATCCGGATGATCAAGGACCGCCACGGCATGCACGTGGCCGACGCCGACGAACTGCAACGCATCCGCACCCGCCTGGCCATGGTGTTCCAGCACTTCAACCTGTGGAGCCACATGACCGTGCTGGAAAACATCACCATGGCGCCGCGCCGGGTATTGGGTGTGAGCAAGCAGGAAGCCGACGACCGTGCCCGGCGTTATCTCGACAAGGTCGGCCTGCCGGCGCGGGTTGCCGAGCAGTACCCGGCGTTTCTCTCCGGCGGCCAGCAACAGCGCGTGGCCATTGCCCGTGCGCTGGCGATGGAACCGGAGGTGATGCTGTTCGACGAACCCACCTCGGCCCTGGACCCGGAGTTGGTGGGCGAAGTGCTGAAGGTGATCCAGGGCCTGGCCGAAGAGGGCCGGACCATGATCATGGTGACCCACGAAATGAGCTTCGCCCGCAAAGTCTCGAACCAGGTGCTGTTCCTGCACCAGGGCCTGGTGGAAGAAGAAGGCGCTCCGGAAGACGTGCTGGGCAATCCCACCAGCGAACGGCTCAAGCAGTTTCTCAGTGGCAACCTGAAATAAACTTCGGACTCCCCTGAAAAGAAGGCGCCAGGCGCCAATGCCTGTCAGTTAGGAACAAACGGCATAAATCCTGTGGGAGCAAAGCTTGCTCGCGATAGCGGCAGAGTCGCCAATATCTTAGTCGGCTGGCTTACCGCAATCGCGAGCAAGCTTTGCTCCCACATGTTTGCTGCTTAGCTGACTGGCATTCGGCGCCAGACGCTGCTTTTGTGGCGAGGGAGCTTGCTCCCGCTGGAGGCGCAGCCTCCGCAGCATGTCATCCAGATCCAGGGGGCCGCTTCGCAGCCCAGCGGGAGCAAGCTCCCTCGCCACAAAAGCACGCTCGCCACGCTATCTCGCATAAAACCTTTCGCATCCTGCCGTGGTCACTGAAGAAGGACTTCCAGGGCGCACGCGGCAGGCATGGCGACATCCAACAATTTCGCAAACCAGTGGTTCGGCGCCCGCGGCTGGAAGCCGTTCGCCTTTCAGAAGCAGGTATGGGCCGCGGTCAAGCGCGGGGAATCCGGGCTGTTGCACGCCAGCACCGGCGCCGGCAAGACCTATGCGGTGTGGTTTGCCGCCCTCAACCGTTTCGCCCGCCCGGTACCGCCGCCGGACAAACCACGCAAACGCAAGCCGCCGGCCGAACCGCTGACCGTCCTGTGGATCACGCCGATGCGCGCATTGGCGGCCGATACCGGCAAAGCCCTCGAAGCGCCCCTGGCCGACCTGCAAGTGCCCTGGAGTGTCGGCCTGCGCACTGGCGACACCAGCGCCAGCGAGCGCGCCCGCCAGGGCCGTCGCCTGCCCACCGCGCTGATCACCACGCCCGAAAGCCTGACCTTGATGCTCGCCCGGGCCGATGCGCAAGCCGCGGCCTCGACCCTGCGCATGGTCGTGGTGGATGAATGGCACGAATTACTCGGCAACAAACGTGGCGTGCAGTTGCAACTGGCCTTGGCACGCTTGCGGCGCTGGCATCCCGAACTCATCGTCTGGGGCGTGTCCGCGACCCTGGGTAACCAGGCCCACGCCGAGCAGGTGTTGATCCCGCAAGGCAACGGGATCAGTGTGCAAGGGGCCAACGGCAAGGCGCTGCAGGTTGACACACTGCTGCCTCCGGCCCTCGAACGTTTCCCGTGGGCCGGGCACATCGGCCTGAAGATGCTGCCTCAAGTCGTCGCCGAAATCGACGCCAGCCGCAGTTGCCTGGTCTTCACCAACACCCGGGCACAATCGGAAATCTGGTATCAGGCGCTGCTTGAGGCAAGACCCGATTGGGCCGGGCTGATCGCCCTGCACCATAGCTCACTGTCGCGCGACACCCGGGATTGGGTGGAGCAGGCATTGAAGGACGGCCAGCTCAAAGCGGTGGTCTGCACCTCCAGTCTGGACCTGGGGGTGGATTTCCTGCCAGTGGAACGGGTGCTGCAGATCGGCTCGGCCAAGGGGGTGGCGCGGCTGATGCAACGGGCCGGACGCTCCGGTCACGCGCCAGGACGGACCTCCCGGGTGACGCTGGTACCGACCCACAGTCTGGAATTGATCGAGGCCGCCGCCGCGCAGGACGCCGTGGCCCAACGACGCATCGAACCCCGCGAATCCCCCCGCAAGCCACTGGATGTCCTGGTGCAGCACCTGGTGAGCATGGCCCTGGGCGGCGGCTTCGTTCCCGAAGAACTGTTCGAGGAGGTACGTGGCGCCTGGGCCTACCGCGACCTCAACCCGGCTGAATGGGCCTGGGCCCTGGCCTTTGTACGCCACGGCGGCCTGTCATTGACCGCCTACCCCGATTACCGACGGGTCGAACCGGACGAACACGGGGTCTGGCGTGTGCCTGACGCCCGCCTGGCCCGGCGTCACCGCATGAGCATCGGCACCATCGTCAGCGATGCCAGCCTGCAATTGAAGTTCTGGAGCAAGGGCGGCGGCGGCAAGACCCTGGGCAGCGTAGAGGAAGGCTTCATCGCTCGCCTGCGGCCCGGCGACGGTTTCCTGTTCGCCGGGCGACTGCTGGAATTGGTCCGGGTCGAAGACATGACCGCCTACGTGCGCCGCAGTCAGGCCAAGAAGGCCGCCGTGCCGCGCTGGAACGGTGGGCGCATGCCGCTTTCCAGCGAACTGGCGGCCGCCGTCGTGGCCCGCTTGAGCGAAGCCGCCACGGGCCGCTTCGAGGGCCCGGAGATGCAAGCCGTGCAGCCCCTGCTGTTGACCCAACAACGCTGGTCCGGCTTGCCCACGCAACACACGTTGCTGGCCGAAGCCCTCAAGTCCCGGGAAGGCTGGCATCTGTTCCTGTACCCATTTGCCGGGCGCCAGGTGCATCTGGGCCTGGCCAGCCTGCTGGCCTGGCGCGTCAGTCGGCAACAACCGCTGACGTTTTCCATTGCCGTCAATGACTACGGCCTGGAACTGCTCAGCGCCACGGCAGTGGATTGGTCGCACTACCTGACCCCGAGCCTGCTGAGCATCGATCACCTGCTGGCCGATGTGCTCGCGAGCCTGAACGCCGGGGAGCTGGCCCTCAGGCGCTTTCGCGAAATCGCCCGGATCGCCGGGCTGGTCTTCGCCGGCTACCCCGGTGCGCCGAAAAGCACCCGGCAAGTCCAGGCCTCCAGTGGGTTGTTCTTCCAGGTGTTCAAACAATACGACGCCGACAATCTGTTGCTGGCCCAGGCCGGGGAGGAAGTCTTGCGTGAAGAATTGGATATCCGTCGACTGGAGCAGACCTTGCAACGCCTCAATACCTTGAAGCTGGACCTGCACGTGATCAAGCGCCCCACCCCGCTTGGGTTCCCGCTGCTGGTGGAGCGGTTCCGGGAAAGCATGAGCTCGGAAAAACTCGCCGACCGTATCCGGCGGATGGTCAGCGAGCTGGAAAAGACTGCCGATCGCGGTGACGCCTGATGCCAGCGCCGTATCCCGTCAGCCTGGCCGGCGAAGCGCTGTGGTTGCTCCCGGAAAAAGCCTTGTATTGGCCCGATCAGCAAGCGTTGATGGTGGCCGATGTTCATTTCGGCAAGGCCGCCGCCTATCGTAGCCTCGGGCAACCGGTGCCCCACGGCACCACCGCCAGCAACATCGCGGTGTTGGATGGGTTACTGGCGCGCCTGGCGTGTCGACAGTTGATCTTTCTCGGAGATTTTCTCCACGGCCCCGGTTCTCACGCGCCCGGCACCTTGAAGGCACTTTCCGATTGGCGTGAACGACATCCGCACGTGGCCATGACGCTGATTCGTGGCAACCACGACAAACGCGCCGGCGACCCACCGTCAGCGCTGAACATCCGCGTCGTACCGGAGCCGTTGCTGCTGGGCCCTTTCGCCGTGCAGCACGAGCCCACCCCACACCCCAGCCGCCATGTGCTGGCCGGTCACGTGCACCCGGTCTACCACCTGAGCGGCAAGGGCCGGCAGCGCCTGCGCCTGGCCTGCTTTCGGCTGGGCAGTGAAATCAGCCTGCTGCCGGCCTTCGGCGCCTTCACAGGTGGCTATCGAGTCGAGCAAGACCGCGGTTGCAGGATTTTTGTCATCGGCGATAACGAAATATGGCCCGTCAACTGAAGCACTCTGTGCTATCGCTGGCGGGCCATCGTCTCATCAGGCAACAGGCGCAGGAGGCGGCTCGTCCGGCAGGGTCGGCTCGCCGGGTTCGGTAGGCTGTTCGTTGGGCGTATCGGGATCGGGCTGGCCGGGGATGCCGCCCGCCGCTTCGGCAGGATGGGCCAGCAGTGACCAGGCCATGACGCCGATCTGATTGGGCTCGAGCTTTGCCAGTTCGGCACTGATTCGCGGATCGATCTTCATAGAGCAACTCCTGGGCGAAGCCCGTTGCGCTGACGCAAAAACGGGCAGTACACGCAATAGAGTGTCTGCCCGCCCAGGAATTCCAACTGTTCGTCAGAATCAGGTACGCGGTAGGGTCACACCGCGCTGGCCCTGGTACTTGCCGCCACGGTCCTTGTAGGACACTTCGCATTCTTCATCGGATTCAAGGAACAGCATCTGCGCCACCCCCTCGTTGGCGTAGATTTTCGCCGGCAGGGTCGTGGTGTTGGAGAATTCCAGGGTCACGTGGCCTTCCCACTCGGGTTCCAGCGGCGTGACGTTGACGATGATGCCGCAACGGGCATAGGTGCTCTTGCCCAGGCAGATGGTCAGCACGTTGCGCGGAATGCGGAAGTATTCGACGGTGCGGGCCAGGGCGAAGGAGTTCGGCGGGATGATGCACACGTCGCTCTTGACGTCGACGAAGCTCTTCTCGTCGAAGTTCTTCGGGTCGACGGTGGCCGAATTGATGTTGGTGAACACCTTGAATTCGTCGGCGCAGCGCACGTCGTAGCCGTAGCTGGAGACACCGAAGGAGATCAGCCGGTCGGCGCCTTCGCCACGCATCTGGCGCTCGACGAAGGGCTCGATCATGCCGTGCTCTTGCGCCATGCGGCGAATCCACTTGTCCGATTTGATGCTCATGGCGGTTTCCTGAAATAGCGAGGTGGAAAAAATACGTCCGGCATCTTACCGGGGCACGGGGCCGGGTTCAAAGCGCGGCACGCAAATCTCGCCGATCCACCTTGATTTCCGGGTCCTGCCGGCCATCACCCGCGCCGTCAGTCACCAAATAAGAGAAACCTTCGCAAAGACCATTGGCACATTCTGGAAAAAGGGTTAAGGTGGCGCCACTGTGTTGCTTGTGTCACTGAGAATCTCTACACGATATGTTGAATTTCGATCCAACCATCTACAAGAATTTTTCCTGCTCTTTGCACTCAGTCTCGGCCAGGGTTCTTCCTGAGTCGCAGTTATCTTTGTTCAAGGAGTTACACCATGTCTAATCGCCAAACCGGTACCGTTAAGTGGTTCAACGATGAAAAAGGCTTCGGCTTCATCACCCCACAATCCGGTGACGACCTGTTCGTTCACTTCAAAGCTATCCAATCCGACGGCTTCAAAAGCCTGAAAGAAGGCCAACAGGTTTCTTTCATCGCTACCCGCGGTCAGAAAGGCATGCAAGCTGAAGAAGTTCAAGTTATCTAACTTGTACTTGCTTTAGTAAAAGGCCCCGCCCTCAAAAGCGGGGCTTTTTTGTGCCTGTCGTTTTTTACCGGCGCACAAAAAACTGTGGGAGCGAGCTTGCTCGCGATAGCGGCGTGTCAGTCAACATTCATATTGCTGACATACCGCTATCGCGAGCAAGCTCGCTCCCACAGGGCTTGTTACTAGCCTGGGACTACCAGGTGACGCCAAATCCAGCCGTGTAGCGTGTCTTGCTCAGATCGCTGTCCTCAGTACCCTTGATGACATCCTTCTCCGCCTTGAGGTTGAGCGACGCCCAATCAGTGACCTTGTAGCGCAGCCCCACTTCAGCGTCATAGGCGTACTCCGCCACGCCGGACAGTGGCTTGCCCACTTCACCGTTGGTGAAGAACTCGACGCGCTTGCCGATCAGGTAGCGGTTGTAGTCCCACTTCATCGCGACGGAATAGAAGTTGTCCTTGCCGCCGTCGCGGTATTCATAGTCGGTGCGGTTCAGCAGCGAACCCAGAGAGAACGCCCCCAGTTCATCATCCCAGAACTGGTAGCCCGGGCCGGTACCCACCACGCGCTGGCGCGCCAGGTCTTCGACTTTGTCACGCTTGTAGTTCAGGCGACCTTGCCAGAACCATTTGTCCGTCAGGAACCGGTCGAGGGAATACTCCAGACGCCAGTTATCGGTGGAAACCACGTCATCCTGGAATTCACGGTTGTATTCACCTTCGGCGGTGTGCCGCCATCTGCCGTGGCGGGCCGAGGTCTTGAAATCGATGTCGTAATCATCGGTATCGTTTTCCGCACGCTGGTAATCCAGCGCGGCGTCGATATTGCCTTTCCACACCAGGTCTTCGACCACCGGCTTGGGCTTGAGGATCTGCTGGATACTGGCCAGCTCGACGGTCTTGGGCGCATCACCGTTGGCCAGGGTGACCTTGCCATCCTCGGCCGCCTGCAGCGCCTTGGCCTTCTCGCCGGTGTAGGCATCCTGCTTGACCAGGAGTTGCTGATCGCTCTCCAGGGTCTTGACCTGTTTCCAGTCGATGGGAATCGCACCGGCGTAATCGGTCTGGATCAGCAACTTACCGCCATCGAAAACGGTAATCTTGCCACTGAGTTTGTCCCCATTCTTCAACCAGACAGTGTCGGCGAGCAAGGGCATGGAGGCGCTGGTAACAGCCAGGCATAGCAGGGTTCTAGACAACATAAGCGATAAAGGGCTCAAGTTTGCGGTGAAAAGGCGGCATTATCCCCCAGGATGACACCTCAGCAAGGACTGACCCGTGTAGGGCTGATGAGTTCATTTCTCAACCAGCCCTGTAGGAATTAATCTACAGACGGACACCCATTCAGGAACACTTTACGTGACTGACACACCTGCGGACACCGAGAACGCCGCCCAAATCCGCCGCACGACCCTTTACTTGACCCTGGCCCAGGTGCCGGCGGGCAAGGTCGTCACCTATGGCCAACTCGCCGAAATGGCCGGCCTGGGCCGCGCGGCGCGCTGGGTGGGAAGAACCCTCAGCCAGTTGCCAAACGACACCAAGCTGCCCTGGCATCGGGTATTGGCTGCCGGTGGTCGGATCAGTCTGCCGGCGGGCAGCGCCTCGGGGGATGAACAGCGCGCACGCCTGCGCATGGAAGGGGTCAGTGTCCTGAACAATCGTGTTGATATTCAGCGCCATGGCTGGCGCCCGGTAGAGCACAGCGGTTAGAGTGCGCGCTTTGTTTTCGCAATTTTTGAGGCAGACTCCAGCCCATGCCCCGTAAAACCTGGCGCGCCGCCCTCGCCGCCTATGCCAGTCCCTCGACGCTCGTGCTGTTGCTGCTTGGCTTCGCTGCCGGCTTGCCATACATGCTGGTGTTTTCCACGCTTTCAGTCTGGTTGCGCGAAGCCGGCGTGGCCCGCGAAACCATCGGCTACGCGAGCCTGATCGGCCTGGCATATGCCTTTAAATGGGTCTGGTCGCCACTGCTCGACCAATGGCGCCTGCCACTGCTGGGCAAACTGGGGCGTCGCCGTTCATGGCTGGTGCTGTCCCAGGCGCTGGTGATCCTCGGCCTGATCGGCATGGGCTTCTGCGATCCACAAAAACACCTGTCATGGTTGATCGCCATCGCCGTGATCGTGGCCTTTGCCTCCGCGACGCAGGACATCGCCGTCGACGCCTATCGCCTGGAGATCGCCGACGACACCCGCCAGGCCGCCCTCGCCGCCAGCTATATGTCCGGTTACCGCATCGCCGCGCTGCTGGCCACCGCCGGCGCCCTGTTCTTCGCCGAAGGCTTTGGTTCCACCGGTTTCAACTACAAACACTCGGCCTGGGCTGGTACTTACCTGCTGTTCGGCGTGTTGATGGTCCCGGCGCTCCTCACCTCACTGTTCATGCGCGAGCCGCCGGTGCCGCTGCGCACCCAATTGCAGGCCGGCCGCTACACGTTCGTTCATCAGTTGGCGTCGGTATTCGTGCTGATCGTGCTGCTGGTCTCCGTCCCGGCGATGTTCACCCAGTTGTTCAACACCGACTTTGCCAGCGTGCTGTTCGAGGGCGTCAGCCTGCTCGACCTGCTGCTCGAAGACCGCGCCTTCCTGCGGGCCATCCTCTATACCATCCTGACGGCCCTGTGCCTGTCGGCCATGGGCCGTCGCGGACTGGCGCCAGTGCTGACGCCGATCAACGATTTCATTCTGCGTTACCGCTGGCAGGCCCTGCTGCTGCTCGGACTGATCGCAACCTATCGGATGTCCGACACAGTCATGGGCGTCATGGCCAACGTGTTCTACATCGACCAAGGGTTCACCAAGGACCAGATCGCCAGCGTCAGCAAGATTTTCGGCCTGATCATGACCCTCGTCGGGGCCGGCATGGGCGGCCTGCTGATCGTCCGTTTCGGCATCCTGCCCATCCTGTTCATCGGCGGTGTCGCCTCGGCCGCCACCAACATCCTCTTTCTGATGTTGACCGACATGGGCGCCAACCTGCAGATGCTGATTGTCACCATCTCCCTGGACAACTTCAGCTCCGGCCTGGCCACTTCGGCGTTCGTCGCCTACCTGTCGAGCCTGACCAACCTGAAATTCTCCGCCACCCAATACGCCCTGCTCAGCTCGATCATGCTGTTGCTGCCGCGCTTGATCGGGGGTTATTCAGGGGTGATGGTGGAAAAATTCGGCTACCACAACTTCTTCCTGATCACCGCCCTGCTGGGCGTGCCGACCCTGCTGCTGATCGCCTTGCACTGGTTCCAGGAGAACCGTCGCCAGGATTCGACACCCAGCGAGGAACCGGCGCCCACCCGGCCTGCGGAAGAGTCGTAGGAAACTTCAGCAAACGCCAGGGAAACCGGCGTTCGCACCTGGCGACCGGCCACGCGCCTGTACGCCAGGGCATCTCGCCCGTACAATGCTCCGTCACTTCTCGTCATCAGCAACCGACAACGGCCAACCATGCGCACCAGTCAATTTTTGCTCGCCACACAGAAAGAAACGCCTTCCGACGCCGTCGTGATCAGCCATCAGTTGATGCTGCGTGCCGGCATGATCCGCAAACTCGCCTCGGGCCTGTACACCTGGCTGCCGATGGGCCTGCGGGTCATGCGCAAGGTGGAAGCCATCGTTCGCGAAGAGATGAACGCCGCCGGCTCCCTGGAAGTGTTGATGCCGAGCACCCAACCTGCCGAGCTGTGGCAGGAGTCGGGGCGCTGGGAAGAATACGGCCCTGAGCTGCTGCGCATCAAAGACCGTCACGGTCGCGACTTCTGTGCAGGCCCGACCCACGAAGAAGTGATCACCGACCTGATGCGCAATGAGTTGAGCAGCTACAAGCAACTGCCCATCAACCTGTATCAGATCCAGACCAAGTTCCGTGATGAAATCCGTCCACGCTTCGGCCTGATGCGCGGTCGCGAATTCATCATGAAGGACGCCTACTCGTTCCATGCCGACCTGGCTTCGCTGCAAGTCACCTACGACCGCATGCACCAGGCGTATTGCAACGTGTTCACCCGCCTGGGCCTGAAATTCCGCCCGGTTGAAGCCGACAACGGCTCCATCGGCGGTGCCGGCTCCCATGAGTTCCACGTGCTGGCCGAGTCCGGCGAAGACGACATCGTCTTCAGCAATGGCTCCGACTACGCGGCCAACATCGAGAAAGCCGAAGCCGTGCCACGGGAAACCTCCCGCGCCGCGCCGACTGAAGAGCTGCGCCTGGTGGACACCCCGAACGCCAAGACCATTGCCCAGTTGGTGGAAGGCTACAACCTGCCGATCGAACGCACCATCAAGACCCTGATCGTGCGGGCGGAAGAAGCCGGCAAGCTGATTGCCCTGATCGTCCGTGGCGACCACGAACTGAATGAAATCAAGGCCGCCAACCAGCCAGGCGTCGCCAGCCCGCTGGTCATGGCCACCGAAGCCGATCTGCGCGACGCCATTGGCGCCGGTGCCGGTTCCCTCGGCCCGTTGAACCTGCCACTGCCGATCATCATCGACCGCTCTGTCGAGCTGATGAGCGATTTCGCCATCGGCGCCAACATCGACGACAAGCACTACTTCGGCGTGAACTGGGAGCGCGACCTGCCGGTTCCAACCGTGGCGGACCTGCGCAACGTCGTGGCCGGCGACCCGAGCCCGGACGGCAAGGGCACCCTGGAAATCAAGCGGGGCATCGAAGTCGGGCACATCTTCCAGCTGGGCAACAAGTACAGCAAGGCGATGAAGTGCGAAGTGCTGGGCGAGAACGGCAAGCCGGTCACCCTGGAAATGGGTTGCTACGGCATCGGCGTTTCCCGCGTGGTGGCAGCCGCCATCGAGCAGAACAACGACGAGAAAGGCATCATCTGGAGCGACACACTCGCGCCGTTCCAGGTAGCCCTGGTGCCGCTGCGCTATGAAACCGACCTGGTGCGCGAAGCCACCGACAAGCTCTACGCCGAACTGACGGCCGCCGGCTTCGAAGTGTTGCTGGACGACCGCGACAAGAAAACCAGCCCCGGCATCAAGTTCGCGGACATGGAACTGATCGGCATCCCCCATCGGATCGTCGTCAGTGACCGTGGCCTGGCCGAAGGCAACCTGGAATACAAGAGCCGCACCGAGGCCGAGCCGCAAGCGCTGCCGGTTGCCGACGTGCTGTCGTTCCTCCAGGCCCGTATCCGCCGCTGACACCAGATAGAGACGTCATGTTCAAGCGAAACACCTTAGGCCTCGGTGGCGCCGCCCTGTGCGGCGCCCTGCTGGTCAGCGGCTGTGCCAACCAAATGTCACAACGCAGCGAGCACGAAGAGCGGGTCGAGCGCAAACTGCTCGACCACAGCCTGCAGATCGACGTGGGCGAACCCAAGGTGCTCGACCTGCCGCAGCGTCGGGTGCGCATCCATGAGCAGAAGACCTTCGAAGTCACTGAGTTCGAGGTCACCCGCCGTTACGATCGATACACGCCTTACCAACCCTGGCGGGAGATCTACGAGATTCCCCTGGGCGCGGTGGCCGTGGTGGCCGGTATCGGCGCGAACGTGGTCAATGTGTTCGCCCTCGGCAGCCTGCCGGACACGGCGACCCGCGACTGGATCAGCTACGGTTTCGCCGGGCTCAACCCGTTCATGAACGTCCCCTCCCATGGCCGTGCCCAGCAGAACCTGGCGGGCATCGACGAAATCCAGCGCGACAAGCGCACGGAACACTCGAGCCTG
This sequence comes from Pseudomonas sp. Soil_N_39, assembly GCF_057655955.1. Classification (NCBI taxonomy): domain Bacteria; kingdom Pseudomonadati; phylum Pseudomonadota; class Gammaproteobacteria; order Pseudomonadales; family Pseudomonadaceae; genus Pseudomonas; species Pseudomonas sp. Soil_N_39. Next base: position 258,461 of record NZ_JBDGLI010000006.1, read on the forward strand.
CCGTGGAGCGAACGCCCGGTGGAAGTCAAGGCCGCCCGGCAGACCTTCGAGCTGAGCACCGACCGTAACGGCGTGCTGCGCTTGAACCTGCTGGAAAGCCCGTTCGCCGAGCAGGACCTGAGCCAGTTCGGCAAGTTGCAGATCAGCGTGACGGATGCCCAGGACGAAGTGCACAGCGATTCATCCCTGAGCGTCAGCAGCACCTTGCGCAGCAAACTGGTGGAAGCGCACGCGCTGATCTACGACGACCTGGAAGATGACGAGGTGAGCCAGTGGGTTCATCGGGTCAAGCGCCTGTCGGAGCTGGGACTTGAAGAAGAAGCCAGTGAACTGGAACAGAGCCTGATCGAACTGACGCGCAACGATCCGGAGCTGCAGGCCGAATTCATGAAAGCCCTGACCAAGGATGGCGGGCGCTTGGTGGCGGATCCGGGCGCGAATTGAAATACCCCCGGTGACAAAGGGTTTGTGTAGATCAAGACCAGCGGGAGCAAGGCTTGCCCGCGATGGCGACCTCAAGGATGCCATCGCGAGCAAGCTTTGCTCCCACAAGCGTCCCTCGCGACAAAGTGGACGTCAGGCAAGACATTCAGCCAAGTGGCAGCCTCACCGCTCAAACAACTCCAACTGCTCGAACCCTCCCCGCAAATCCTCCAGCCGCACCCCGATCCCCAATAACCGCACCGGCTTGCCGCCCCGGTTGAACGCCTGGGTCAACAGCAACTGATAACTGCCCAGGTCCCGCCCTGCCCCGGCCTGTTCCAGCGTGGTCTGGGTGAAGTCGTGGAACTTCACTTTGACGAACGGCTTGCCCGGTCGATAACTGCTGTCGATCCGCGCCATGCGCCCTTTGAGGGTTTCCATCAACTCCGGCAGTTTGTCGAGGCAACTCACCAGGTCGGGCAAGTCGACATCGTAGGTATTTTCCACACTGATGGACTGCCGTCGGCTGTCGTTGTGCACCAAACGCTCATCGATCCCACGGGCCAGGCTCCAGAGCCGCTCGCCAAAACTGCCGAACTCTCGCACCAGCGCCAACTTGTCCCATTCACGCAACTGCAGGCAATCGACGATACCGAGCCGGTTCAGCTTCTCAGCGGTGACCTTGCCAACACCGTGAAGCTTGCTGACCGGCAGGGCCGAGACAAAGTCCTCGACCTGGTCCGGGGTGATGACAAACAACCCGTTGGGCTTTTTCCAGTCACTGGCAATCTTGGCCAGGAACTTGTTCGGCGCGACGCCGGCGGACACGGTGATGTGCAACTGATTGGAAACACGTCGGCGAATGTCCTGGGCGATGCGGGTGGCGCTGCCGCCGAAATGGGCGCTGGCGGAAACGTCCAGGTAGGCCTCGTCCAGGGACAGCGGCTCGATCAGGTCGGTGTAATCGCTGAAAATCGTATGAATTTCCTTCGACGCTTCCCGATAGGCCTCCATTCGCGGCTTGACGATGGTGAGGTCCGGACAGAGCTTCAAGGCGTGGCCGGAAGACATGGCCGAGCGCACGCCGTAGGCTCGCGCTTCATAGTTACAGGTGGCAATCACACCCCGCCGATCCGCCGAGCCACCCACCGCCATAGGCTTGCCAGCCAGCCGCGGATCATCGCGCATCTCGATAGCGGCATAAAAACAGTCACAGTCGACATGGATGATTTTACGTTGCGTCATAGAAGAACAGGATGTGGGACGAATCGGGCCACCAGTATCGCATCGGCACCTGTATATAGCACCAGTAGTTTGAAAGATCCTTCGTCGCGCCCCGAAAACGCCTACATAAATTTACTTCTTCAATCGCAACGCACTCTCCAATAGAGCTACAGCCCTTGCCAGGCCTGCGTCACAGCGCTGTCACAATGCCTTTTCCAAGTCTAAGCGCTTGAAGCGGAACAGGTTTTTATGACACCAGGGTTGACAGCGGCTCGATCCTCTGTAGAATGCCGCCACACAGACGCGGGATGGAGCAGTCTGGTAGCTCGTCGGGCTCATAACCCGAAGGTCGTCGGTTCAAATCCGGCTCCCGCAACCAAACATCAAGAAAGGCTACTCGAAAGAGTGGCCTTTTTTGTGCGCGCTCGTTTCTGACCACACGATCAGAGACACGCAACCTGCGATACTCCGCGCACTGCAAGTTGTAGGACAATTTCCCTTTAATTCCACGCATTTAGGAAGGCAAGCAACGGATCGGCCGTTTATTTGACCCCTGCGTCTTTTAACGGTTGACACTCGGGCGTTCGCCTGTAGAATGCCGCCACACAGACGCGGGATGGAGCAGTCTGGTAGCTCGTCGGGCTCATAACCCGAAGGTCGTCGGTTCAAATCCGGCTCCCGCAACCAAATATCAAGAAAGGCTGCTCGAAAGAGTGGCCTTTTTTGTGCCTGACGAAAAAAGGCCTCATTACAAATTTTTTGTAATTATTTTTTACCGCGGGGATTGGTAACTTAGCTGGATACCCCCATCCTGTCGCGCATAGCTCAAGAGGTGATTGATGCGCGCCCACTCGTCTGACCCGCAAGACTCCGTTACCGCGACACAACCGATCAAAGCCGAACGACTGCGCTGGCTGGATCGGATCAGCCAGTACCGCCAGCCCATCGGCCTCGCGGTAACGCTGCTGCTGTTTGCGATTGCATTGATTGCCTGCCGCCATCTGCTGAGCGAGCTCGATCTATACGCCCTGCACGACTCGATTCTGGAAGTGCCCCGGCCAGCCCTGCTCGGTGCGATCGCCGCCACGGTCGTCGGCTTCATCATTCTTTTGGGCTACGAATGGTCCGCCAGCCGTTACGCCGGTGTGACACTGCCGCCACAAACCATGGTCCTGGGCGGGTTCACCGCATTCGCCATCGGCAATGCCATTGGCCTGTCGCTGCTATCGGGCGGTTCGGTTCGCTACCGTCTGTATGCACGCCATGGCCTGGGGGCATCGGATGTCGCCCACATGACGCTGTTCGCCAGCCTGTCCCTGGGCTGCGCGTTGCCGCCGTTGGCGGCCCTGGCGACACTCAGCAACCTGCCCGCCGCGTCTGCCGCGCTGCACTTGCCTGCCGCTTTGCTCGGGGCGATTTCCGTGGCGGTGCTGCTGCTCACCAGCGTATTGGCCATCGGCATTTACCGCCGCCGCCTGCCGGAGCAGCCGTATCGGGACAGCCTTCTGGTAAAGGCCGGGCGTCGCACACTGCGCCTGCCGGGTCGCCGCCTGACCTTCTTGCAGTTGGTGATCACCGCGCTGGATGTGGCCGCGGCCGCCACTGTGTTGTATCTGTTGCTGCCTGAGGCACCGCCGTTCGGCGCCTTCCTGCTGGTGTACCTGCTGGCGCTGGCCGCCGGCGTGCTCAGCCATGTACCGGGCGGGGTCGGGGTATTCGAAGCGATCCTGCTGGCCGCGTTTGCCGACAAACTCGGCGCCGCACCGCTGGCCGCCGCGCTGTTGCTGTATCGCTTGATCTACGTGCTGCTGCCAATGCTGGTGGCCTGCGTGTTGCTGCTGATCAACGAGGCGCAACGGCTGTTCCAGACACGCCAGAGCCTGCGGGCGGCATCGGGTTTCGCCGCGCCGATCCTGGCGGTGCTGGTGTTCCTCTCCGGTGTGGTGCTGCTGTTTTCCGGCGTGACCCCGGAAATCGACACCCGCCTGGAGCACATCGGCTTCCTGATTCCTCATCGGCTGGTGGACGCGTCGCACCTCGGCGCCAGCCTGGTGGGCGTGTTGTGCCTGTTGCTCGCCCAAGGCCTGCGTCGTCGCCTGTCGGCCGCCTGGATGCTGACTACGGTGCTGCTCCTGGTGGGTGCCCTGCTCTCGCTGCTCAAGGGTTTTGACTGGGAAGAAGCCACGCTGCTGACCCTGACAGCGGCCCTGCTGGCGGTATTCCGGCGCTCCTTTTATCGTCCGAGCCGCCTGACCGAGCTGCCATTTTCCCCGCTGTTCCTGATCGCCAGCCTCTGCGTGCTCGGCGCGTCGACCTGGCTGCTGCTGTTTGCCTACCAGGACGTGCCCTACAGCCATCAACTCTGGTGGCAGTTCACCCTCGATGCGGACGCTCCTCGCGGCCTGCGCTCGCTGCTGGGCGCCGCAGTACTGCTGGTAGTGGTATCCCTGACCTGGCTGCTGCGCACCGCACGGCCGGTGATCCATTTACCGACGGCTGATGAGCTGGAGCGGGCTAAGACGATTCTCATGACGTCTTCGCAACCCGACGGCGGCCTGGCCCTGACCGGTGACAAGGCACTGCTGTTTCACCCCAACGACGAGGCGTTCCTGATGTACGCCCGCCGTGGCCGCAGCCTGGTGGCGCTGTACGACCCGATCGGTCCAACCCAGCAACGGGCCGAAATGATCTGGCAGTTCCGCGACCTGTGTGACATCTACCATGCCCGTCCCGTGTTCTATCAGGTGCGCGCCGAAAACCTGCCGTACTACATGGACATCGGCCTGACGGCCATCAAGCTGGGCGAAGAAGCACGGGTCGACCTCAAGCGTTTCGATCTCGAAGCCAAGGGCAAAGAGATGAAGGACTTGCGCTACACCTGGAACCGCGGCACCCGTGACGGCCTGTCGCTGGAGATCCACGAGCCGGGCCAGGCGCCGATGGATGAGCTCAAGATCATTTCCGATGCCTGGCTGACCGGCAAGAACGTGCGGGAAAAAGGTTTTTCCCTGGGGCGTTTCAGCGATGACTACCTCAAGCATTTCCGCATCGCGGTGATTCGTTTCGAAGGCCGGCCGGTGGCGTTCGCCAACCTGTTGGAAACCCACAGCCACGAACTGGCCAGCCTCGACCTGATGCGTGCCCACCCCGAGGCCCCGAAACTGACCATGGAGTTCATGATGGTCGGCCTCATCCAGCATTATAAAAACCATGACTACGCCCGCTTCAGCCTCGGCATGGTCCCGCTGTCGGGCCTGCAACCGAGACGCGGCGCACCGCTGACCCAGCGCCTGGGCTCGATGGTGTTCCGCCGTGGCGAGCAGCTCTATAACTTCCAGGGGCTGCGCCGCTTCAAAGACAAATTCCAGCCTGACTGGGAACCTCGTTACATGGCCGTGCCCGCCGGACTCGATCCGCTGGTGGCGCTGGCCGATACCGCCGCCCTGATTGCAGGCGGCCTGACTGGACTGGTGAAACGCTGATGATGCAACGCTCCTGGCGATACGTAGTGGCCGCCCTGCTGGTGCTGGCGGTGATTCTCGGTGGCGGTTACTGGTACTGGAACCGCCCAGCCCCGCAACCGACCCTGGAACAACTGGCGCCAGCCGATGGCGCAGCCCTGACCCGCGTCACTCCCGGTACCAAGGCGCGAGCCCGGGTACTGGTGGCGGTCAATGAAGACCAGAAGCTCAGCGACACACAATTGACGACCCTCAGCCGCAGCGGCTCGGCGCAGATCGTCCAGGTGATCCTGCCCAAGGACTGCATGTTGCAAGGCCGTGCCCTGCAGGCTGGCCTGAGGGAGCTCCAGGGCCCTGCCACGCTGGTCAGCGGCATCGGCCCTGGCGCCGTGCTGGCCTGGCGTTGGCTGGCCGAGCAGAAGGACGACAAGGCCAAGGCCGTTTCGGTGGACCTGGCCCTGGAAAAACCCGGTTGCACCCACCTGCTGCCTAAAAAAGCAGCCCACGGCCATTGGCTGGTGGCCTGGAACGACAACCCCGACGACACCAGCGCCGGTTTCGTACGCGACCAATCGAATGCCGAGACCAGCATCAGCGACTACGACATCAACCTGCCGCAAGTGCTGAATAACGAACTGCGCAAAATCCTGGTGGGCACCGACAAGGCCAAGGGCGGCCTGAGCATCCCGGTGGTGGAAGTCCCAGCCAGCCAGACACGGGACACCGTCACTCTGTTTCTCTCCGGAGATGGCGGCTGGCGCGACCTGGACCGCGACGTGGCCGATGAAATGGCCAAGATCGGCTACCCGGTGGTCGGCATCGACACCCTGCGCTACTACTGGCAGCACAAGAGCCCTGAGCAGAGCGCGGCGGACCTGACCGAGCTGATGCAGCACTACCGGCAGATCTGGGGCACCAAGCGCTTCATCCTGACCGGCTACTCCTTCGGCGCCGACGTGTTGCCGGCCATTTACAATCGCCTGCCGGCCACCGAACAACAGCGGGTCGATGCGATCATCCTGCTAGCCTTCGCCCGCACCGGCAGCTTCGAGATCGAAGTCGAAGGCTGGCTCGGCAACGCCGGCACCGAAGCCGCCACCGGCCCGGAAATGGCCAAGCTGCCAGCCGAAAAAGTGGTGTGCATCTACGGCGGTGAAGAAGCCGACGAAAGCGGTTGCACCGACAAGACAGCAGTAGGCGAAGCCATCAAGCTGCCTGGCGGCCACCACTTCGACGAGAACTACCCGGCCCTGGCCAAGCGCCTGATCGATGAGATCAACAAGCGCCAGAGCAAACCAGCCGAACAGTAAACCGCTACACGCCTGACAAAAGCCCCGGCAGCCTTAGGGTTGCCGGGGCTTTTTTGTGCCCGCTCAACTGCCCCCTGTGGGAGCGAGCTTGCTCGCGATGACGGTGGCATATTCAACATCTGTGCAAACTGACACTCCGCTATCGCGAGCAAGCTCGCTCCCACAAGGGCTTCACTCTGGCGTCAGCATGAGTGTCGCCCACAAAAAAGCCCCCGCCACCACAAGACAACGAGGGCTTCTTGTTTTCCTGAGGCTACATCTCGACCTGCGTCCCCAGTTCAATCACCCGGTTCAACGGTAGATTGAAAAAGCGCAGGTTGCCGTTGGCGTTTTTCAACATGAAGGCGAACAACTGCTCGCGCCAGCGGGCCATGCCTTCGAGCTTGGAGGCAATGACAGTCTCGCGACTGAGGAAGTAGGTGGTGCGCATCGGGCTGAAATCCAGGTCATCCAGATGGCAGAGCTTGAGTGCCTGCGGGACATCCGGCTCGTCGGTGAAGCCGAAGTGCAGGATCACCCGGAAGAACCCTTCGCCATAGGCATCGACCTCGAAGCGCCGCTGCGGCGGTACCCGGGGAATGTCTTCGTACACCACTGTCAGCAGCACCACTTGCTCATGCAGCACCTGGTTGTGCAATAGATTATGCAACAGCGCGTGAGGCACCGCGTCCGAACGCGCCGTCAGGAACACGGCGGTGCCTTGGACACGGTGGGGCGGTTGCACGCGGATGCTGCTGATGAAAATCGGCAACGGCAATGCCCCTTCGTCCAGGCGATCCACCAACAGTTGCTTGCCGCGCTTCCAGGTGGTCATCAGCACGAACAAGGCGATACCGGCGATGACCGGGAACGCACCGCCCTGGATGATCTTCGGCACGTTGGCGGCGAAGTACAGTCCGTCCACCAACAGGAAACCGAACAACAGCGGCACCGCCAGCAGCGGCGGCCATTTCCACAACAGCAGTATCACCGCGGACACCAGGATCGTGGTCATCAGCATGGTACCGGTCACGGCCACGCCGTAGGCCGAAGCCAGCGCGCCGGAAGATTCGAAACCCAGCACCAGCAGCACCACGCCGACCATCAGCGACCAATTCACCGCGCCGATGTAGATCTGCCCCTGCTCGGCGCTGGAGGTGTGCTGGATGTACATGCGCGGGATGTAACCGAGCTGGATCGCCTGGCGTGTCAGGGAGAACGCGCCGGAAATCACCGCTTGGGAAGCGATCACCGTGGCCAGGGTCGACAAGCCTACCAACGGCAGCAGCGCCCAGCTCGGCGCCAGCAGATAAAACGGGTTACGCGCCGCTTCCGGGTCGCCCAGCAACAACGCGCCCTGGCCGAAATAGTTGAGCATCAGACCTGGCAGCACCAGGATGAACCAGGCGCGGGCAATCGGTTTGCGACCGAAATGGCCCATGTCCGCGTACAGCGCTTCAGCGCCGGTCAACGCCAGCACCACCGCGCCGAGGATTGCCACGCCCATGCCCGGATGGACAACAAAGAATCGCACGGCCCAGGCCGGGTTCACCGACTGCAATACCTCCGGGTGTTGCAGGATGCCGTACACACCCAGGGCGCCGAGCACCAGGAACCAGGTCACCATGATCGGGCCAAACAGGATGCCAATCCGTGCAGTGCCGTGGCGCTGGATCAGGAATAGCCCCACCAGCACCACCAGCGACAAGGGCACCACCCAGTGGTCGATACCTTCGAACGCCAAGCCAAGACCTTCAACTGCCGAGAGCACGGAAATCGCCGGCGTGATCATGCTGTCCCCGTAGAACAGCGCTGCGCCGATCAAGCCGCAGATCACCAGGAATGTCCGCAGTCGCGCCCTTCCCGCCGCGGCTCGCCGCGCCAGGGCGGTGAGCGCCATGATCCCGCCCTCGCCCTGGTTGTCGGCGCGCAGGACGAACATCATGTACTTGAGCGACACGACCCAGATCAGCGACCAGAAAATCAGCGACAGAATCCCCAGCACCCCATCGTGATTGACAGGCACGCCATAGGCACCGGAAAACACTTCCTTGAGGGTGTACAACGGGCTCGTGCCGATGTCGCCATAAACCACCCCGACCGCCGCGACCAGCATGCTCAGCGGCTTCGCTGCCGAATGCTCGGCGCCTGCCACCTGACTACTTGCATGACCCATCCAACACTCCCGATTTCCAGACCTGTCTTCTTCAACGAAACACGATGCTTTGTTGAGGCAGCATGCGCTGTTTTACGTATTGTTACAGACGTTTTGTTGACTGTAGCAATCGCCAGAGCGCAAAGGCGCGAAGCATAGCGCAGCACTCGTCGCATTTCCCGGTATAAAGCTGGTCAAGTGCGTCGACCCTGGATAGAATTGCGCACTTTTTGATCAGAGGCGCGCCAGGCGCCCTGTCTCGGCAAGAGACGATCCCCCCTACACCGAGGTTAGACATGTCCACCACTACCGCGCCCGCCAATCCGAAGGTTGGCTTCGTATCCCTGGGTTGCCCGAAGGCTCTGGTCGACTCCGAGCGCATCCTGACCCAGCTGCGCATGGAGGGTTATGACGTCGTGTCCACGTACCAGGACGCCGACGTGGTCGTGGTCAACACCTGCGGCTTCATCGATTCGGCCAAGGCCGAGTCCCTGGAAGTGATCGGCGAGGCCATCAAGGAAAACGGCAAGGTCATCGTCACCGGCTGCATGGGCGTGGAAGAAGGCAACATCCGCAATGTGCACCCAAGCGTATTGTCCGTGACCGGGCCGCAGCAGTACGAGCAGGTGGTCAATGCCGTGCATGAGGTGGTGCCACCGCGCCAGGACCACAACCCGCTGATCGACCTGGTGCCGCCACAAGGCATCAAGCTGACCCCGCGCCACTACGCCTACCTGAAGATTTCCGAAGGCTGCAACCACAGCTGCAGCTTCTGCATCATCCCGTCGATGCGCGGCAAGCTGGTGAGCCGTCCGGTGGGTGATGTGCTCGACGAGGCCCAGCGCCTGGTCAAGGCCGGCGTCAAGGAGCTGCTGGTGATCTCCCAGGACACCAGCGCCTACGGCGTCGACGTGAAATACCGCACCGGCTTCTGGAACGGCGCGCCGGTGAAAACCCGCATGACCGAACTGTGCGAAGCCCTCAGCACCCTCGGCGTCTGGGTCCGCCTGCATTACGTTTACCCATACCCGCATGTCGACGAACTGATCCCGTTGATGGCGGCCGGCAAGATCCTGCCGTACCTGGACATCCCGTTCCAGCACGCCAGCCCGAAAGTCCTCAAGGCCATGAAGCGCCCGGCCTTCGAAGACAAGACCCTGGCCCGCATCAAGAACTGGCGCGAAATCTGCCCGGACCTGATCATCCGCTCGACCTTCATCGTCGGCTTCCCTGGCGAAACCGAAGAAGACTTCCAGTACCTCTTGGACTGGCTGACCGAAGCCCAGCTCGACCGCGTTGGCTGCTTCCAGTATTCCCCTGTGGAAGGCGCACCGGCCAACGACCTGGACCTGGACGTGGTGCCGGACGACGTCAAGCAGGACCGTTGGGAGCGCTTCATGGCGCACCAGCAGGCCATCAGCTCGGCGCGCCTGCAAATGCGCATCGGCCGTGAAATCGAAGTGCTGGTGGATGAAGTGGACGAACAAGGCGCCGTGGGCCGTTGCTTCTTCGACGCGCCGGAAATCGACGGCAACGTCTTCATCGACAACGGCAGCAACCTCAAGCCAGGCGACAAAGTCTGGTGCAAGGTGACCGACGCCGATGAATACGATTTGTGGGCTGAGCAGATCGGTTGATCTGCCACCCTATACAGGCCCCTGCAATACCTGTGGGAGCCGAGCTTGCTCGCGATGGGGTCGTGTCAGTCAATATTCATGCTGACTGATGCACCGCCATCGCGAGCAAGCTCAGCTCCCACAGGTTGTTCCACAGGCCAAAAAATTGAAAAGCCCCGCTCTTGCGACAAGATGCGGGGCTTTTTTACGGCTATCGTATGGAGAAACCCAAGACATCCAGCACAAGGAACAGGCGGACATGCGCCAGCATTCGGTCATCCATACACCGAAACCGAGCGATTATCAGGAACTGACCCAGGTTTGGGAGGCGTCGGTGCGGGCCACCCATGAGTTTCTGCCAGACAGTTACATCGAACTGCTGAAAAACCTGGTGCTCACCCGTTACCTGGATGCGGTGATGCTCATTTGCACACGGGACGCGCGCCAGCGGATCACCGGTTTCGCCGGTGTCGCGGCCGGCAAGGTCGAGATGCTCTTCATCGACCCACAACACCGTGGCCAGGGCCTGGGCAAGCTGTTGCTGCGCTACGCCATGGAACACCTGAACGCCGATCAACTGGACGTCAACGAACAGAACCCGCAAGCCTTGGGCTTTTACCTCAAGCAAGGCTTCGAAGTGGTCGGGCGCTCGGCAAAAGATGGCATGAACCAGCCCTACCCCCTTCTGCACATGCGCTACAAACAGCCTGACCTGAAGGCTGGGCGCGGCTAAAAGTGGCATGAGGCAAATGGACCCGCGATTAACCGGCCCCAGGCAGGTACAATGCCCACCCTCTTTTTGTTACGGCCCCCGTCATGACTGACCCGATTCGTCTCTCCAAACGCCTCATCGAACTCGTCGGCTGTTCCCGTCGGGAGGCTGAGCTGTTCATCGAGGGCGGCTGGGTCACCGTGGATGGCGAAGTGATCGATGAGCCGCAGTTCAAGGTGACGACCCAGAAAGTCGAACTCGACCCCGAGGCCAAGGCCACCGCGCCGGAGCCGGTGACGCTCCTGCTGAACGTCCCGGCGGGCACGGATGTGGACACCGCGATGGCCTCTCTCGGACCGCAGACCCTGAGCGAAGAACATCGCTTCGGCAAGCGGCCGCTCAAGGGCCACTTCCTGCGCCTGACCGCCAGTGCCGACCTGCAAGCCAACGCCAGCGGGTTGCTGGTGTTCACCCAGGATTGGAAGATCTTGCGCAAGCTCACCGCCGACGCCGCCAAGATCGAACAGGAGTACGTGGTGGAAGTCGAAGGCGAAATGGTCGCCCATGGCCTCAATCGCCTGAACCACGGCTTGACCTACAAGGGCAAGGAGCTGCCGGCGGTCAAGGCCAGTTGGCAGAACGAGAACCGCCTGCGCTTTGCCATGAAAAACCCGCAGCCCGGCGTAATCGCGTTGTTTTGCCAAGCGGTCGGGCTCAAGGTCGTCGCCATTCGCCGCATTCGCATCGGCGGCGTGTCCATCGGCAAGGTGCCGCTGGGCCAGTGGCGCTACCTGTCTGCCAAAGAGAAATTCTAATTTTCCCGGCGCCGCACCGAACGCAGGCGCCCACTGCCGATTGATCAGGACTGCACACATGATTCACAACGACGTACTGCGCAGCGTGCGCTACATGCTCGACATCAGCGACAAGAAAGTCATCGAGATCATCAAGCTGGGCGGCCTGGACGTCTCCCTGGCGGACCTGGCGGGCTACCTCAAGAAAGACGAGGAAGAAGGTTTCGTGTTCTGCCCTGACGAGGTCATGGCGCATTTTCTCGATGGGCTGGTGATCTTCAAGCGTGGCAAGGACGAAAGCCGTCCGCCGCAGCCGATCGAAGTGCCGGTGACCAACAACATCATCCTCAAGAAACTGCGAGTGGCCTTCGAGCTGAAGGAAGACGACATGCACGCCATCCTCAAGGCCGCCGAGTTCCCGGTGTCCAAGCCGGAACTGAGCGCGCTGTTCCGCAAATTCGGCCACACCAACTACCGCCCGTGCGGCGACCAATTGCTGCGCAACTTCCTCAAGGGCCTGACGCTGCGCGTTCGCGGCTGACCTTGAAGGGCCGCTGACTCTTGAATATCTGCTGACTTTTGCAGAGCTGTTGTGGCGAGGGGATTTATCCCCGCTGGGCTGCGAAGCGGCCCCCAAACCTGACAACTCGGTGTACCACTGGCAGATTGAGTTCACTGCTTTTAGGACTGCTGCGCAGCCCAACGGGGATAAATCCCCTCGCCACAAAAACGTTCTCGCCATACGAACAGTGTCAATCTTGGCCGCGCGCTATGATGCCCTTTCAACCTCGCCTCGATCCCAGCCCATGACCTACACCGTCTCCCCCATCGGCTTCGTCCGCTCCTGTTTCAAGGAGAAGTTCGCCATCCCCCGTCAACCGCAACTGGCCCCGGCCGCGCGCGGTGTGCTGGAGCTGGTGGCGCCGTTCGACCAGGGCGAGGCGGTACAAGGCCTGGAGCAAGTCAGCCATGTCTGGCTGCTGTTCCTGTTCCATCAGGCCCTGGAAGACAAGCCACGCTTGAAAGTGCGGCCGCCACGCCTGGGCGGCAACAAGTCCATGGGCGTGTTCGCCACCCGCGCCACCCATCGTCCCAACGGCATTGGCCAGTCGGTCGTGAAGCTGGAACGGGTCGAAGCCGGGCGCCTGTGGCTCTCGGGTATCGATTTGCTGGACGGCACACCGGTGCTCGACATCAAGCCCTACGTGCCCTACGCCGACATCATCGGCTCGGCCTCCAACAGCATCGCCAGCGCCGCGCCTGAGCTCATTCCGGTGCAATGGGCGGACACTGCCCTGCTTCAAGCGCACGAGCATGCCACGCGCCTGGAAGAACCGTTGGTGGATCTGATTGAACAGTGCCTGGCCCAAGACCCACGCCCGGCGTACCAGACTCCTACCGCCGAACGGGAGTACGGCGCGCAGTTCTGGGACTTGGATGTTCGCTGGCATTATCCGCAGCCGAGGTTGATCCGGGTGCTGGAAGTGATTCCGGCGAAATCGTAACCGCCAGAAATGAAAAAGCCCGCGCTACCTTCTTCAGGTAGCGCGGGCTTTTTATGGTCTGGCAGCTGGACCGAGTCGCTGCCATCGCGAGCAAGCTCGCTCCCACAGGTGGTTCGTGTTGTTCACGCGTTTGGATTCAACACAAATCCCCTTGTGGGAGCGGGGAGCGAGCTTGCTCGCGATAGCGATCTATCAGCCGCCACAAATGCAGGCTTACTTCTCTACAAACGCCCGCTCGATCAGGTAATCACCCGGCTCGCGCATACGCGGCGAAACGGTCAGGCCGAAGCTGTTGAGCACTTCACTGGTCTCGTCGAGCATGCTCGGGCTGCCGCACAGCATGGCGCGGTCGTCCTGCGGGTTGATCGGTGGCAGGCCGATGTCGCGGAACAGCTTGCCGCTGCGCATCAGGTCGGTCAGGCGGCCTTCGTTCTCGAACGGCTCGCGCGTCACGGTCGGGTAGTAGATCAGCTTGTCGCGCAGGGCTTCGCCGAAGAACTCGTTCTGCGGCAAGTGCTCGGTGATGAACTCGCGGTAAGCGACTTCATTGACGTAACGCACGCCGTGGCACAGGATCACTTTCTCGAAACGCTCATAGGTTTCCGGATCCTGGATGACGCTCATGAACGGCGCCAGGCCGGTGCCGGTGCTGAGCAGGTACAAATGCTTGCCAGGCTTGAGATCGTCCAGCACCAGGGTGCCGGTGGGTTTCTTGCTGATGATGATCTCGTCGCCTTCCTTCAGGTGCTGCAACTGGGAAGTCAGCGGACCATCGGGCACCTTGATGCTGAAGAACTCGAGATGCTCTTCCCAGTTCGGGCTGGCAATCGAGTAAGCGCGCATAAGCGGGCGGCCGTTGGGCTGTTGCAGGCCGATCATCACGAACTGACCGTTCTCGAAGCGCAGGCCCGGATCGCGGGTGCACTTGAAGCTGAACAGAGTGTCGTTCCAGTGATGAACACTGAGGACACGCTCGTGGTTCATGTTGCTCATGTACGGGGACTCCTGGGAATGGTGCCTGCGCCGATAATCTGCGCAATTGCATCGCATTCTAATGGCGGCGACAATATCTGTTAAATGGATTATTAAGATAAGGGTTATCGGTTATATCGATATGCGATTTACTCTACGTCAACTACAAGTCTTCGTCGCCGTCGCCCAGCAAGAAAGCGTGTCTCGCGCTGCGGGGCAACTCAATCTGTCGCAGTCGGCGGCCAGCACCTCCATCACCGAACTGGAGCGGCAATCGAGCTGCCAATTGTTCGACCGTGCCGGCAAACGCCTGAGCCTCAATGCCCTGGGCAAACAGCTGCTGCCCCAGGCAGTGGCGCTGCTGGACCAGGCCAAGGAGATCGAAGACCTGCTCAATGGCAAATCCGGTTTCGGCTCACTGGCGGTCGGCGCGACGCTGACCATCGGCAATTACCTGGCGACCTTGTTGATCGGCGGGTTCATGCAGCGCCACCCGGAAAGCCAGGTGAAGCTGCACGTGCAGAACACTGCCAATATCGTGCACCAAGTTGCCCACTATGAAATTGATCTGGGTCTAATCGAAGGCGACTGCAGCCATCCAGACATCGAAGTGCAAAGCTGGGTCGAGGACGAACTGGTAGTGTTCTGCGCCCCTCAACACCCACTGGCCAAGCGTGGCCAGGCAACCATGGAGGAGCTGACCCATGAAGCCTGGATTCTGCGGGAACAGGGCTCCGGCACGCGACTGACCTTCGACCAGGCCATGCGCCACCACCGCAGCGCGTTGAATATCCGCCTGGAGCTGGAACACACCGAAGCGATCAAGCGCGCCGTGGAGTCCGGCCTGGGCATTGGCTGCATCTCACGCCTGGCCCTGCGCGACGCCTTCCGCCGCGGCAGCCTCGTCGCGGTGGAAACCCCGGACATGGACCTGGCGCGGCAGTTTTATTTCATCTGGCATAAACAGAAGTACCAGACCTCGGCCATGCGCGAATTCCTCGAATTGTGCCGAGCGTTCACCGCCGGAGCCCAGCGCAGCGACGAAATCGTGCTGCCGACCATTGCCTGAGCCGTTACAGCAGGATCAGCCCCCACACCAACGCGATCATCGTCAGGGCAACGAACTGGGCGGCGCTGCCCATGTCCTTGGCGTTTTTCGACAACGGGTGCAGCTCCAGGGAGATGCGGTCAATGGCCGCCTCCACCGCCGAGTTGAGCAATTCCACGATCAACGCCAGCAGACACACGGCGATCAGCAGCGCCTGCTCGACACGGCTGACGTTCAGGAAGAACGACAACGGAATCAGCACAACGTTGAGCAACACCAACTGACGGAACGCCGCTTCGCCGACAAAAGCCGCGCGCAGCCCGTCCAAGGAATAGCCGGAGGCGTTAAGGATGCGTTTCAGGCCGGTCTGGCCTTTAAAAGGTGACATAGAGTGAGCAACTGATCGAAAAGGAGTGGAGAAACTAATTCAAACCCGGTCAAAAAAGCGTGAAGCAGCGCATTAAGCCTGCGGCGAAATTGACTCAAGTTGTTGCAGCAGCAAGGCCGCCTGGGTCCGGGTGCGTACATTCAGTTTACGGAAAATCGCCGTGACGTGGGCCTTGATGGTGGCCTCCGACACATTCAGCTCATAGGCAATCTGCTTGTTCAGCAGGCCTTCGCAGACCATGGTCAATACCCGGAACTGCTGCGGCGTGAGGCTGGCCAGGCCCGCGCTGGCGGCTTTGGCTTCTTCGGACACGCTCACCGCCTCGAACGCCTGGGGCGGCCAGCAGACATCGCCGTCCAAGACCGCTTTCACGGCCTTTTGAATCATTTCAAGGGAACTGGATTTGGGGATGAACCCACTGGCGCCGAACTCCCGGGCCTTGACCATCACCGAGGCTTCCTCCTGGGCCGAGACCATGACCACGGGGATCTGCGGGTATTGGCCGCGCAACAGCACCAGTCCTGAAAAACCGTAGGCACCGGGCATGTTCAGGTCCAGCAGCACCAGGTCCCAATCGGCCTTCGCCGTCAGTTGGACCTCCAGTTCCGCGATACTGGCCACCTCCGTCAACCGGACAGCCGGGCCAAGGCCCAGGGTCACTGCCTGATGCAACGCGCTGCGAAAGAGCGGGTGGTCATCGGCAATCAGGATTTCGTATGTGGCCATTTTTCAAATGATCCTGTTTTTAATGGCAGGCCCGATGCATTCGCGCCTCGCCAAGACAACTCAAGACACCACCCTGCAGCGGCATCCACAGGGCACGTGCAACGCCAAACATAGCGTTTCAAACAGTGGTCGGCGCCCTGGTCGGCGCCAAGCATGCCCAGCGAAGCCGGGGTGGTCAAGCAGCACGGCCGCCCCTGCGTCCAGTATGGGCCACTATTGGGCCAATACTGCTTGCGGGGTGCGAATGAAGGGTTGCAACTCGGCATGGGCCGGGGTCGACACGTTCACTTCCTGCTGGCCCTTGGCGCCCAGGTAATGTTGGCTGAACACATCGAAATAGGCATCCAGGGCCGACGCGGCGTCGCTGTCGCCTGCCAATTCCAGACACAACGCCGCTACCTCGGCGGTGCACAGGTGCTCGCTGCGGGTCGAACGACGCAAGCGGTAGCGCGACAGTTTATCGGGCAACAAGCTCAGGATCGGCAGCCGGTCGAAATATGGGCTTTTACGGAAAATCTTGCGCGCCTCCGTCCAGGTCGCGTCCAGCAGAATGAACAGCGGGCGCTTGGCCTGATCGAGGTCTACCGTGTGGGTAACCCGCGATGGCTCCACGTATTCGCCCGGAAACACCAGGTACGGTTGCCATTGCGGGTCGTTCAGCAACGCCAGCAGTTGCTCATCGACCTCGGTGCGCGACCAGATGAACGCATGGTTGTCGCGCACCACATCGGCAATCAGCCAACCGGTGTTGCTAGGCTTGAACACCTCTTTGTTGGTCATGATCAGGCAGACCCCGGAACGTGTCTCGACGCTTGGTCGCCAGGCGCACAGGCAATGGCTCTCGATCACCCGGCAGGCGCTGCAACGGGGCGCGCGCCAGCCACGGGCCTGAATCGGCTTGATGCCCTCATCGATGCGCTGGTCACGCAGGCGGGCTACGGCATTAGGGGCGTGATTCATCGTGGACGACGCCGACAGACAGGAAAACTCGACACGAACAACACTCGGCAGGGCAATAAAGGCCGGCAGTCTACCAGAGCGCACGAGCCTGTACCGTCCACCCGGGCTCCCCTATAATCCCCGACCACTGAACGCACAGTCATGTGATCGGTCGAACCACCAGTCACTGAACCAGGAGAGTTTCATGCTGCGCCTTATCGTCCCTACCGTTGCCGTTCTGCTGGCGACGTCCTTCAGCGCTCAGGCTGCCTCGCTGAAAGAACTCGAACTGAACAAGATGCTGCAGAACGTTGCCAAGGAAAGTAGCGTCGGTACGCCGCGGGCGATCAACGAAGACATTCTCGACCAGGGTTATACCGTCGAAGGCACCGAGTTGATCAACCACCTCAGCGTGCAAAGCAGCCATGCCCAGAAAATGCGCGCAGACCCCAAGGCCGTGTATTTCCAGTTGGGTTCCACGGTGTGCACCAATCCGGGCTTTCGCAAGTTGATGGCCAAGGGCGCGACGATGCGCTACGAATTCACCGAGGTTAAGACCAACCGCCCGGTCGCGACCGAACGCTTCCAGGAATCGGATTGCCCGAAACCGGCCAAGACGAAGAAGTAATCAACCCGAGCTTGCGCGCCGCTGCTCATCGTCGGCGCGCAATTCCGCTACCAGCGCCTGCAGGTAGCGCGAGCGCCATGCCCGCCCGCCCAGTCGACGACAGCATTCTTCCTCAAGACTCACCCGATTGGCCTTTGCCGATTCCACCAGCATCAAGTGCAACTGCCTGTCGAGTTCCAGAGTCACCCTGGCCATCTCTCCCGCCTCCATGCCCGATCCG
Organism: Pseudomonas sp. Soil_N_39; assembly: GCF_057655955.1. NCBI lineage: Bacteria > Pseudomonadati > Pseudomonadota > Gammaproteobacteria > Pseudomonadales > Pseudomonadaceae > Pseudomonas > Pseudomonas sp. Soil_N_39. The sequence goes on from NZ_JBDGLI010000006.1 coordinate 276,561, forward strand.
CTTCAATCCATCACGTGGCACCCAGCCCTGGGCGTCAAATTGCATTGGCACGCTTGTTATCAGTAAATCAGAGCGGCACGCACCTGGCCGGCAATCTGACGAGCGGCGCGATATTGCCGTGCGCTTATCCAGCGGTTGCCAACGGTCACTTTTGAGCGCCATGATCAGGGCAGCAAAGATCAGCTAGATTCAGAAGTATCCTTAGTATTTGCATCGGGCAGAAAGAGGCTGCCCGGCCAACACTTTGGCGTGCTTGTTTTTATCAAAGGGAAAAGCAGAACCCGCTGGATGGCTTGGTCGCCCTGCCGCAGACCGCGTCAAGCCAGGTTACCCTCCAGGCAGATGCCTGAGCTGACAACGACACACGAAGTGTCGTGGCCCTGACGAATCTCTCGTCCGGGCCGGGGTCCTGTTAAGAAGGAGAAGTTGAATGCCTTATAAACCGAATGACCTGCTCAGTCGTCATTTTGAGAACCACGGCCACGACCTCACCCGCAAGGTTGAAGAACAACTCAACCTGGTGTCTCCCAACAGTCCCAACCTCCCCATTTACCGTGACATGATCCTGACTGTGCTGCGCATGGCCCAGGAAGATCACAACCGCTGGAATGCCAAGATCACGCTGCAGGCCCTGAGGGAGCTGGAACAGGCCTTTCGTACGCTCGAACAATTCAAGGGCCGGCGCAAAGTCACGGTCTTCGGCTCGGCCCGAACGCCCATTGAACATCCGTTGTACGGCCTGGCCCGAGAGCTGGGCGCTTCGTTGGCGCGTTCGGACATGATGGTCATCACCGGTGCCGGCGGTGGCATCATGGCCGCTGCCCATGAAGGCGCGGGGCGTGACCATAGCCTGGGATTCAATATCACCCTGCCTTTCGAGCAGCACGCAAACCCGACCGTCGAAGGCACGTCGAACCTGCTGCCGTTCCACTTCTTCTTCACCCGCAAGCTGTTTTTCGTCAAGGAGGCCGACGCACTGGTGCTCTGTCCCGGCGGTTTCGGCACGCTTGATGAGGCGCTGGAAGTCCTGACGCTGATACAGACCGGTAAAAGCCCACTGGTACCGGTGGTCCTGCTGGATGTGCCCGGGGGCAAGTTCTGGCAAGGCGCCCTGGACTTTATCCGCGAGCAGTTGGAGGAAAACCGCTACATCCTGCCCACTGACATGAAACTCATGCGCCTGGTGTACAACGCCGAAGAGGCCGTGGAAGAAATCAATCAGTTCTACCGCAACTTCCACTCCAGTCGCTGGCTCAAGCATCAGTTCGTGATCCGCATGAATCACAAGCTAAGCGAGCAGGCCTTGCAGCAGATGCAGGTAGATTTTGCCGACCTGTGCCTGAACGATTGTTTTCATCAACATGACTACAGCGGCGAAGAGCACGACGAGGCGCGGTTCAGTCATCTGACACGGCTGACGTTTACCTTCAACGCCCGCAATCATGGTCGTTTGAGGGAACTGGTGGACTACATCAACCTGCCGGAAAACTGGGCCCAGCCCGCCCAAAAACCCCATCCCCTCACCTGGGAACCGATCAAGGTAACCTGAGCCCATAAAAAAACGGCCCGCTATCGAAATAGCGGGCCGTTTTTGTTTAATCATCCATACCGCGACCGCTGAACAAACGGTTGATCATTTCCATGGAGTAGCCTCGGTACGCCAGGAAACGCCCTTGCTTGGCTCGCTCTCGTGCATCGATGGGCAAATGCCCTGAGAACTTGCGGCGCCAGGTGTCCGTCAGTTGCTCCTGCCAATCGATACCGCTTTCGCGCAAGGCGAGCTCGATATCCGGGCGTTGCAAGCCACGCTGACCCAGTTCCTCACGAATGCGCAAAGGACCATAGCCGGAGCGGGCGCGATAAGCGACGAAACTTTCCAGGTAACGGGATTCCGATAGCAGGCCCTCTTCAGTCAAACGGTCGAGGGCCGTGTCGATCAACTCATCGGGCGCGCCGCGCTGACGCAGTTTACGCGTCAGCTCGACTCGACCGTGCTCGCGCCTGGCGAGCAGGTCCATCGCGGTTCGCCGCACCGCGACGAGGGTATCGAGTACGGCGGTCATCGGATCAATCAGATGTCAGCGTCAGCCAGGTCGTCAACGGGCTCGCGATTAGCCACGGACTTGACGTCTGCAACCGGGCTCAACAGTTTGTCACGCAGTTGCTTCTCGAGAGCAGCGGCAACTTCCGGGTTATCCGCCAGGAACTTGGCCGAGTTAGCCTTGCCCTGACCGATCTTGGTGCCGTTGTAGGCATACCAGGCGCCCGACTTCTCAACAAAACCGTGCAACACACCCAGGTCGATCATCTCGCCATTGAGGTAGATGCCCTTGCCGTAAAGAATCTGGAATTCGGCCTGACGGAACGGCGAAGCCACCTTGTTCTTCACGACCTTGACGCGGGTTTCACTGCCAACCACTTCATCACCTTCTTTCACCGCGCCAGTACGGCGGATGTCGAGGCGAACCGAGGCGTAGAACTTCAGTGCGTTACCACCAGTGGTGGTTTCCGGGCTACCGAACATCACACCGATCTTCATACGGATCTGGTTGATGAAGATCACCAGGCAGTTGGCATTCTTGATGTTACCGGTGATCTTGCGCAGGGCCTGGGACATCAGGCGGGCCTGGAGGCCCACGTGCATGTCGCCCATTTCACCTTCGATTTCAGCCTTTGGCACCAGTGCCGCCACGGAGTCGACGATGATCACGTCTACCGCGTTGGAACGTACCAGCATGTCGGTGATTTCAAGGGCCTGCTCGCCGGTGTCCGGCTGGGAAACCAGCAGGTCGTCGACGTTGACGCCCAGTTTGCCGGCGTATTCCGGATCCAGGGCGTGTTCGGCGTCGACGAAGGCGCAGGTCGCGCCGGCTTTTTGGGCCTGGGCGATCACGGACAAGGTCAGTGTGGTTTTACCGGAAGATTCAGGACCGTAGATTTCAACGATTCGGCCTTTTGGCAGACCGCCAATGCCAAGCGCAATGTCCAGGCCCAGGGAGCCGGTGGAGATGGAAGGAATAGCCTGACGGTCCTGATCGCCCATACGCATTACGGCACCCTTGCCGAATTGACGTTCGATCTGACCCAAGGCCGCAGCCAAGGCTTTCTTCTTGTTGTCGTCCATTAAAGTCCTCACGTAATCAATAAGGCCTGACGGCCAACACCTGTATAAGTAGCCAGTATTATTCCACAGCGATTGAGGATCGCCTACCCCTGATTTGAGATTTCTACAGCGGCATGTTGCAACAGCCCCTCTAGCGCGGCCTTCACCGTTTGTCGGCGGACCTCGTCGCGGTTGCCTGCAAAGAAGCGCAGCTCGCTGATCAGCGTCTCGCCTACGCCCCAAGCCAGCCACACGGTGCCCACCGGTTTGCTCGGCGAGCCCCCGTCCGGCCCGGCCACCCCGCTGACCGCCACGGCAAAACGCGCCAGGCTTTTGCGCTGGGCGCCTTGTGCCATGGCCTCGACTACCTCGCGGCTGACCGCCCCGACCTTCTCGAACAACTCGGCCGGTACGTCGAGCTGCTGGCTCTTCTGGCGATTGGAATAAGTGACGTAACCGGCCTCGAACCAGGCCGAACTCCCGGGAATCCGGGTAATCGCCTCGGCAATACCCCCGCCGGTGCAGGACTCGGCCGTGGTGACGTGGGCATTGAGCAACTGCAGGCGCCTGCCCAGTTCAGCGGCCAGTTCGGTAATGTCGTCCATGGTGCTCTCCTGATTCCACGCGATTGAGGCCTACCGTACACGAGCAGTCGACGCTTGCAAGGCTCGCCGGATTACCGACCCAGCGCCCTGACGTAGGCCTGGCAAGCCTGCAAGGCAATCAGTCCGCGGTCGCCTGCGTCGGTGATGGCGATAATTCGTTGAGCATGCGCTGGGTCAAGTCCGGCTCTCGCTCTTCCATGAACCACGCCGCTGGCGCTGGCGGCGGCAGGCACCGAGCAGCTACCGGCCGGTTCCTCGGCAAGGAGGACTGACAGCCTAAGATCAGAAGTAGCGAGACGATCGCGAAGATGAGCCTGATTTTTTTGGGCATCGGTCATTACCTGATAGTGGGTTTGTTCGCTGACAAACAGGCGTTGCTCGAGCGCGAGACGCTTATTCTGCTCTGCCTGTACCTGAGCGACAGCCGCGCTGCTGATCTGCTCCAGGTCGGATTGATGCAAGCTGGTCTGCTCCGCCAACTGTTTGCCGTAGCGCCAGTCCTGGACCTTCCATGTCGCGCCGACCAGCAGCAGCGCCAAGCCGCCCACGACCAGCGCCTTCAATGCCAGTGGGTTCATGGCACGTCCTTGAAGAAGATGTGATTGCCCAGGCGCAAGGTCTGTTTCGCCTGCTCGGCCCAGACCGGTGGCTTGAGCATCGTGCTCGCGTAGTAGTGGGTGGCCCCGCCTGTGATGTCAGGCTCTGCGCCGGAGATCACCAGGTCAGCCGCCCGCTTCGCCTGGGCGAACTGCTTCGACGGGATTTCCTTTGCTCCACTCAGGTACGGGAAGTTCGGGTCGCTTTTGTTCCAGCAACTGAACTGATAGGGCTTCAGGCAGACACCGACATAGCCTTCACCCCACCAGGATCTGGCGTTACCGTCGAACACGCGGTTACGGATGGTCCAGGCCACGGCTATCTGGCCGGACAATCCTTCGCCGCGAGCCTCACCCCACAGGGTTCGGGCGAGGATGTCGCAGTCCTTTTCGATTGCAGTCATATTTTCCTCTAGAAAAAATCCCTTTTAAGTGAGCACAAGAACGCCGGCGGCGTGCTGCTCACGATTGCGGTCTGACATTCAGGATGGCGTTGACGGACCTACAGCAATCGCGAGCAAGCTCGCTCCCACCAGGGTCTCGGTTGCACGCCGTGCATGTACAACGCTGAACAAAAACTGTGGGAGCGAGCTTGCTCGCGATTGCGGTGTGTCAGGCAATGGGGATGTTGAATGTAAGGGCGCTATCGCGAGCAAGCTCGCTCCCACAGAAGGGCTGGTGGCGTCAGGCTTTGGCATCCAGGCAGGTTGCATGAATCAGGCAGCGGTAGCTTTTTTCCCGGTCGCCACTGGCGGTGACCTTGTCGATCGACCAGCGACCGCGCATGAAATCCGGCCAGGTGGGGTCCAGCAGTACGATGCCCTCGGCGGACAGTCCAGGGTTGCCAGGGCATTCGATGGTCACCTTGAGTGCTTCGCGCAGCATCCGGCGCACCTCCCCTTCGCCGGCAGCTCGGGCGTCGTCGGCGCTCTGGAAGCGCTGGCGCAGGGTCTTGAACGGCGCGATGCCGCTCTCCTCGACCTGCAGCTTGCCGGCCGCCGCATCCCACCACCGGGTCTTGCAGCCCTGGTACTTGGCCCGGGCGGTTTCATCAAACTTGGCCGAAATGAAGGCGTGGTCGCCCGGGCGATTGTTGGTCGTCACCGACAGTTTCATCTCGGGCAGGACCTTGCCCGATAGCGACTTCACCTGGCCGCGCCGGGCCAGCACATACAGCTCGTTGATCGGCTTGGCGACGGCGTCATAACGGTGAGCCAAGCGCGTCAGGAACCCCATGTCGGTCTCGTTGGTCTGGTCGATGTGCTCGATTTTGATCAGCGACAGGTCCGGCGCCACACGGGGTGAAAACCCGTGCCTGGAGGTCAACTGACGAAACAGCGCACCCAGGGTCGTCGGGCCATGGCTGACGGATCGACGCTGCTTGAACCCGGTCTGGTCCGCCGCGCTGAATGGGGCCGCCATGGCCACTAGTGTGAGATTCAAGGGAAACAGCGTTGGCGTGCGCCGGGTAATGACGAACTCGCCTTTGTCCACCAGCCCCGACTCCAGGTAACCGACCCGCAGACCGATTTTCCCACCGAAACTGGGCAATCCTTCAAGCCCGTCCAGGCTGATGGTGAGCGTCAACTGATCGGACTCGATCCCCGCCGCGTCGACGTGTGTCCAACTGAGCAATCGTTCGTTGAGCAGCGCGGCGTTCGCGCCATAAATTTCCACCGCTGGCGTGAAACCCAATGACATGTCGCCTCCTTAATCCCAGGCCGAAACCGGTGGGGTTGCCACGGGCTTGAGGTCCACTTCCGGCAAGACCACCCACACGCCCGCCGGCAATACCGGGCCCCATTCCGCCAGCCCTGGATTGAGCCGCCAGAGCGCTTCCTCGACGATGTCGTCGCAACGCTCCAGCTCGCGGTACAGCAACAGATTCACCGAATCACCGGCGATACTTCGAACCCTACGCATTGGCGAACTCCATCAATTCAACCACCCAGCCGACCACCATCGCCGTGCCGTCATCAATGATTTCGGTCTGGGTTTCCGTGACCTTGTTGATCTGCCACAGGCCCCAGTTGCGGCCGATGCCATCGACCAACGGCAGCGGGACGCGCTGCGCCTGCAATGCGCGCAACTCATCGAGACGATCCATGGCGGTCGCATACATCGACTTGCCCGTGATCGTCAGCCCTTGCAGGCCTTGGCCGATCTGGCTGGACTTGGGTTTGCTGGTGAGAATGTCGATGCTTTTCCAGCCACCGTCCGACGTATGCACCAGTTGGTGGTACGCAAAATTTCTCGACAGGCCAAAGATGAAGCTGCCGAGGGCCATTTGTTGACGCATCACGTACCTCCGTCGGTCAGGGCCGCATCACTGCGCATGGCCAGTGAGTTGGGCATGGTCGTTAAGCCGAATTGGCCCGAGAGCTGCTGCACCACCAGGTTGGCCAACTGACTCGCGCTGGCCTGGTCCTGGCCGTTGATGTAGATGTTTGCGGTCATGGTGTTTTGCTGTGTGGTTGCCTGGGTGCTGGCCAGGTCTTTGCTGACCTGGTCTGGCGCGGCGAGCCTGTCGGCGGGGGCAACGAGTTTTTCACCCAGAGACGCGCCGGCATCGCTCCCCAACCAGCCGCCCAGCAGTCCGCCAATCACACCACCAATGGCAGTGCCGAGCACCGGAACGACACTCCCCAAAGCGGCACCGGCCGCAGACCCCGCAGCAGCACCTGCCCAGCCACCACCGGCGGCTCCCAGGCCTGCGCCCATCATTCGCTTGTCGCCGGTCAGCACACCCTCGGCCACATCAGCGACGGCGCCGACGACTTTTAATGGGCCGGGCGCCCTGCGAGTCATCGAGCGTAACGAGGCGGTTGGCCCGAGTGACAAACGCCCTGCGCCCCCCTGTGAGCCTCGTGTACTGACGCGTATTTTCGGCCTGGATTCGGGACGCTGGTTGGCATTGCTTGTATCCAGCTTGTTCACACGAGAATTTCTGAAATCTTCGGTGATCACCTCACCCAATCGGCCGGGAAGGCGCGGAGCGGCCCTCCCCAACACCCGCTTGGCCACCTGACTGGATATCTCATCCCCTACCGCTTTGAGCAGCGCCCCCACCAGCGGTTTGATCGCTGCGCCAATCAATATGATGGCCGCGGCGGCTTTAGGTGAGGATTCAGCCAACTCACTCATGCCATCGGCCAGCGAACCCAGCCACTGGAACGAGGTATCCGCCGAAGGCATCAAGGCATTGCCCGTGGCCACCGACAAACGCTCGCTGCGGGCGTTGAGGATATTCAGCTGGCCTTGCTGGGTTTTCGACAGCGCCAACGCGTCCTGCCGCACCGAGCCGTCGTTGCCCAATTGTGAAGTGGCGTACTGGCTTGGGTCTTTCACCTGCAAGAAGGCGGCGTTCACATCGGGCAGTTTCTGCGCCATGCGCAACACCGCCTCATCGCCGTTGCCGAATAACGTGGCGGCAAGGGCCGAGCGCTTGTCGGCCGGTTGCGCATTCAAGGCCGCCAGCACCGTCATCACCGTGCCAGGCGCCGTGTCCTTGTCACGCAAACCGCCCGCCACCGCCGTGGGCGCCAGGCCCAGCTGTTTCCAGGCCGTTTGTTCGGTGACGGAGGCCTGGTCCCCCTTACTAAGGGCCGTCGTGAAGCTATCCAGTGCCAAGCCGGCTTCAGCTTGCTTGGCCCCGGTATTGAGCAATGCCGCCGTCAACGCGGCGGCTTGCGCAGGGGCCAGGCCTGCCGTCGTCGCCGCCGCACCGTCACTCTGCAAGACCGCACCGATCTCAGCCGCTTTCGCACCATTGGGTAATTTGCCCAACTGGTTGGCGGCATCCGCCAAGTCAAAGGCTTGGGCGCCGCTGAGCTTCATGGAGATGCGCCATTCGGCCAGCATTTCGGCGGCCTTCATGGCCGGCATCTCGAACGCCGCCGCGGTGACGCCAGCATCCGAGGCGAAATTCGACAGGACTAGCTGTCGCTCCGAGGCATCGTGCACATCGCTACCGATGCCTTTCCTGGCCGCCAGGCTTTGCATCTTCACCACTTCAACCGCCGTGGTGCCCCCGGCCGCCACCAGCGGAGCGGCGGCGATCTGCTGGGTTGCCTCAGCCACCTGTTGAATCTGGCGCGGCCCAAATTGGGTGGCCTTTTTCAGATCGGCCATGGCCGAATCCATCGCTATCGCGGGTTTGAGCAGCGCCGGTGGTTCGATACCACCGCCCGACTTAGCCTTGGGCTCATTGGCCGACTCACCCTTGGCGTCGGCGCCCATCGTTTGGGAGAACAATCGTTGCGCCGACAGCTTCACGGTCAGCGACTCGATCGCCGTGGTCAGCAGTCCGAGCTTGAGCCCGAGTGTTTCCAGCGCCAGATCGAGGCTCGCCAGTTGATCCCTGGCGAACGCACCTTGCGCCGACACGCCACTGGTGAGGCTGGTATCACCGAACGCCAACCCACGCTCATCGAAGGCTGTGTATTTGAGCGAATATCTATCGTCTGCCATCCCGCTCTACTCCTGTTTCACGCCAAGGCGAGTGATCGCGATGTCGTAGCGGCGCAAGGCCTTGCCGGCGTCCCACTCCAGGATTTCCGCCTCACTTACCGAGTAAATGAGCGGCACCACATCGAGGATCACTTCGATGTCGCGCTCCGAAAGAAGTCCGCCGGTTTGTTTAAAAAATCGTCGATGCGTACCTGCAACTGGGTCCAGTCGGGCACGGTCAGCCGATCGAGATCGGGGATCATCAGGCCGGTGCAATGGGCGGTGATGAACTCGGCGCGTTCCTTGGCCGTCTTCAGTTTTTTCATCGCCTTGGTGGCGCGCAGCACCGGCATTTCCAGGGTCAGCGAAGTCATGCTGCGGCCCGCGACGTCGAGCGGTTGCAGCAGCGGCACCTGGTCGGGATCGGCCGCTGCGCCGTCCACCGATTCCAGAAAGTGCGACGCCGGGCGGGTGGACATTTCGTGCACGTATTGCGCAATGGTCACGTAGTCCGGGCGCTTGAGTTGGTCGAGTTCCTTGACCGACAGGCCGGTGGCCAGTTTGGCCAGTTCGAAGAACTGGTCGTCTTCGTCATCGCCAGCGCGGGCCAGGGCGTCTTTCTGCGCAGCGTAGTACAGCGGCTTGAGTGGGAGTTGCTCGATCTGCGAGCCGTCGTCACCGGTGATCGGCGACAACAGCTCATGGGTAGGAGGCATCCAGGACATGAATCAATTCCTTGGTAAATCGGGGGACAACCTGTGGGAGCGAGCTTGCTCGCGATAGCGGCCTGACATTCACTATTGATGTCGACTGATACTCCGCCATCGCGAGCAAGCTCGCTCCCACAGGGGCTGGCAGTGACTTAGGGCAACAACACCGCACGACGCGCATCACCGAGGATGTCGACGCCGTTGAGCACGAACTTCTGGGTGCGCACGTCGATGTCGATCACCGGAACGCCGTTTTCCAGGCGGTTGTAGGTGCGGCAGGACAGATCAAGAATGGTCTTGGGCTTCTCGCCCATTTTCAGCGTGGTCTCCTCGAGCGATTTCAACTTGCCGCCCACCGTGTGGTAGGTGAACCAGGTGTTGCCGTCCTGATCCTGGCCGGCTTCACGCACGTTCAGCAGAATGTCGTCGCCCACCGTCACGCCCAATGCCAGCATGACTTCCGGACCAAGACCTTGCAGCGTCAGCTTGGCTGTCAGCACTTTGCCGCCCTTGGCCATTTCCTCGCCAATGAAACGGCCGCCACGCATCTCTTCCATCTCGAATTCGATCTTCGGCGGAGTGAAATCTTCCACGGTCGCCGACAACGGCAGGCCTTGCAGAGTGGCCGCGATGGCCTGTCTTACGCGGTTGGTAAACATTAGAGAACGTCCTCCAGGAACTGCTCGATGATTTCATCGCGGGCATTGAGTTGATAAATCATGTGTTCGTTCGGCGCGTAGCGGCCGTAGTCGATGACCACGTACCAGGTGCCGTTCTTGTACTTCTCGACGCTGTTCAATTCCGGGTGCAGGTACACGCTGCCGCCGGGAATGGTTTCATCGGCCACCAGGGTTTGCAGCCAGTCGTTGATGCGCTTGACCTCCTGGTCCATGAACGATTTGGTCAGGTTCTTGGCCATGGCTTTCTGGCCGGCCTTCACCAGCTTGCGGCTGATGGCATCCTCCAGGCCGACGTAGCTGATGAACTTGCCGGTGATGGAGCGGTTACCCAACAACGAGAAGCCGCCAAGGATGGTCCGGGCGTAGTAGCTGACGCCGTAGCGGTTGAGCAGATCGCCTTCGGTGGAGGTGTCGAGGATGTTGTATTCGACCGTGCGCGAGACGTCTTCGGCGAAGGTCACCTGGTTGCCCGGACTCTCCCATTGCTTGACCTTGGCCAGCGCGGCGATGGCCAGGCTCGACGGCGCGAGGAAGACGTTTTTCTTCGCCGCCTTGGAGTACACCGCCGGCATGTTGTGCACCACCAGGCAACGGTCAAAACCGAGGTCAGCGCCGCCCAACTCCTGGCTGTAAGTCACTTGGTCAGCGACCGCGGCGTCCTTGCCATCGAGCACCACACGCGCCTTGATGCGCTTGCCGAACGAAGCGAACTCGCCGGCCACGGCCTTGGTGCCGGTGAAGCCTGGCGCGCCGATGATGGTCAGGTCCTCGGCCACCCCACTCAACGCCGCCAAGCCCAACTTGCGACCGGTCTGCGCTTCGATGCCGCCGATCACATTGTTCTGGGTGTCGGCCGGGGTCGCGCCCTCTTCGACGATGACGACGTAGACCGGCACCTTGACCACCTTGAGGATTTGGTAGACCGCCTGGAACAGCGTGCCCGCCTCGGCACCGGTCGGGTCCAACTGGGCCTGGGTGGTGAAGCTGTTGATACGGAACGGGGTGTTTTTCGGGATCAGCGGGTTGGCATTCGGCGCGGTGCCGATCAGCCCAATGACGTTGTCACCCAGGCCACCCATGGCCTCGGGAGATTCAGTGGCATTGACGGTAATGCCGTTGTGCTCGAAGTTCAAAACCTCAGCCATGGTTATTCAGCCTTTTTGGTGGTGGCCTTTTTGGCCGGTTGGGTTGGGATGGCTTGCGTGTCGACAGCCTGTTTGTGCGCCTCCAGGACGCTGGTCAGCTCGAGGCGACCGGCGCTGCGCAAGGCATTAGCCTCGACATCCAGCAGTTCGAGCTTCTGGCCGATGCTCGACCAGTGGCCGCCGCCGGCAGGAAATGGCAGCAGCACGGTGTATTGCTTACGAATGGGCATCTACGGGTTCTCCAGACGCGAAAAACACAAAAGCCCCGTCACGGGGCTTATTGCGGGCGAAAAAAAACCGCTCTCGCGGTCGTGGTCTACTTGATGAAATCTGGCAGTACAGGCCAGAGCAGCCTGGACGGCTCCGCATCCGTTTCGGGGATATCTCGCAAGGCCTGGCGATAAGCCTTGATCTCGGCAAGCTGAGTTTCTGTTGCTGGGAAGTCCGGTAGTTGGGTGAAATCCGTGTCTCGCAGAAGTTGGTTGCGACGCGTGCGGATGGCGGCCCATTCGATTTCACGCGACGGTACGGCAAGTGGAATTTCGGGTGTGTCATTGTTGGACAGATCAGACATGTTCATTCCTTAGCTGAAAACAACGGTTTCGGCCAGCGACAACTTGGTGGTCAAATCCCCAAGATTGAATAGCCGACCATTGCCCACGCGCATGGTGTCGATACGCACGGTGGTGTAATAAACGTTGGGAATCAGAATTCGCATGACGACATTACCGTTTGTGTCGGCATAGACAGCAGGGGCCATATTCCCAAAGGTCGAAACGCTTTGCAGGACCCGAGTGGGCTGATAGGAATACCCCACCAGCGTTTCGTCGATTATTTTGGCTGTGCCGTAGCTGTAGCCCTTGATGTTGAACCAGAACATCTCCGAATTGACATTGATGTTAAGCGGCACTTTGAAATGCATGTACACATTTGAACTGGCACCCAGGTTGGTGGAAACAAAATCCCCCTGTGCTGTTGCGCCATAGACGCCGCCAGTTCCGTATACGTGTCCCTGCAGGATATTGCGACGAATCGTGCCAAGGGCGCTTGGATCCCCTTCCACATCCTTCTGGCTTCGCCACTCATTGAACTGTGTCAAAGCCGTGGCCATGGTTGTGTTGATACTGCCGATTTTTCCATTGACCACCGTGGTCAAATTATTGGCCGCCGATACCAGCGACGCGATAGTGGTTTCCAGACTCACATTCAGGTTCCTTGTGCTATTTGATTATTTGGCTTCGAGCGCTATCACTCGAAACATCAGGCCCACGTGCCGCGCCATGTTGTCGATATTGGCGGTAGCCAACGTGGCGATTTCTTCACTCAATAGAATGTTCAGGTTGTCGGACCCGACCACCACCGTGACGCTTTGCGCCGGCAACGGTGAAATATCCAGCGTGAACTTTTGCAAGACTCGTGCTGCAGCCGCTTTGTAGGTCAGCAGCTTTCCAGCCACCGAATACACCGCCAGCAGCGTGCCGGTGGAAAGATAGAAACCGAACTCGCCAATCTCATATTCATCCGGCCCCTCAAACAAAGCGGCCATTCTCAGCTGCCCTGGGTCCAGGTCTTCGTAATCCACGATTGGCACACGCTGTCGCTCATTGCGAAGCGCCGTTTCCGATCCATTGGGATCGTAGCGGGCGGTGCCGGCACCGATGTGAGTGATCTCACCTTTCAAGCCTTGGTTCTTTGCCTGCAACACTTCGGCCAGGCCGGCGGAAGTGAAGCGAACCAAGCGCGTAATGTCTTCTGTCATGACTGCGCCCTGAGGTCGTAATCGTTAATGGTGTAGCGTTGGGAAATCCCAATGCCGATAAGCCGCGCACCGAGATCGAGTAGCGGCAGTGCCCCGCACAAAAACAGCTCACCGTCAGTCAGCGGCCCGTACAAAACTGCCGCCGCTGCCAGGCCACCGCGGGTTTGATGCACGAGGGTGATGGTGGCCTGGTCGCGCTCGCTCTTGGCTGCATTGATCCGCTGAATCAAGCGATTGTGATCGCCACTGGACCAGTCCTGGCCAATGATCGCCTGTACATCAAAGGTGTAAGGGTGGGCACGAGGTTGCTGCTCGTACCAAGCGGTGACGTGAGGCGTGAACCCCAGTGATTCAACGGCGTGGTTCAAGGCTTGACGGGTGCCCGCCTGGCGCTGGATCTGCCAGGACAATGAAACGGTCAGGCGTTTTTCCAGTTCACTGGCTCCCGCATTCCACTCACTGACGCCCCGATCCGCCGCCAGATAAGGCAAGAATGCGGACGGCGTCTCACTCGGGTTCATCAATTCGGGGAACGGCGGCTGAACGCGATCGAGCAGCTTGGTGAAACCCAGATCCAGTGCCCTTTCCAGGGGTGAACTGTTGGCCGGCAGCAGACTCGGCAACACAGCGAAATCACTCATAGCGTGAGCACCTCCACGTCTACCGTCGTGCAATAGGGCGCTTCGAAAGCGCTGGTCACGATGGGCTCCAGCGGCTCGAGAATCTCAAGTTGCACCGCTCCGGCCGAATGGAGGGTGTAATCGATCCAACTAGGATCCACCCGGCCTTCCAACCGATGACATGTATTGGCATAGCCTTGCAATTGCTGCTGTGCCGCTGCGCGGGTCAGTCCTGAATCAGGACCACTGTTGATCCTGGCGATGACCCGAATCTTGTAGGGTTTTATCTGCGCGCCCTGCACCGTCACCAGATCGGTTTCCGGCCGGACATCGGGACGGGCGAAATGTCGACGAACACCTTCGAGCAACTGTGCAGAGGGCCTGCCATCGCCTTCACGAGACAGCACCGTCACCATCACCTCGCCAGGCGCGGTACGGCGGGCATTGCCGTCCTTGATTTGAGCGGCAAAACCGTCAGGGTCAAAGGTGTAGGTCACTGTCACGACACCGGATGCGGTGCTATCCACCTTCACCACCGGCCGTTCCCCCAATGTAAAAATCTCCCGCCGATACTGCATGCGCGAGCCGGCCGCCGGAGCATGGGGCGCCAGGTAATAACGCAACCGGGCATCATCATCGCTCTCATAGACCGGGGGAATGGGCGGGAAGGCCGCCGGGTCGCCCGGGTCGAGCAGCTGACGCTCAAGGCCCATGTCCGCGAGGCGAGCGTCGAGGTTGGTGCCCGTGGCCCACCACGCCAACATCTGCTTGATGCGGGCATTGTATTTGCGTTCGTGGGTTTGCAGCCGGACACAGAATGCCTCGAGGGCCAGGGTCAGCAGTTCGCTTTCGTTTTCGAGGCTGTCCAGCAACTTGGTGGCGCTACCGGGAGAGCGTGCGGCGACGTATTCGACCACGAAGGTCTTGAACTCTGCGAGCAAGTCCTCGAAGGCTTCGACGGTGACGATGGTCGGTTCGGCCAGTTGGTTCTGGCCGGGTATCAACATGCTCATGTCACCACCTCGAAAGTCTGTTTGCGGTTCTTCCAGGTGCCAGCGAAACGCAGCAACAATCCGGCGCCGTGCCGACTGGCGACAATGACCTGCGGCTCGAAATCATCGATGCCGTTGTCCGGGTTGTAGAACGCTTGGGCCGCGTGGCTCTGGGCAAGGATCAGCAGGTCGTCGCCGAGGTTCTGCCCCAGCAACTGCGTGAGGGCGCAGCCATACAACGGGCGCTTCTGGCGAGTGCCCAACGGCGTGGTCAATGCACGGGTGGCGCGCTGCACGAACTGCAGCCAGTCGTCGACCGTGGCGCCGGTATTTCGATCGATTCCAATCATGAGGAAATCTCTTATGCGGTACTGATGACGCGTCCCTGGTGATCCACCACCGGGCCGCTCAGGTGCACACCGGAGGCGTCGAGCCGAATGCCGACGGCGCCGACTTTCAATTCGATGGCCTCGGGTGTCATCGCCAACTGCGACGGGCCGATGCTCAGTTGGAGGGCTTCACGGGAACCGCTGAACGCCGCCGGGCCGTTTTGCCAGTGCAGGACATGGCTGGCGTGGTCGTAGCCGTTTTCCGTACCGTCCTGATAGAGGCGACGCGTCAGCGAGGCCTGGGTCGAGACGGGCGGGAACTGGCCGCCGTTGAGGCCGAACAACGCCACCGCCTGCCCGCCGCTCTCGCCGCCGCCGTGGTTCAGCAACAGGCACTGCTCGCCCACGGACGGAATCCGCGACTCGCTCTGGGCGCCGGCGCTCGGGTTGAAAAAACGGATCGCTGGGGTCAGCAGTCCGCCATGGCTGACTTTGCAGGTGTTGCTGGCCGCGTCGACTTCCTGGCAAACGCCGATGCGGCAGAAACTCTCCGCCCGCCGATGCATGTCTTCCAGCTCGGTTTCCATCTGCGCCAGACGCTCGATGATCGGCCCCAGATGCATCCGTAACAGCGCATCAAACATGGCTCACCCCTCGAGTGCGGTGTATTGGTCCGGGTCGTCGATGTTCGACACTTCCCAGGTGCGGGCAAACTTCGGGATACCCAGTGGGTCCTCCAGCAGTGTCGGGCCGAGGTACAGGGTTTGGTTGAAGGAAAGGGTCCAGGCGGTGTATTGCCGTGCCGGGTTGATGAACGTGGACGGCAGGCCGTCGAGCTCCGTGGGCAGGTCGCATTGATCGCCCGACAGCCCCCAGCGGTTATCCACAACCAGGTGTTTCAGCTCAGCGGCCAAGTCGCAGGCATCCCAGCCCGGAACCGCCATGACCACTTGCAGGGAAACCGTCAGGACATGGGCGATACGCCCGTCGTTCGCACGGTGGCCGGGTCCATCACGCTCAAGGGCAATCAGCACCCAGGGTTGATCGTCGGTGCCATCGAAGTCCTGGGGGCTGCCGATTTTCAAAGTGGGGTAAGTGGTGCGCAGCGTCTGGGCAATGGCGAAGAACAGCTGCGACGGTTTTTCGATAAGGACGGGCATTGATCGCCTCCTTGTGTAGGGATCAGCGATGTGGGTTCACGGCTGGTCGGGAGGAACGTCCCGCGGAGGGACTTCGCAAACGCCGATCCGCTTGGCGACCCAGCGCTCGTAAAGACCGATCGCCACATCGGCACCGGCCATGGCAGTCAGGCAACCCAGGGCGCAAGCGCTCCAGATCGACATGCCGAGGGCGTACAAAAGCATGGTTGCCGATACGCCGCAGACCACGCAGGCACCGGAGCGCAAGGCCAGGCGCCGCAATAACGACCAGCCACGGGCGCCCTCCTTGTCGGCGCGCCACATCTCGCCGGACACCCCGCCCACCAGGGCGAGCACGATGACCAGCCAGATCGGCATGTCCAGCAACGCTTGTTGCTCGTTTGTCATGTCAGGCTTCCTGGGGGGATTGATAATTGTGTAGGAACCAAGATGTTTCCCTGGCATCTCTCCGCCAGAATTTTCCGACGGTTGCGCCAAGTCATTTGAGATATGAAAAAGCCCCGCATCATGGCGGGGCTCCGATTGGTATCGAGTAGGTATCCCGGGGAAGACCCCGTTCGTACCCGCTTGGGCATCACTCCAAACGCGCTTTAGCTATCAAATCTTCCACGTCCAGATATCGAACGTCCTGAAAGAATTTGGATCGAACAAGCGGATCGGGCGGTAGGTTGGTTGGAAGCCGAACCGCGCCCAAACAGGCGTATCCTTGATTACGGCCAGGCCACCATTTGGTTGTAAACGAAGTACCGCGCCCGGATGTCCATCCGTGCCGGAGTTCCAGAGGGGTTTGTCGTTCGCGGCGTAGACCACGAAATTCCCATCAGCTTGGAATACAGCCTTCACGGCTCCCTTGTTTTGGGTGTAACTGGACCATCGCACACTCCAGTTCGGACCGTAGTTCACTACGTTACCGTCCCCTTGGAATATCAAGGCACCATCACCAGAAAAATACGGAATCCCGGGTGCCAACTCGACGGGGCTTGAGAAAATTACCGACGCATTAGCACCTGGCATCAGCGGAATAGACGGCGTGCCATTCCAGATTGCTACCGAGTCGATCAGGACGATATTCCCGTCATCCTGGAGCACCATATGAGTTCGGTTCCACTGATCGTCACTGG
This sequence comes from Pseudomonas sp. Soil_N_39, assembly GCF_057655955.1. Lineage (NCBI taxonomy): Bacteria > Pseudomonadati > Pseudomonadota > Gammaproteobacteria > Pseudomonadales > Pseudomonadaceae > Pseudomonas > Pseudomonas sp. Soil_N_39. The sequence continues at coordinate 293,830 of NZ_JBDGLI010000006.1, forward strand.
TGAAGGTGCTGTTATCGGTCAGCCAGGTGCGCTTACGGATAGGATCATCCAGGAATGCGCCATATTGAACGTAAAGCTGCGGCGGCACCTGGTAACGCAGTGGGACCGTTGAGCTGTAGGGCTGTTTCTCGTTGGCCACCCACACTACCGTGCCATTATCCTGCAATACTAAATTCCCATCGGCCTGAAGCAGCAGCTTAAAGCGGCCGTTCGGCGAGAGAAGGAACTGTCCTGCAGTCATTGTTTGGTAGGCGGGAAGAACGGAAGTGCCGCTACCTTGAAAGGGGATACGTGTACGTCCAGCCATATGATTACCTATAAGTCAAATGAGCTATCGCGGAGAATTCCGCATCCATGCCGCTCAAAGGCGATAACTCGAGGCTCGCGGCCTTCACATGATTCAACGTCCCGCATCGGGCACATTTGATCTGGAGTTCGGTGTTCTCGCCCATGCGGGCCAGAAGTCTCTTGCAGTGACCGCATCTGAAATCCTTCAGCATTGAAAGCCCTCCCATTGGCGGCGGTTTGAAGTGCCTTGCACAGGCATTCCAAAAAGCCCGGTTGCCCAGGCTTTTCAGTAATACGCCTGATCTTTCGACATGCCTTTAATGGAACAGGGTTGGCGTCACTTCGGAGCAGCGCAGGTCGCGCCTTTGTAAGTCATGGTGTAGGTGTAGTGCCTGTCCCACGACAGCGGCAGCGTACTGGGTGCTGCCCATTCCGCGTAGTTACCCGACATCGAGCCAGCAACCACCAATTTACCCATGGCAATGGTCGCGAGATTGTTGGCACTCCCTGCCCCTGGCATTGGCACACTCCCATTCCATTGGAGATCGTCGCCGTTCTGGAACCATGCGCCCTTCCAGCCAGCCTGCGAGCTTGAGTACCAGGTATTGTCCGCTTTGAAGCAGATCGTTTGGTTGGCATAAAAACCACCGCCCGGAACGTGGTAGTAAGCGAATTGCCAGGAGCCGACAGGTGAGGTTTCGGCAATGGCTTGGATGGCCTGGGTAGCCAGAACGGCTGCGATCAACATGCTGAACAATTTTTTCATTGGTTTACTTCCTTTAGCTAAGTAGGTTCTTAGCGAGTAATCAGCATGTCCACACTGGTCGCGTCGCAAGAGTTGTTAGCCTTTCTGTCGATGACCAGATAAAGCAAAGACGTCGGCGTGACTGCGACGCTGTTCAACATGAAGGTAGTGCTGCCGCCGTTTACCAGGCTCCCGGACTGGAGCACGGTGTCGCCCAGGTTCAGCGACCAGCCAACACCATCCCCGCAGGCGTTATGCAGGTCATTGACCCGCCCCAGCACGTTGATATTGCCGGTGACAGGACTGGCCCAGCGGAAGATGCTCTGGCTGTTGGTGCCCGGATGCGTGGCCACGTCACCCTGCTTGAACACGAAACTGGTGCCTGAGCCGGTGAAGGTGAAGCTTTCATTTGGAATAGAGATCCAAGCAGCCGTCGCATCGTCACGCCAGCAGGTGGTTGGCTTGCCATTACATACCCCAGCCTGAAACGACGGAAAGAGCGTGTAGTTGGCCGAGCCGTTCACCCCCGATTTGTTTTGCATGAACGACCAGGGCGAACCGGCCGGTGCGGCTTCGGTCATCAGGTACATGTCCCGGGCCAGGTTCCACGACATCGCCGTATCAGCCCAACCGTTCAGGGATACGAAGGACGACAGAAAGGCAGTCGCCAGCAGGATTTTTTTGAGCAATTTCATTTTTCTTATCTCGGTGGATGTCATTGAGTACCGAGTGCAGGGTCTATTCCGCACGCTGTTCGCTCGCCGGCGTTCACTCGAGGCTCAACGGCCTTCACATGATTCAACGTTCCGCATCGGGAACACTTGATCTGGAGTTCGGTGTTCTCGCCCATGCGGGCCAGAAGTCTTTTGCAGTGACCGCATCTGAAATCCTTCAGCATCGAAAGCCCTCCCATTGGCGGCGCGCCACATCTCGCCGGACACCCCACCCACCAGAGCGAGCACCATGACCAGTCAGATCGGCATGTCCAGCAACGCTTGTTGCTGGTTTGTCACGTCCGCTTCCTGGGAGCTTTGGAAGGCCGTGAAAAAAGCCCAGCACTGCACCGGGCTTTTCAAAAAGACACTCCGCTAGGGCAACTCTGGCCAAACAATGCTCAGAGGAAAAGCGGGTTGTTTGTTGACCTGAGTGAAGGCGACGCAATACTCCTTGAAGGCAATCAAGTAAGCCTGCTCGGCAGCGGTAGCGACGCCCAGATCGACTTTGAATTGCAATCCCGAAGACGCCACGCGGGTCATGACGCTGTCGAGCCGCCTGGCTTTTTCATTACGCATCTGCTCTGCGAGTGCAGTCTGTGGCCACGGGAAACCGGAGTTAAACGACCAGATCCCATCAGTGTTGACTGCGTTGTAGTCATAATCGACTTCGGTGCTGGAACTGCCGGTAACGTCAATCCAAAGTTGGTCTGCCGGGAATTCCTCAGAGATCGGGTTGACGGTTTCGTAGATGTTGTCGACTTTACCGTCCACAACGCGTGCGTATTTTTTCATGCTTATATCCTTATTGATTGCCGGTACTCCGGCACTCTTCGATCTGCCTGCTTCAGGTAGGCATTCCAAAAAGCCCGGCAACGAACCGGGCTTTTCAGTAATGCGTTCCTTCGTTTTCCTTGACCAATGGCCAGAAGAAAAATGATCTTTCGGCGCGACTGGCGCGGTACGGATCCATTCAAATTGTTCCTCCGGCCGCGGTCCTTGCCCGCCGGATAACTGCTTCTGGTGCTTTACGCTGCACACCCGGGTCAGTTGCCAACCCTCTGAACCGTTAAGGCCGGTTCATCGCTGCCTGTTGATGGAACTAAAGAGCTTTGTTGCCAGCCGCTTTGTCGAGCGGCTTGGACACAGAATATGCATGTATGCATATACAGTCAATGCGTTAATGCATTTATTTATGCGCAACGAATGCACGAATGCATGAACCCCTCGTAAACAAAGGGGCTATGGGTTTTCAGGAGGCGAAAAAAACCCGCACGGCGGCGGGTTTTATCTGACAGCGCAGGGGTTAGCGGGCGTACATGCCCCACCAGAAGACGTGGCCGAGGATGACGATTTGCTCGTCCTGCATTTCCTGGAACGTGTAGTCCTCGTCCGGATGTTCATCGCGGTTGAAGCTGCGCAGGCGGATGCCGGTGGGCAGGCGATAAAGCTGCTTCACCCGCAGTTGGCCGTTGTGGTTGATGGCGTAGAGATCACCGTCGACGATGTCGCCGATACCGCACTTGCCTGCGTTGACCCCGACCGTGGCGCCGTCTCGCAGCACCGGCAACATGCTGTTGCCGCGAACGGTCACGCACTTGGCCTGGTCGAACTGCACGCCGTTATGGCGCAGGCTGCGCTTGCCGAAGCGCAGGCTGGAGCGCTCGCTTTCCTCGATGACGAATCTTCCTGATCCAGCAGCCAATTCAACCTCGCGCAGAAAAGGGACCGACACTTCGTCTTCTTCGACGGGTGTTTCGTCGTCCCACAGGCTTATGTCCTTGAGTTCGGAATGCGGCTCGTCGCGGCGGGCATTGCCAGCGGGCCCAACGTCCGCGCGCCCGCGCAACTGGTCGGTGCTCACGGCAAAATATTCGGCGATCTTCGAGATGTGTTTATCCGAAGGGTCGACAATCTTGCCGCTAAGAATCCGCGAGAGAGTGGACTGAGGCACGCCGGTACGCCGGTGAAGCTCCGTGGGGGAGATCCCGTGCTGATCGAGCAATGCTCTTAATACGGTAGAAACGTTGCGTTTTTGCATAACGCGCATGATGCTTGTTCTTTTTGCGGAAGACAAATGCTGTTTTGCATAAATATGCAATACGCCTCACTTAAGCCTCATTTGATTCACTGTGGTGAGGGGATTTATCCCCGCTGGGGCGCGAAGCGGTCCTAAATTCCACCCCAAGGTGCACTAGCCACTTAGGGGCTGCTACGCAGCCCAACGGGGATAAATCCCCTCGCCACAGGAGCTTGACTCCATATCTGATGACCCTGCTGATCACATGGGGAATTCGCCCTACACGTCCCTAGGAAAAGGCTCCAAGTCCGTCCTTCAAATGTGCGACGCAAGGCTACGTTTTCTTGCGCCTCTGCCTACAACTACGCCAGAATCCGCCGGCTTGTCCGCCTTGGGGCCCATCGGTACTTTTGATCCTGTCACTGCCCATCAGTGATCGGGTTTAGTCGCTCGGTATTCCAAGGTGCTCATTGCTCCATTCAGTCAGGTACTTCTATTCCTGCACTTGATGGTAGTTGTGCGCAGGGCGCCCTCGGGCGCGCCGGTTTCTTGGATCCCCGGTCGACTAACCTGCGTACAGCTGCCACCCCTCGTTTAGTCGCGAGTGAGTGGTGGCTCAACTTCAAGGATCCAATAGAATGCCGAAGAACACGCAAAATCCCCCAGACGATCACGTCTCCCGCAGCCAATCGGCCAACGCCAAAAAACTCGACGATGCGGCCACCCGCGCCCTGGACTATTACCTCAAGCCGAAAACCGACAAGGAAACCTCTGACAAACCCGACACCCTTTTCATCATCGCCCCCAACATCGACGCCGAATGCCTGCTCGCCAACCTCAGCGAAACCCTGGCCTCGGCCAACGCCATGGTCAGCGACCTGGCATTCGACCTGAAGGGCTCGCGACGGAATATCGCGCTGGGGGTCCAGCAGATGATCGAGCTGAGCCAGTTGCTGGCGAATCGGGCGTTGGATGTGGTTGAGGTGAGGTAGGCACTCATGATGCAAGCCGAGACCTAAGAGAAGCCCGACTACCCCATGTGGGAGCGAGCTTGCTCGCGATAGCGGTAGTCCAGTTACAACCAAGTTGTACTGGCTGCCGTCATCGCGAGCAAGCTCGCTCCCACAATTGGATCGGGGTACAACCGGAGAGATTGGCCGGCTGTAAGGCCGCCTTCGCGAGCAAGCTCGCTCCCACAATTGGATCGGGGTACAACCCGAGAGACAGGCCGGCTGTCAGGCCGCTTTCGCGAGCAAGCCCGCTCCCACAGGGGGAGCGCGGTCCCACCAGGAACCAGGTCGGCTATCAGGCCGCCTCGGGGTGGACGTTGATCTCGGCGCCCCGTTAACCACGCTGGCTGAACGAAGGTATTGCGCAGTGGGCAACCCGGCATGGATGCCGGGTTAGCCGCG